>NZ_AOPZ01000257.1 GCF_000414115.1 Streptomyces aurantiacus JA 4570
CCCGCCCAGCGCGCCGCCGACGACGCCCGCCGCACCGCGCGTGCCCTGCGCGCGGAGCGCGCCGAGATCGCGGGCGCCCCCGAAGACGTACCCCTGGACCAGGACGCCCCGAAGACCTCGCTGCCCGCCCTGCGCGAGGCATACCGCGCGGCATCGCAGCTCTACGAGAAGGTCGGAGTCGGCGCCGACCTGCGCGCCGAACAGGCCCGCGCCGAGAGCGACGAGAGCGCCGCCCTGGCCGAGCTCGACCGGCTCAGCAACAAGGTGCGCACCCGCGCCGCCCAGCTCCTCGAAGGCACCGACGGCGCCGACGGGCCCTCCCGGCAGGCCGCCGCCGCCCGCGCGGAGGCCCAGGTCCAGCTCATCGAGACCCGCGCCTCCACCGCCAGCGAACAGCTCGGCCGGCTGCGCGGCGAGGCGGAACGGCACGCCCCCGAAGACGGCGACGCGCACACCGAGCTCCCCGAGGACCTGGTGCCCGCCGACGCAGAGCAGGCCCAGGCGCTCCTGCGCACCGCCACGGGCGAACTGGCCGCCCACACGGAGGCGTTGAGCCGCGCCAAGGAGGCGCACGCGGCGCTGCTGCACACCCACCGCGCCACGGAGGAGGCGGGCGGCGGCTTCGACGAGACGGCGGCGCTCCTGCGCGACCTGCTGCGCGAGCACCACGACACCGAGGACGACGAGCAGCCCGAGCCCTACCCCGGCACCCTGGAGGAGGCCCGGCAGGCCGCCGCCGAGACCCGCCGCTCCCTGCGCGGCTGCGCCGCCGACCTGTCCGCCGCCGAGTCGGCCGTCCGCGAGGCGAGCGACATCCTGGTCCGGCACGCCAACTCCACCCGGTACGAACAGGTCCGCACCCCCGCCCGCCAGCAGATCCGCGAACTGCCCGCCTCCGCCCTGCCCGAGCACGCCAAGAAGTGGGCCGACGCCTTCGCGCCCCGGCTGCGCGTGCTCACCGACGAACTGGAGCAGCTGGAGCGCAACCGCGACAGCATCGTCGACCGGCTGCGCGGCCTGGTCGAGTCGGCGCTCGCCACGCTCCGTTCCGCCCAGCGGCTCTCCCGGCTGCCCGAGGGCCTGGGGGAGTGGTCCGGCCAGGAGTTCCTGCGCGTCCGCTTCGAAGAGCCCGACCAGGCCACGCTCACCGAACGCCTCGGCGAGGTCATCGACGAGGCCACGCGCGCGGCCGTGAAGAAGAACTCCGACCTGCGAAGGGACGGAATGTCCCTGCTGCTCAGAGGAGTTCAGGCCGCCCTGGAGCCGCGTGGCGTCGCTGTGGAGATCCTCAAGCCGGACGCCGTGCTGCGCGCCGAGCGCGTGCCGGTCGGGCAGATGGGCGACGTGTTCTCCGGAGGCCAGCTCCTGACCGCCGCCATCGCCCTGTACTGCACGATGGCCGCCCTGCGCTCCAACGACCGCGGCCGCGACAAGCACCGGCACGCGGGCACGCTGTTCCTCGACAACCCCATCGGCCGCGCCAACGCGACGTACCTCCTGGAACTCCAGCGCGCCGTGTCGGACGCCCTCGGCGTCCAGCTCCTGTACACCACCGGCCTGTTCGACACGACGGCGCTCGCGGAGTTCCCGCTGGTCATCCGGCTGCGCAACGACGCGGACCTGCGCGCGGGCCTGAAGTACATCAGCGTCGAGGAGCACTTGCGGCCGGGCCTGCCGCAGGAGCAGCAGGCCCCGGCCGGGGAGACGGTGCACGGCGAGATCACCGCGACAAGGATGTTCAAGAAGCCAGTCGCCGGGTGAGCCACTCGTGGAAGATCCCGATGTGGTGCTCGGTCGGCACCAGTACGCCGCCGCCCCGGTAGGCACGTGAGCGCATCGCGGGCTGCGTGCGCTCGCAGGCCGCGAAGTCCTGCTCGTTGACCCGGTGGAACAGCTCGACCGACTTCGACAGATCGGCTCCGGAGGCGACGACGTCGGGTGCGTACAGCCAGTCGCACTCGACGACCGTGCGGTCCACGGCCAGCGGGAACATCCGGTGCAGGATCACGTGGTCGGGCACCAGGTTCACGAAGACGGCCGGCTTCACGGTGATCGCGTAGTAGCGGCGGTCCTGGTCGTCGGCCACCTCCGGCAGGCGCCCGAACCCCGCGCTGCCGTCGACAGTGAAGCCGTGCACGTCCTCTCCGAAGGCGGCACCGTGTCCTACGTAGTACTGCGCCGCGAAGCCGTCGGCGAACTCCGGCAGGACATCGGTCAGCTCGGGGTGGATGGTCGCGCAGTGGTAGCACTCCATGAAGTTCTCGACGATCAGCTTCCAGTTGGCGCGCACGTCGTAGCGGACGCGGTGACCGAGTGCCAGGTCCTGTGTGCGGTAGCGCTCGATGGACGCGGGATCGCCGAGGCGCTCCACGGCCTCACCGATCACCGTCTCCTCGAAGGACGGCGGTTGCTCGGCCAGGCACACCCAGGCATAGCCGAGCCACTCCCGCAGACCGACCTCGACGAGGCCGTACGCGGCACGGTCGACGTCCGGCATCCGCGTCAGGTTGGGGGCCGCGATCAGCCGGCCGTCCAGGCCGTACGTCCAGGCGTGGTACGGGCACTGGAGGCTGCGGCGGACCTCTCCCGCCTCGTCGGCGCACAGGCGGGCGCCCCGGTGGCGGCAGACGTTGAGGAAGGCGCGCAGGCCGCCGTCGCGGGCGCGGGTGATCAGGACGCTCTCGCGGCCGATCTGGACGGTGCGGTACGCGCCCGGCTTGCCGAGGTCGGCGGCGCGCACGGCACAGCACCACAGGGACTCGAAGAGGCGCTCCTGCTCCTGGCGGAAGACGTCGGGGTCGGTGTAGTAGTGGCCGGGTAGCGTCGCGATGAGGCTCGCGGAGACCTCTGTCGTCACGTCCGTACTCCTCAGACGGGCGCCGCGGCGGGCGCGGGATCGAGCGGGCCGGTGATCCGGCGGGGGTCGAACAGGCCGATGGGATGCCCGGTGGTGCCGTCGAGGGCCAGGTCGGCGAGGATCTCGCCCACCACCGGCACGAACTTGAAGCCGTGCCCGGAGAAGCCGCAGGCCACCGTCACCGACTCCGGGTGCGCCGGATGGCGCGTGATGACGAAGTGCTCGTCGGGTGTCGTCGTGTACATGCAGGTCGCGGCCTTGAGCAGACGCCCGGGCAGCAGCGGGATGTGCCGCGCCATGTGCTCGGCCATCGCCGCGACCTCGTGCGGATGGACCGTGCGGTCGATGGTCTCCGGAGTACACACACTGCCGTTGCGGAAGAAGGCGACCTTCACGCCGAGGTCAGGGCCGTCGATCGAGGGGAAGCCATAGACCTGGACGCCCGCCTCGTCCTCCCACACGTAGATCGGATGGTGCTCGGGGAGGAAGGGGCCGACGCCACCCGTCGGCTGGAACCAGTACATGATCTGCCGCTCGATGGTGAACGGAACCCCGAGGTCCGCGAGCAGCCGCGGCGCCCAGGCACCCGGGCAGATCACCAACTGACCCGCGGTGTAGGTGTCTTCGGCCGTATGCACCCGCACCCCGCCGCCGTACGGCTCCCAGCGCGTCACCGGCTCCTCGAAGTGCAGGTCGGCGCCCTGGCGGGTGGCGAGTTGCAGATGTGCGGCGACCGTGTGCTCCGGGCGGACGAGCCCCGCGCGCTCCTCGTACAGCGCCACCTCGCCGTCGCGCGGCGTGAGCGTCGGGAAGCGGCGGCGGATCTCCCGGGAGTCGAGCATCTCGTGCGGCAGGCCCCAGGTCTCGGCCGAGAGCCGCGCCCCGGAGACCACCCGCCCGTCCGGCCTGCCGACCATCACACCGCCGCACAGAGTGGCGATCTCACGGCCGGTGTCCTGTTCCAGCTTCTCGTAGAGCTCGTACGCGCGCAGCAGCAGCGGTACGTACGCGGGGTCCTCGAAGTACGACTGCCGCGTGACGCGGGAGCCGCCGTGACTGGAGCCGCGCTGGTGCACCGGGCCGAACTTCTCCAGGCCGAGGACGCGGGCCCCGCGCGCGGACAGATGGTGGGCGGCGGCGCTGCCCATGCCGCCCAGGCCGATCACGATCACGTCGTAGCTGGGGGTGGTGGGGGACACGGCGGGTCACCTCCGGATTCGGGTCATCTCGGGGTCGAAGAGCGGCTCGTCGGCCACGGTCGCGGAGACCCGCTCGCCGAAGTACTCGATGTGCACGCCGGTGCCCGTGGTGAGCGGCGGCAGCCAGGCGTAGGCGACGCAGCGGCCCAGCGTGTAGCCGTACGCGGCGCTGGTGACGTAGCCGGCGGGCGCGCCGCCGGTCTCCCCGCCGACGTACACGGGTTCCTTGCCGAGGACGACGGCGGCCGGGTCGTCAAGGAGGAGCGCGGTGAGTCTGCGCGTGAGCGGGCCACGGCGCGCGAGCGCCTCGCGTCCCACGAAGTCGTCCTTGTCCATGCGGACGGCGAAGCCGACACCCGCTTCGTACGGGTCGTGCTCAGCCGTCATGTCCTGGCCCCAGGCGCGATAGCCCTTCTCCAGGCGCAGGCTGTTGAAGGCACTGCGCCCGGCGGCGATCACACCGAGCTCCCGGCCCGCCTCCCACAGCGTGTCCCACAGACGGAGTCCCAGGTCGGCGCTGGTGTACAACTCCCAGCCCAGCTCGCCGACATAGCTCAGGCGCAGCGCCGTCACCGGCACATGCCCCAGATGCGTGCGGCGTGCCTTGAAGTAGCCGAAGGCCGCGTGCGAGAAGTCGTCGCGGGTCAGCGGCTGTACGAGCGCGCGGGCCAGCGGCCCCCACACGCCGACGCAGCACGTCCCTTGGGTGATCTCCCTGATGTGGACGTCGTCGGGCGCGTGCGACTGTAGCCAGGAGAGATCGGCGGGGGAGTTGGCGCCGACCTGGAATTGGGCGGGGGCGAGCCGTGCCACGGTCAGGTCGGAGCGGACGCCGCCCGCCTCGTCCAGAAGGAGGGTGTAGGTGACCGAACCAGGCTTCTTGCGAAGGTT
This sequence comes from Streptomyces aurantiacus JA 4570, assembly GCF_000414115.1. Lineage (GTDB taxonomy): Bacteria > Actinomycetota > Actinomycetes > Streptomycetales > Streptomycetaceae > Streptomyces > Streptomyces aurantiacus_A. The sequence goes on from NZ_AOPZ01000257.1 coordinate 4,948, forward strand.
GTTGGTGGTCATGCGCTGAAGGAAGCCGAGGGCTCCGGGCCCTGTGACCTCCAGGCGGCGCAGCGGCGTCATGTCGTAGAGCGCGACCCGCTCGCGGGTGGCCCGCGCCTCGGCGGCGGCGATGGGCGACCAGTACCGACTCGACCAGGCGTCCCGCGCGGGCACGTCCACGTCGGCAGCCAGCGCGGCGTTGGCCTCGAACCAGTGGGGCCGCTCCCAGCCGCCGCCCTCCAGGAAGACCGCGCCCAGCTCCCGCTGGCGTGCGTAGAAGGGGCTGACCCGCAGGGGGCGCGGCTCGTCCATGGGCTGGTGCGGGTGGATGACGTCGTAGACCTCGACGAACTGCTGGGCGCCGCGGTCGGCGATGTACGCGGGGGAGCGCTGGGCTTCCTCGAAGCGGGTGAGGTCGCAGTCGTGTACGTCGACGGTGGGCCGGCCGTCGACCATCCACTCGGCGACGGCCTTCGCCACGCCCGCGGAGTGCGTGACCCAGACGGCCTCGGCGAGCCAGAACCCGTGCAGCGCGGGGGATTCGCCCAGCAGCGGCATGCCGTCCGGGGTGAAGGAGAACACGCCGTTGAAGCCCTCTTCGACGGCCGACTCCTTGAGCGCGGGCAGCAGTCCGCAGCAGTCCTGCCAGCTCGGCGCGAAGTCCTCCTCGGTGAACGGGTACGACGACGGCATGGCCAGACCGCCGGCGGTCGCCTCGTCGTACGCGGGCACGGCGAACGGGTCGACGGGCAGCGGCCGGTGGGCGTACGAGCCGATGCCGACGCGGTCGGTGTGCTCGCGGAAGTACAGGTCCCGGTCCTGGAAGCGGAGGATGGGCCGGGATGCCTCGGTGCGCGGGTCGTTCACACCGGCGAGCTCGGGCAGCGGGAGCGTCCGCGCGTACTGGTGGGCGAGCGGCTGCAGGGGGACGTCGACGCCCGCCATCCGCCCGATCACCGGGCCCCAGAAGCCCGCCGCCGACACGACGTGGTCGGCGGGGAAGGTGCCGCGGTCGGTGACGACGCCGGTGACGCGGCCCTCCGCGCGCTCGATGCCGGTGACCGTGTGCCGGTCCAGGAAGCGGGCGCCGCGGCCGGTGGCACGGTCGATCTGCGCGCGGCAGGCGAGGACGGCGCGGGCCAGGCCGTCGTCGGGCGTGTGGAGGCCACCGAGCACCTGGCCGGTGTCGAGCAGCGGCCACAGCTCCTTGCAGCGCGCGGCGCCCACCAGCTCGGCGCGGATGCCCCAGGACGCCGCGAGGCCCGCCTTGCGGTGCAGGTCGGCCCAGCGCTCCTGCGTGGTGGCCAGCTCCAGGCCGCCCACCGGGTTGAAGCAGGAGAGCCCGTCCACGGTGAGCGCGCCGAACTTCCTCACGGTGTACGCGGCGAACTCGCTCAGCGTCCTGGAGGGGCTGGTCTGGAACACGAGCCCGGGCGCGTGCGAGGTGGAGCCGCCAGGGGCGTGCAGCGGGCCCTGTTCGAGGACGGTGACATCGGTCCAGCCGCGGGCGGTCAGCTCGTCGGCGAGGGAGCAGCCGACGATTCCGGCACCGATGACGACGACGCGCGGGGCGGCCGGGACGGCCGGGGTGCCGCCGACGCCGGGGGAGTGCGGGTCGCGCGCGTCGGCGGCGTGCGGCTCGTGTCGTACGCCGGTCACAGGACCACCACCGATCGCAGCACCTCGCCGCGCTGCATCCTGGCGAACGCCTCCTCGACCTCGGCGAGGGCGATCTTCTCCGTCACGAAGGCGCCGAGGTCGAGCCTGCGGCTGAGGTACTGGTCGACGAGCAGCGGAAAGTCCCGCGTGGGCAGACAGTCGCCGTACCACGAGGACTTGAGCGCGCCGCCGCGCGAGAACAGGTCGATCAGCGGCAGCTCGACGGCCATCGCCGGATCGGGCACACCGACCTGGACGAGTACGCCGGCGTGGTCCCGCATGTAGAAGGCTTGCTTGTACGTCTCCGGGACGCCGACCGCGTCGATGGCGACGTCGACGCCGAAACCGCCGGTGAGCCCGCGCACCGCCTCGACGGGGTCGGTGCCGCGGGAGTTGACGGTATGGGTGGCCCCGAAGCGGGTGGCGCCGTCGAGCTTCTTGTCGTCGATGTCGACGGCGATCACGCGCCGGGCCCCGGCGAGCGAGGCCCCGGCGATCGCGGCACAGCCCACGCCGCCGCAACCGATGACGGCGACGGTGTCGCCGCGGCCCACGTTCCCGGTGTTCACCGCCGCCCCGTATCCGGCCATCACGCCGCAGCCGATCAGGCCGGCGGCCTCCGGCCGGGCCGCCGGGTCGACCTTCACGGCCTGGCCCGCGGCGACGAGTGTCTTCTCGGCGAAGGCGCCGATGCCGAGGGCGGCGCTGAGCGGGGTGCCGTCGAGGAGCGTCATGGGCTGCGCCGCGTTGCGGGAGTCGAAGCAGTACCAGGGACGGCCCCGCAGACAGGAGCGGCACGTTCCGCAGGGGGCGCGCCAGGCGATGACCACGTAGTCGCCTGGCGCCAGGCCGCCCACGTCGGTGCCGACCGCCTCGACGGTGCCGGCGGCCTCGTGCCCGAGCAGGAACGGGAAGTCGTCGGAGACAGCGCCTTCCCGGTAGTGCAGATCGGTGTGGCAGACCCCGCTGGCCTGCACGGTGACAAGTACCTCTCCCGGTCCGGGATCCGGCACGACGATCGTCTGCACCTCGACGGGTGCGCCCTTCTTCGCGGCGACGACGCCACGGACCTCGTGTGGCACGGCCAGGCTCCTCGACTGTGAGTCGTTGTTGCGTACTCCACGATCGGTTGCGCTATGAGAGACATCGTGAGAGCGGCATCAAGGAGCCGTCAAGGGGCGGGAGTGAACGCTTGGCAAATCGCTGCGGGCGGCGCGGAAGAGCCCGGAACACGACAGAGCGCGGGGCCGGGAAGGTCCGGCTCCGCGCTCTCGGGGCTCAGGGCCCGGGGCGCTTGCGGGCAGGGGCGGCGGGGCCGTGGGCCCCGCCCTCGTCAGAAGCCGTAGCCCATCCGGCGCGACAGCTCCACCGCCGCCGCGACCGTGCGTTTGGCCAGCTCGGTGAGCCGGTCCTCGGTCAGCCGGTACACCGGACCGGAGGCGCTGAGCGCGCCGATGACCTTGCCGTCGTGCGCGCGCACCGGCGCCGCCACGGCGGCCAGGCCCACCTCCAGCTCCTCCACGGCGATCGCGTAGCCCTGCTCGACGACGGTCTCCAGGTCGCGGCGGAGCGCCACCGTCCCGGTCACCGTGTGTTCGGTGATGCGCGGCAGGGTGCGGGCGACCAGGCCCTCGCGCAGGGTCGTCGGGAGGTGGGCGAGGAGCACCTTCCCGCTGGAGGTGGCGTGCAGCGGGGTGCGCCGGCCCAGCCAGTTCTGCGCGGTCACGGACGCCGGTCCGCGGGCCTGCATGATGTTGACCGCGGCGTCGTCGTCGAGGACGGCGATGTTGACCGTCTCGCCCAGCTCGTCCGCGAGCTCGCGGCAGACCGGCCCGCCCTCCTGGGAGATGTCCATCCGCACGGCCGCGGCCCCGGCGAGGCGCAGCACGCCCGCCCCGAGGAAGTACTTGCCGCGGTCCTTCGCCTGCCCGACGAGCCCGCGGTTTTCGAGCACGCCGAGCAGCCGGAACGCCGTCGACTTGTGCACCCCCAGCTCGTCGGCGATCTCGGTGACCCCGGCCTCGCCGTGCCGGGCGAGGATCTCGAGGACGCTCACCGCGCGGTCCACGGACTGCACGGAACCGGCGGGCGCCTTGCCCTGCGGCTCGCGCGGCTTCGCGGGCTGCTCCGGGAGTGCTTCACCGCGCTGCCCATGGGGCGTTCCCTGGTGCGGCTCCTCGTTCTGGCCAGGCTCTTTCCGCGTGCGGGTCATATCTCAACTCTCACCACTCGGCGGCCGCTTCAAGCCGCGTCCCAGGGAGCCCCTTGACGCGATGGGCATCCCACCGGATTCTGTTGCGCATAGCGCTCTCTGGTGCGCCATATGAAACTCCACGTTACCGAAGAGTCCCTGGCCGAAACGGCCCCTACCGGGCCGGCCACCCAGAGGAGGGCCCGTGATTCCCGTCTGCCGCCTCGAAGACCTCCCTGCGGGCGAGTCCGTCCGTCTCGATACCACGCCGCCCGTCGCGGTGTTCAACGCCGACGGCGCGCTGTACGCCGTCGACGACACCTGCAGCCACCAGGACGCCTCCCTCTCGGAGGGCTGGCTCGAAGGCTGCCTGGTCGAATGTCCGCTGCACGCCGCGTCGTTCGACCTCCGCACGGGACAGCCGACCTGCCTGCCCGCCCGCCGTCCGGTGCGCACCCATCGCGTGAGCGTGGTCGACGGAACGATCCATGTCCACCTGACGGACCCGGTGGCCGTGCCGGTCCCGGCCTCCGCCGCCGCTTCCGCCTCCGTGCCGGCGGGCGTCTCCGCCCAGGTCCCAGTCGGCGTTTCGATCGCCGGCTCCGGGCGGAACCCGCTCACCGGTGAGGGCTCCGCCGCATGAACACCGTCACCGTGGTGGGCGCCTCCCTCGCCGGTCTGTACGCCGCGCGCGAGCTGCGTGCCCAGGGCTTCGACGGGCGTCTCGTGATCGTCGGCGCCGAGCCCCACCTGCCGTACGACCGGCCTCCGCTGTCCAAGGACTTCCTCACCTCCAACGATTCCCGCACCGGCCTCGGTGATCCCTGCACCGGTGCCGCTGATCCCCGCACCGGCACCCCCGCCGAAGACACGCTCGCCCTCACCGACTCCCTTGCCCTCACCGACTCCGAGGAGATCGGTGAGCTGGCCGCCGAGTGGCTGCTCGGCGTCCACGCGACCGGTCTCGACCAGCGCGGCCGCGCCGTCCTCCTCGACGACGGCCGGGCCGTCGTCACCGACGGTGTCGTCGTCGCGACCGGTGCGTCGGCCCGCCGTCTGCCGGGCCCCTGGCCCGCGGGCGTCCACACCCTGCGCACCCTCGACGACGCCCGTGTTCTCCGCGCCGACCTGGCCCACGGCCCACGGCGCGTCGTGGTCATCGGCGGCGGCTTCATCGGCGCGGAGACGGCGTCGTCGTGCGTCGCCCTCGGCCACGACGTGACCGTCGTCGAGGCCGCACCTCTGCCGCTGCTACCCCAACTCGGCCCGGACATGGCCGCGTTCTGCGCCGACCTGCACCGGCGGGGCGGCGCCCGGCTGCTCACCGGAACGGGCGTGGCATGCCTTCACCGCATGGCCTCCGCCGACACGGCAGTCGCCGGGGGCCCGGACGGCCCCGGCGCGGGCGACCCAGGCATGGGTGGCCCCGGCCCGGGCGACCCAGGCCCGGATGACCCCGGCCCGCACCGCTCCGGCCGCGTCACCGCCGTCGAACTGTCCGACGGCCGTCTCCTGCCCGCCGACGTGGTCGTCGTCGGCATTGGCGCCACGCCCAACACCGCCTGGCTCGCGGGCACGTCGCTCGCCGTACGCGACGGCGTCCTGTGCGACGACGGCTGCGTCACCTCTCTTCCGCACGTGGTCGCTGTGGGGGATGTCGCCCGCGTGGGCGGCGTCCGCGCCGAGCACTGGACGAGCGCGACGGAGCAACCCCGTGTCGCCGTACGGAACTTGCTCGCCGCTCACACCGTGGAGGCCGTCACCGCGCAGCCGTATTTCTGGTCCGACCAGTACGGATCCCGCATCCAGTTCGCCGGGCACCGCCCCGTCGACGCCGCCGTACGCATCGCGGAAGGCAGTCCGGACGACGGCAGCTTCCTGGCCGTGTACGAACACGGCGGCCGCGTGACTGCCGCCCTGGCCGTCAACTGCCCCCGTCCCTTCATGAAGTTGCGAAGGGAACTACGAGCGCGACAAGTGGCCGCGGTCTGAATCCGGCCGAGGTCCGAAGCGGCCGAGGTCCGAAGCGGCCGAGGCCGAAGCGGCCGAGGTCCGAAGCGGCCGAGGTCCGAAGGCCGGGGCGTCGGGCGCGAGGTCCGAGTCAGGAGTGCGACAACTGTCCTGCCCCGCCCCGGTTCCGTATGCCCTCCTTGGCGCGGGCGGCCACCCGCGCGTCGCGACGGGCCTTGCGTCGCTCGCGCCGCAGCCGGCGTGCCGTGCTGCTCGGCACCGACACCACGCCGTTGCGCTGGTTCCAGACCTGGCGGGTCACCCACACGTCGCACACCGCCCAGGTGGCGACGATCGTGCCGGCCACGCTGCTCAGCACCATGGGGAAGGCCAGCCAGGACTCGGCCATCGCGCAGAAGAACGCCGTCATCGCCTGGATGAGCGTCAACGACACGATCAGCACCGCACGGACGGCCGCCGTGCGCACGGGATCCGGCAACCGCCGCCGGGTGGCGGGCTCCTCCACCCACAAGGGCCGCCGCTCCATGCCCTCGTCAGCGTCCAGGGCCTCGGCGTCCAGGAACTCGTCGTCCGGGACCTCGACGTAACCCCGCTGCCCACCTCGCCGCCCCGCCGCTTTGGGGCGGTCCCCGCCGCCAGGCGTCGTGGCCGGCTTGCGCCGCTCCCGGGTCTCGTCGGCCCGGCCGGACGTACGCCGTTGTGGAGCCTTGTCCAACTCCCGGTCCTCTCGCGCCACATCGGCGCTCGCGAGCCTCCCTGAGGCCCCGCCCCCTGAGGCCCCGCCCCCAAGGGTCCTGCTCCCGGACGCCCCATGTCCGGACGCCGTATTCCCGGAAGCCCGGTGGCGCTCTGTCGTGCCCATCAACTCGTCACTCCCCCCGCTGCCTTGCCCGTGCCGCTGTTCTGCCCCTGCCTCGCGGCCGGTCCATCGAGAGCTCTCATGTCCGACTCTCCACTTGCTGCCCGTTTTACGCTGCTTTACGCCGCGCCCGCCAGGGCCTCTGCCACGTCTTACCGGCGACTCTCGTGCCGTCGGGCCACCGTGCGCGCCGTCGGGCCCCCGTGCCGCTCCGTCCCCGCCCGCACCGTCCCTCGTACTGATCGACGAATGAGCGCCGCGGAAGATTCCCGCCCCGGGAGGAGAGATCGGCTTTCGGCCCGAACGGTTCCACCCGACGAACACTTCAGGCCAACTGGGCCCGGTGGCACCGGTGATGAAGCCGTCTGGCATGTGCCGCATGCGGGAGGCAATCTCCCCCAATGGGCGGACAACTAAGGACGCAGCTTTCGCGTCACGGCCGAAAAGCGTCCGGACGTGCCTTCGAGTTGCACGTGTGTCAGTAGTAGGCTCGCGCCGTTTGTTGACGCACATGTGTGCCCCAGGCCATTGCGCGGCTGTGAGGGGCCCGATCTGGGGGAGGCCATGCGCTTTCGCGGGAAGTCCATCCGCCGGAAGATCGTGGCACTGCTGCTCGTGCCGCTCGTGTCCCTCACGGCGATCTGGGGCTTCGCCACCTTCCTCACCGGGCGCGAGGCGAACAAGCTGATCGACACCGCCCACATCATCGACGACCTGGCCATACCCATCCAGGACACCGCCCAAGTGGTCCAGGAGGAGCGGCGCCAGACCCTCGTCTACCTGGCGGACCCCCGCGCCTCGGACGCCCTCGCCGCGCTGCGCCGCAGCCGTGTGGCCACCGACAAACATGTGGCCGACGTCGAGTCCAGGGCGAAGAGCTCCGACTCCCGCGATGCCCTCGACGGACGGTCCGAGGAGCGCCTGAACGTCGCCCTCGACGCCTTCAAAGGGCTCGACGCGCTGCGCCGCACGGTCGAGGAAGGCACGATCAGCCGCGACAAGGCGCTGAAGATGTACACGCGCCTGACCGACCCCTGCTTCGGCTTCCTGATGACGCTCAACGCCCTCGACGACGTGGGTGTCACGGCGGAGGGACGCGCGCTCGTCGGTGTCGGCCAGGCTCGCGAACTGCTGTCCCGCGAGGACGCGTTGATCGGATCCGCGCTGGTCGCGGGCACCGTCACCAAGGGGGAGATCCGACAGGTCTCCGACCTCGTGGCGCAGCGCACCATGCTGCTCGACAACAGCCTGGCCCAGCTCCCCGGCAACGAGCGCGCCCGCTACGAACGCTTCTGGAACGGCGCCGAGACGAGCCGGCTGCGCGACGCCGAGAAGTCCCTGATGGAGTCCGGCGCCGCGCGCGGGATCACCTCCGGCGACTGGAACCGCGAGACGGACAAGGTCCTCACGAGCCTCTCCGACCGCAACGAGGACGCCGTCGAGCGCCTGCGCGACCGGGCCCGCCCGGAGGCCGTCGGCGTCATCGTGCAGCTCGCCGTCGCCGGTGTGCTCGGCCTGCTCGCCGTCCTCGTCTCCCTCTTCCTCTCCGTACGCATCGGACGCAGCCTCATCCGCGACCTGCGCCGACTGCGCCTGGAGGCCCACGAGGCATCCGGCGTGCGGCTGCCCGGGCTGCTGCGCCGCCTCGCGTCCGGCGAGCAGGTCGACGTGGAGACCGAGGCGCCGCGCCTGTCCTACGACAAGGACGAGATCGGCCAGGTCGGTCAGGCCCTCAACACCCTGCAGCGCGCCGCCGTCGAGGCCACCGTCAAACAGGCCGACCTGCGCCGCGGCGTCTCCGAAGTGTTCGTCAACCTCGCTCGCCGGAGCCAGGTGCTGCTGCACAAGCAGCTCACACTGCTCGACACCATGGAGCGCAGGACCGAGGACACCGACGAACTCGCCGACCTGTTCCGCCTGGACCACCTGACCACCCGCATGCGGCGGCACGCCGAAGGTCTCGTGATCCTCTCCGGTGCCGCTCCCTCACGGCAGTGGCGCAAGCCCGTCCAGCTCATGGACGTCGTCCGCGCCGCCGTCGCCGAGGTGGAGGACTACGAACGCATCGAGGTGCGCCGCCTGCCGCGCATCGCCGTCACCGGTCCCGCGGTCGCCGACATCACGCACCTGCTGGCCGAACTCCTGGAGAACGCCACCGTGTTCTCGCCGCCGCACACCGCGGTGCAGGTCCTCGGGGAGCACGTCGCCAACGGCTTCACCCTGGAGATCCACGACCGCGGCCTCGGCATGGCCTCCGAAGCCCTCCTCGACGCCAACCTCCGCCTCGCCGAGACCCCCGAGTTCGAGCTGTCCGACACCGACCGCCTCGGCCTCTTCGTGGTCAGCCGCCTCGCCCAGCGCCAGCGCGTCCGGGTGTCGCTGCAGCCCTCCCCGTACGGCGGCACAACCGCTGTCGTGTTCCTACCGGAGTCGCTGCTCACCGACGACGTGCCCGACACCGGAGGCGTCGGTTTCCGGCTCGACCGGCCGCAGCCGCAGAAGTCCGTGACCGGCCCCGCCGCCGACGACCGCGCCGCGGCTCTCGCGCAGGTGCCCGTCGAACTGCCCGGCCTTCCGGCGTCCCTCCTGGACGGACCCGTCGAGCTGGAGGCGCCGGTCGGCATGGCCGGGCTCGACGGCTTTCCGGGCGCCCTGGAGGACGAGGACAGCGAGCGCGGCGGACTGTTCCGCCCGCGTCGCCGCGCCCCGGAGACGGCCGGTCGCCGCGCCCCGGAAACCGCCGGTCGCCGCACCCCGGAGACCTCCGGAGAGCAGCACCAGCAGGCCCGCGACGCGCGCGAGTCCGACGTCGACGAGCCGGCTCGCGCCGCCGACTCCGCCGGCCACGACGCCCTGCACCCCGAAGAGCCCGTGGACGACGGGCTCGCCCCCGGCGGCACCATGCCCCTGGCCCGCCGCCGCGCGCCGAAGCTGGTCTCCTCGCACGGCCGCCGCGTGGGCCCCACGCGCTCCCGCGACACGGACGCGGCCGACGAAGCCGACCAGGCGAGCGACGACACCCCCGCACGCCGCGGCCACAACGGTGCCGGGCGCCCCGGCCGGGGTCCCGCGCGGGATGCCGTCGACCCCTCCGGAGACGCCGGTCTCGATCTGCCGCGCCGCCCCCGGCCGGACGCGGGCTGGCCCGACCTGACCCCGCCGCGTCCCCTGAGCACGGACGGCCCGGCCGGGGCGCAGCCGCTCCTGCCCCGGCGCCGCCCGATGCCGGACGCGCCGCGTGCCACCACCCGCACGGAGACAGCGCCCGGTGCGGACCGGGCGGCAAGGACGGACAGAGGACCCATGGACCGGGCCGCAGGCAGCACGCAGACGCCGCCCCGCACGGCGGCCGAGGACCCGGCCGCGCCCGCCGCGGGCGGGCTGCCCCGCAGGGTCCGGCAGGCGAGTCTCGCCCCGCAGCTGAAGGACAGCCCGGACCGCCGTACGCAGCTCGACGCGGCCCCCGCCGGGCCCGGAGCGGAGGAGCGCGACGCCGACGAGGTACGCAGCCGGATGGCCTCGCTCCAGCGCGGCTGGCAGCGCGGCCGCGAAGAGAACGCCTCGGGCGACGACGTCCCGGACGGCGCAGCACCAGGAACGACATCTGAGGGGGACGGTCGATGACCGCACCGAAGGCCGACGCACGCACCACCGCGACCGGGGGATCGGGAGAGCTGAACTGGCTCCTCGACGACTTGGTGGAGCGTGTCGCCAGCATCCGCAAAGCGCTCGTGCTCTCCGGAGACGGTCTGCCCACGGGCGTGTCGAAGAATCTGACCCGCGAGGACAGTGAGCATCTCGCCGCCGTCGCGTCCGGATTCCACAGCCTCGCCAAGGGCGTCGGGCGTCACTTCGACGCGGGCAAGGTCCGCCAGACGGTCGTCGAGCTGGACGACGCCTTCCTCTTCGTCACGGCCGCGGGCGACGGGAGCTGCCTCGCCGTCCTCGCGGACGCGGACTCCGATGTCGGTCTGGTCGCGTACGAGATGACGCTGCTGGTCAAGAGGGTGGGAGTGCATCTGGGTTCGGCGCCACGCACCGACCTGCCCACGGGAGGGTAGTGGGAGGGCATGAGCGACGACGACGGTCAGGCCGCACTGCCCCACTGGTTCGACGACGACGCCGGTCCGGTGGTGCGTCCGTACGCCATGACGCGCGGGCGCACCACCAGCCCGGCCCAGCACCGCCTCGACCTCATCGCGGTGGTGATCGCGGAGTCGCGTGCCGAGGAGACGGAGGCCGACCAGACGCTGTCCCCGGAGCACGTGGACATCGTCGGCCTGTGCCGTGACACCCCGCAGTCCGTCGCGGAACTCGCGGCGGAACTGGACCTTCCGATCGGTGTGGTCCGCGTCCTGATCGGTGATCTGGTCGACGACCGACTGGTGCACGTGACCCGCCCCGTACCCCCCGCCGAGCTGCCGGACGAGAGTATTCTGCGCGACGTGATCAACGGCCTCCGGGCGCTCTGAACAGCGCGAAAGCGGGGATTGAGACGTGACAGGCTGGCAGTTCTGGGTCGACAGGGGCGGCACGTTCACGGATGTCGTCGGGCGCCGCCCGGACGGCGGCCTGCTCACGCACAAGCTCCTCTCGGACAACCCCGCGCGCTATGCCGACGCCGCCGTCGCGGGCATCCGGGAACTCCTCGTCCAGGCGGGCGCGCTGGACGCCGGCACCTCGCGGGGCGCGGGGGACGTACCCATCGACGTGGTGCGCATGGGCACCACCGTCGCCACCAACGCCCTCCTGGAGCGCAAGGGCGAGCCGACCGCCCTGGTCATCACGCGCGGCTTCCGCGACGCGCTGCGCATCGCCTATCAGAACCGTCCGCGGATCTTCGCCCGCGACATCGTCCTCCCCGAAGAGCTGTACGAACGCGTCATCGAGTACGACGAGCGGGTCGGCGCCGACGGTGAAGTGCTGCGCGCACCCGACCTCGACGGGCTCGCCGAAGCCCTTCGGAAGGCATACGACGACGGGATCCGTGCCGTCGCCGTCGTCTGCGTGCACAGCCATCTGTATCCCGCCCACGAGCAGGCGGCCGGTGACCTCGCGCGCCGCACCGGCTTCCCGCAGGTCTCGCTCTCCAGCGAGGCCAGCCCTCTGATGAAGCTCGTCCCGCGCGGCGACACCGCCGTCGTCGATGCCTATCTCTCGCCCGTCCTGCGGCGCTACGTGGAGCACGTCGCCGATGAACTCCAGGGCGTGCGGCTGATGTTCATGCAGTCCAACGGCGGGCTCGCGGAAGCCGGCCAGTTCCGCGGCAAGGACGCCATCCTGTCCGGGCCCGCGGGCGGCATCGTGGGCATGGCCCGCATGTCGCGGCTCGCCGGGTTCGACCGGGTCATCGGTTTCGACATGGGCGGTACGTCGACGGACGTGTCGCACTACGCCGGGGCGTACGAACGGGTCTTCACGACGCAGATCGCAGGCGTACGCCTGCGTGCCCCCATGCTCGACATCCACACCGTCGCCGCGGGCGGCGGCTCCGTGCTGCACTTCGACGGCGCCCGCTACCGGGTGGGCCCCGACTCGGCGGGCGCCGACCCCGGCCCCGCGAGCTACCGCGGCGGCGGCCCGCTGACGGTCACCGACGCCAACGTGGCCCTCGGCCGTGTCCAAGCCGCCCACTTCCCCCGGGTGTTCGGCCCGGACGGGGACCAGCCGCTCGACGACGCCCTCGTCCGTGACCGCTTCGCCGACCTCGCCCGGGAGATCACCGAGCAGACCGGCGACGACCGCACCCCGGAACAGGTCGCGGAGGGCTACCTCCAGATCGCCGTCGCCAACATCGCCGCCGCCGTGAAGCGCATCTCGGTCCAGAAGGGCCACGACATCACGCGCTACGCCCTGACGACCTTCGGCGGCGCGGGCGGCCAACACGCGTGCATGGCGGCCGACTCGCTCGGCATCCGCACCGTCCTCGTGCCGCCCATGGCGGGCGTCCTGTCCGCGCTCGGCATCGGCCTCGCCGACACGACGGCGATGCGCGAGCAGTCCGTGGAGGCGCCCCTGGAGGCGCCTTCGATGCCGCGTGTGCACAAGACGGCCGACGACCTGGAGGCCGCGGCCCGCGACCAGCTCGCCGCCGAGGACGTGCCGGCCGACCGGGTGCGCGTCACACGCCGCGCCCACCTGCGCTACGACGGCACCGACACCACCCTCAGCGTCGAGCTCACCGAGCCGGACGCCATGACCCGCGCCTTCGAGGAACACCACCGCGCCACCTACTCCTTCACCCTGGACCGCCCCGTGGTCGTCGAGGCCCTCTCCGTGGAGGCCACCGGACTCACCGAACCCCCGGACCTCTCCGTGCTCGGCGGCACGACCGAGCACGGCACCGCGCGGACCGTGCGCCTGCACACGGGCGGCTCCTGGCGTGAAGTGCCCCTGCACCGCCGCGAGGAACTGCCGCCCGGCGAACGGGTCACCGGGCCCGCGATCATCACGGAGGCCGGCGCCACCACCGTCGTCGACGACGGCTGGCAGGGGGCCATGACCGACGACGGGCACCTGGTCATGGAACGGGTGGCGGCGCCCGCGAGTTCCGACGCCGGGACGGAGGCCGACCCGGTCCTCCTCGAAGTCTTCAACAACCTCTTCATGTCGATCGCCGAGCAGATGGGCGCCCGCCTGGAGTCCACCGCCCAGTCGGTCAACATCAAGGAGAGGCTGGATTTCTCCTGCGCCCTGTTCGACCCGGACGGCAACCTCGTCGCCAACGCCCCCCACATCCCCGTCCACCTGGGCTCCATGGGCACCAGCGTCAAGGAGGTCATCCGCCGCCGCGGCACCACCATGCGGCCGGGCGACGCCTACGCGGTCAACGACCCGTACCACGGCGGCACCCACCTCCCGGACGTCACCGTCATCACCCCCGTGTTCGACACCTCCGGGGAGCGGATCCTCTTCCACGTGGCCTCGCGCGGCCACCACGCGGAGATCGGCGGCATCGCACCCGGCTCCATGCCCGCGCGCAGCCGCACCATCGACGAGGAGGGCATCCTCTTCGACAACTGGCTGCTCGTGGAGGCCGGCCGCCTCCGCGAGGCCGAGACCCTGAGCCTGCTGACCGAGACCCGCTACCCCTCCCGCAACCCCGCCACCAACCTCGCCGACCTGCGCGCCCAGATCGCCGCCAACCAGAAGGGTGTCGACGAAGTGGGCCGCATGATCGACAACTTCGGGCTCGACGTCGTGCAGGCATACATGCGGCACGTCCAGGACAACGCCGAGGACTCCGTACGCCGCGTCATCGACACCCTCGAAGAGGGCGAGTTCACCTACGAGACCGACTCGGGCGCCATCATCCAAGTGCGCGTCTCCGTAGACCGCGAACAACGCACGGCCACCGTGGACTTCACCGGCACGTCGCCACAGCTGGCCACCAACTTCAACGCGCCTTTCGCCGTGGTCAACGCCGCCGTCCTGTACGTCTTCCGTACGCTGGTCGACGACGACATCCCCCTCAACGACGGCTGTCTGCGACCGCTGCGCATCGTCGTGCCGGCCGGGAGCTTCCTGTCGCCGGAGCCACCGGCGGCCGTCGTCGCGGGCAATGTGGAGACCTCACAGGCGATCACCGGCGCCCTCTATGGAGCGCTCGGGGTGCAGGCCGAGGGCTCCGGCACCATGAACAACGTCACCTTCGGAAACGACCGGCACCAGTACTACGAGACGGTGGCCTCCGGCTCCGGCGCGGGAGACGGCTTCGACGGCGCCTCCGTCGTACAGACCCACATGACCAACTCGCGGCTCACCGACCCCGAGGTCCTCGAATGGCGGCTGCCCGTCGTCCTGGAGGAGTTCGCCGTACGTCACGGCAGCGGCGGCGAGGGCCGTTGGCGGGGCGGGGACGGCGCCGTACGCCGCATCCGCTTCCGGGAGCCCATGACGGTCTCCACGCTGTCCCAGCACCGCGTGGTGCCGCCCTACGGCATGGCGGGCGGCGAGCCGGGCGCGCTCGGCTCGGGCCGCGTCGAGCGGGCCGACGGCGCCGTCGTGCGGCTCGACGGCAGCGACTCGGCCGACGCGGGCCCCGGCGACGTACTCGTGATCGAAACCCCGGGCGGCGGCGGGTACGGACCGCCGCCGCACAGCGCCACCGGCGCGCACACCACAACTGACGCACCACGCCCCAACTGACGCACGCGACACCACTGATGACTGATGCAGGAGAAGAGAGCAATGATCTTCAAGCGTTCTGAGCGCGGTACGGCCCCCGTCGAGCCGGTCACGCTGAAGATCCTGGTGGCGGGCGGCTTCGGCGTGGGCAAGACGACCCTCGTCGGCGCGGTCAGCGAGATCAAGCCCCTGCGCACGGAGGAGAACCTCAGCGAGGCCGGGCGGCCCGTCGACGACACCAACGGCGTCCCGGGCAAGCACACCACCACCGTGGCCATGGACTTCGGCCGGATCACGCTGCGCGAAGACCTGGTCCTGTACCTCTTCGGCACCCCCGGACAGGACCGCTTCTGGTTCCTCTGGGACGAGCTGGCCACCGGGGCGCTCGGAGCCGTGGTGCTCGCCGACACCCGCCGCCTGGAGGACTGCTTCGCCGCCGTCGACTACTTCGAACGCCGCTCCATACCGTTCGTTGTCGGCGTCAACTGCTTCGAAGGAGCCACGCGTTACCCCTCCGACGCGGTGCGCCACGCCCTGGACCTCGACGAGAAGACCCCCGTGGTGCTGTGCGACGCGCGCGAGAAGGAGTCCGTCAAGGAAGTCCTGATCGACGTCGTCGAACACGCGATGGCCATCGGGGCGGCGGCCAGGGAGCCGGTCGCCACCTGACGAAGGGCGTCACGGCCCGTACCCTCGCCGACCGGGGTACGAGCCGCGTACCGGCCACGCGCGCGTGCGGCGGGCGACCGTCCACGCGCGCGTGCCTGCCGCACGTGCCCCGGCCGGGGCGAGGACCGGGGACGCGCGGCAAGCGCCTCAGCCTCCGCTGTCGCTGCCTTCGCCGTCGCTGCCGTCTTCGTGCCACCCGAAGCTGCGCTCCACCGCCTTGCGCCAGTTGCGGTACTCGCGCTCGCGCTCGGCCTCCGCCATCTGCGGTGTCCACTCGGCGTCGCGCTGCCAGTGCGCCTTCAGCTCGTCCAGGTCGTTCCACACGCCCGTGGCGAGCCCGGCGGCGTACGCGGCGCCCAGGCACGTCGTCTCGGACACCCGCGGCCGGATCACGGGCACACCGAGCACGTCCGCCTGGTGCTGCATCAGCAGGTTGTTCTTGGTCATGCCGCCGTCCACCTTCAGGGTGGTGATGCGCACCCCGGAGTCCTGGTACATGGCGTCGACGACCTCGCGGGTCTGCCAGCTCGTCGCCTCCAGGACCGCGCGGGCGAGGTGCGCCTTGGTGACGTACCGGGTGAGGCCGGTGACGACACCGCGCGCGTCGGAGCGCCAGTACGGCGCGAACAGGCCGGAGAACGCGGGCACGATGTAGGCGCCGCCGTTGTCGTCCACGCTCGCCGCGAGCGTCTCGATCTCGTCCGCGGTGCGGATGATGCCGAGCTGGTCGCGGAACCACTGCACGAGCGCCCCGGTGATCGCGATGGAGCCCTCCAGGCAGTACACCGGGGCCTCGGAGCCGATCTTGTACCCCATGGTGGTGAGCAGGCCGCTCTTCGAGGCCACGGGCCGGTTGCCGGTGTTGAGCAGCAGGAAGCTGCCCGTGCCGTAGGTGTTCTTGGCCGTACCGGTGTCGTAGCAAGCCTGCCCGAAGATGGCGGCCTGCTGGTCGCCGAGCGCGGAGGCGACCGGGACGCCCGAGAGCTGTCCGACGGCCGTTCCGTACACCTCGGCCGACGACTTGATCTCCGGCAGGACAGCCTCCGGGACGTTCATCGCCGACAGGATCGAGGAGTCCCACTGGAGGGTCTCCAGGTTCATCAGCATCGTGCGCCCCGCGTTGGTGACGTCGGTGACGTGCACGCCGCCGTCCGTGCCGCCGGTGAGGTTCCAGATGAGCCAGGAGTCGATGGTCCCGAAGGCGATGTCGCCGCGCTCGGCGCGCGCCCGCAGGCCGGGCACGTTGTCGAGCAGCCAGGCCGCCTTGGGCCCGGAGAAGTAGCTCGCGAGCGGCAGGCCGGTCTGGTCGCGGAAGCGGTCCTGGCCGTCCGAGCCGCCCAGTTCGTTGCAGAGCGCCGATGTCCGGGTGTCCTGCCAGACGATCGCGTTGTGCACGGGCTTGCCGGTGGCGCGGTCCCACAGGACCGTCGTCTCCCGCTGGTTGGTGATGCCGAGCGCGCTGAGCTGGTCCGCGCGCAGTCCCGCCTTGGCGAGCGCGCCCGCGACGACCGCCTGCACCTTGGACCAGATCTCGGTGGCGTCGTGCTCCACCCAGCCGGGCTTGGGAAAGATCTGCCGGTGCTCGCGCTGGTCCACGGCCACGATCGCGCCGTCCTGGTCGAAGACGATGCAGCGGCTCGAGGTGGTGCCTTGGTCGATTGCGGCGACGAATTTCACGGAGCTGTCCGTCATGGCTACCCCTTGGAGGAAGGCTGCTCAGAAGGCTGCGTTGTAGAGGAGACCCGCGAGGAGCCCGCCGATCAGCGGTCCGGCGACCGGAACCCAGGCATAACTCCAGTCGGACGTGCCCTTGTTCGGGATCGGCAGGAAGTGGTGCACGATGCGCGGGCCGAGGTCACGCGCGGGGTTGATCGCGTAGCCGGTGGGCCCGCCGAGCGAGAGGCCGATGCCGACGACGAGGAAGGCGACGATCAGGATCTGGGTGCCGGACTCGCCGAGCCCCTTGGTGAGGCCGAAGGAGAGGATGGGCAGCACCAGGGCGACGGTTCCGATGATCTCGGTCAGCAGGTTGGCGACGGGGTTCCTGATCTCCGGGATGGTGGAGAAGATGCCGAGCGTCGGCGTGGGAGTGTGCGTCCCGGGCACCGCCTTGGTGCCCCGTGTCCCGTTGGCATTGAACTGCGCGAGATACACCAGGTACGCGAGGACGGCGCCGAGCATGGCGCCGATCATCTGCCCCGCCAGATAGATCCAGACCTTGTCCCATTTCTCGGTGTCGACGGCGATGCCGAGGGTGACGGCCGGGTTCAGGTGGCCCCCGGACAGCGGCGCGGCGGTGTAGGCACCCGCCATCACACCGAAGCCCCAGCCGAACGCGATGACGATCCATCCGGAAGCTTTGGCCTTCGAGTGGTTCAGGGTGACGGCGGCGCACACGCCGGCGCCGAAGAGAATCAGGATCGCGGTGCCGATGATCTCACCGACGAAGATGTCCCCATTCGAGTACATGGCGGCTCCTAGGCCCTTGGCCCGGGGTGGTGGGCCCCGGTACTCCGTGCAGGGTGCGTTCCCACGACTACTGCCCGGCCGCAGCCCGCACCGGCTGGGGGCAGGGGTCCCGCGCCCTGCCCGGCCTCGGTGGCGAGCGTGCCGTCGCAGTCGAATCGCCCATGGGGGATGACCCGTTGAACAGGCTCTTTGCGCGGAGCCTTGGAGCACACGGGCCCTGAGCGGCGAGATGCCGAAGAGCGGCGATGCCGACTGACACCGGGAAGTGTTCACCGGTGGTGATGGAGCGTCAAGGTCGCGGACGCCACCGGTTGACCGGGGCGACGACTTCCGTCGCCGGGCCTCCGGGGACGATGTCAGCGCACGGCGACCACCGACGAGCCGTGCCCGAACAGCCCCTGGTTCGCGGTGATCCCGACCCGCGCGCCCTCGATCTGCCGCGTTCCCGCCGTGCCTCGCAACTGCCAGGTGAGTTCGCAGACTTGGGCGATGGCCTGGGCCGGAACGGCCTCTCCGAAGGAGGCGAGTCCACCACTGGTGTTCACGGGTATGCGCCCGCCCGGCGCGGTCGTGCCCTCCCGCAGGAGCTTGGCGCCCTCGCCTTCGCCGCACAGGCCGAGGTCCTCGTACCACTGGAGCTCCAGGGCCGTCGACAGGTCGTACACCTCGGCCACGGAGAGGTCGTCGGGGCCGATGCCCGCCTCTTCGTACGCCGCGTGCGCGACGGACTCCCGGAAGGTGCGGTCCGCGGGCGGCACGGCCGCAGACGAGTCGGTGGCGATGTCCGGCAGGTCCAGGACCGTGTTCGGATACGTGGGGGTGACGGTGGACACCGCGCGGATCCGCACCGGCGTGCTCGCGCCGTGCCGGCGGGCGAACTCCAGGGTGGACAGCACGAGCGCCGCGGCGCCGTCCGACGTGGCGCAGATGTCGAGCAGCCGCAGCGGATCGGCGACGACGGCGGAGGCGGCGACCTCGTCGGCGGTGACGGGCTTTCGGTAGCGCGCGTGCGGGTTGAGCGCCCCCAGGGCCGCGTTCTTCACCTTGACGTGGGCGAAGTCCTCCAGGGTGTCGCCGTGCACCGCCATGCGGCGGCGGGCGTACAACGCGAAGTACGTGGGGTTCGTGGCACCGAGGACGCGGAAGCGCAGCCAGTCAGGGTCGTCCGGCCGGTCGCCTCCGGCGGGCCGGAAGAAGCCCTTGGGCGCGGCGTCGGCGCCGACCACGAGGACCACGTCGGCGAGCCCGGCGAGCAGCTGGGCGCGCGCCGTGGCGATCGCCTGGGCCCCGGACGCGCACGCGGCGTACACACTCGCCACGCGTGCGCCCTGCCAGCCGAGTGCCTTCGCGAATGTCGCTCCCGCCACATACCCGGGATAGCCGCCCCGCACGGTGTCCGCGCCGACGACGGATGTGACGTCCCGCCAGTCGACCCCCGCGTCCGCCAGGGCCGCCCGCGCCGCCACCGTCCCGTACTCGACGAAGCCGCGTCCCCACTTGCCCCAGGGGTGCATGCCCGCGCCGAGCACCGCCACATCGCCGCTCATGCCCCCACCCCCACCGGCCGCCAGTGCCACGTCGTCCACGTCGTCGAAGGCTCCCCGGGGTCCTCATCGAGCACGCCGGGGACGACCTCCACCTCCATGCCGACCTCCAGGTCGGCGACGGTCACCCCCGGAGCCGCCTGGCCGAGCACCACCATCCGCTCCGCCGCCAGCTCCACAGCGATCAACGTGTAGGGCTCCCAGGGAAGTTCCGGGTCCGAAACGTACGGAGCCGGCGGGCGGTAGCGCCCGTCGGTGTACGACCACACGCGCCCGCGCCGCGAGAGCGCGACCTCGACCAGCTCGCCGCCGGCGCACCCGGGATTGCGGCAGAAGCCGTCCTCGCGCGGGAAGAAGACCGCGGCGCACGACGCGCACCGCGTGCCGAGAAGCCGGAAGCCGTCCCCCTCCCCGTCGAACCACCGCGCCACCACGGGCGTACGCACTCGGGACATGGCCCCTCCCGCACACTGGATCTGACGGAACGTCAGAAGTGTGCCACGGGCAGCGCCCGGCGCGACACCGGGAAGTCGAAGTAGGTGTCCGGGAAGAGCTCGGGCTTGTACGTGAAGTGCCACCACTCCTCGGGAAGGTTGACGAAGCCGGACTTCGCGAGGGTGCTCCGCAGCAGGTCGCGGTGTGCCCGCTGCTTCCCGGTGACGCGCGGGTCATCGGTGTGGGACAGCGTGTCGAAGCAGTCGTACCCGGTGCCCATGTCCACGGAGTTGTCCGGGAAACGCTCGCCCCGGGGCGCGAAACAGGGCTTCAGGGGCTCTCCGGGGATGTACGGCCGGGTCGGCTTCGCCGGGAGCCGCACGATCGTCAGATCGACCGTGGAGCCCCTGCTGTGCCCCGACTTCTTGGCGATGTAGCCGTCTTCGAAGAGGCGCGTCTTGTCCACCCGGGGATAGAACTCGCCCTTCATGCGCTCGTCGCGCAGATCCTCGGCCCACCGCACGAAGTGGTCGACGGCCCGCTGCGGCCGGTAGCAGTCGTACACCTTCAGGGAGTAGCCCTGGCGCAGCAGGCTCCGCTGCGCCTTGTGCAGTGCTTTCGCGGCGGGTTCGGTGAGGATGCACATCGGCTTCCGGTAGCCGTCGATGGGCTCGCCCACGAAGTTGTGCGGGGTGAAGTAGCGCATCTCCTGGATGATCGTCGGGTCCACGTCCCTCAGCGCCACGAAGCCCTTCGGGGCCCGGGGTTCGGTGTGTGCCTGGGCGGGCGCGGGCGCCATGGCCACGACGACCAGGGCGGCGGCGGTGACCGCGAGTTTCCGCAGAGCGGGGGCGAATGCTGTCATGTACCCGCATCTATCAGGAGGTTGGCCCTCCACGGAAGACCGACGCTCGGAGATCGGATACAGTCCGCCGCGTGTCCCCATCCCTGCACCCCACCAACCCGGCACCGGATTCCCACTGCTCAAGCTGCGGCGCGCTCTACGGAGACCACGCCACGGGCTGGCCCCGCACCTGCCCGGACTGCGAAACCGTGGCCTACCGGAATCCGCTCCCCGTCGCCATAGCCCTCCAGCCGGCGTACGACACGAAGGGCACCGGCCTCGTCGTCGTGACCCGGTCCATCGCCCCCGCGCGCGGGGGCACGGCCCTGCCCGGCGGCTACGTGGACCACCGAGAGGACTGGCGGCACGCCGTCGTCCGGGAGCTCAAGGAAGAGACCGGCATCAGCGCCGCGAGCCACGACGTACGGATCGTCGAGGTGCTCAGCTCGCCCGACGGACACGTGCTGCTGTTCGGCCTGCTGCCCGAACGGTCCGCGGCCGATCTGCCGCAGTCCGCACCGACCGACGAGACCGAGGGCTGGGAACTGCTCCACCGGCCCGCCGAACTCGCCTTCCCCCTGCACACGTCGGTGGTGCGGGCATGGTTCGACGGGCGCTACATCTGAGGCGAACGGCGCCGCGTCCGGGCTGAGGGCCGCGCGGGCCTCACATCCCGCGCACCCGCACCGGATACCCCACGGTGCGCTCCGGCTCGTCGCCCTCCTTCTCGACCAGGAGTTCCTCCCCGCTCCAGCGCACACCGAAGCGTTGGAGCTCCGGCTCCTCCCACCCGTCACCGGCATCCGCGATCACCAGACCGCCGCCGGTACGCCCCTTCGCGGGCGCCCACACCTCCAGCGAGAGCCGCCCGTCCTCGCCCCGCACAGGCAGCACCGCGCCCGCCCGCGCGAGCACCGGTATGCGGGACAGGGGAGCGTCCAGGAGGACCCGGCCGGGCCCTTCGTACGCCTTCCCGGTCACGGTGTCGTACCACCGGCCCGGCGGCAGCCGTACGTCCCTCTCGACGCTTCCCTCCCGCAGGACCGGCGCGACCAGCAGGCAGTCGCCCAGCAGGAACGCGTCCTCGCAGTCCCGCAGTGCCCTGTCCTCCGGACACCCCCACCACAGGGGACGCACATACGGCGCGCCGGTGCGCCGCGCCAGGTGCGCGAGCGTCACGAAGTACGGCAGCAGCCGGCCACGCTCGGCGAGCGCCACGCGCGCGTGCTCCAGCACATCGGGCCCGAACTCCCAGGGCTCCCTGCGACCGGCGTGCAGCGCCGCATGCGTACGGAACAGCGGGAGATACGCCCCGAGTTGGAACCAGCGCAGGTACAGCTCCGGCGACGGACTGCCGTCGAAGCCCCCGATGTCCGGGCCGGAGTACGGCACCCCGCACAGGCCGAGCCCGAGCACCAGCGCCAGCGAGGCCCGCAGCCCCGGCCAGTCGCTGGCCACGTCACCCGACCACGTCCCTCCGTAGCGCTGCATTCCGGCCCAGCCGGAGCGCGAGAACAGGAACGGCCGCTCCGTGGGCCGCAGTTCGCGCACGCCCTCGTACCCCGCGCGGGCCATCCCCAGGGCATAGACGTTGTGCGCCTCGCGGTGATCGCCGCCGCGGCCCTCCAGGGCGTGCCGGGCGGAGCGGGGGAGGGTCGTCTCGCCGAACGCCGCGAACGACACCGGCTCGTTCATGTCGTGCCAGAAGCCCGCGAAGCCCTGCGCGAGCCGCTCGTCGTACAGCCCGCCCCACCACTTGCGCACCCGCCCCGCCGTGAAGTCCGGGTACACCGACTCGCCCGGCCAGACCAGGCCCCGCACGGCCCGCCCCGCCGCGTCCCGCACGAAGGCGTCCGCCGCCGCCCCGCCGTCGTACACGGCGTTTCCCGGCTCGGCCTTCACCGCCGGGTCCACGATCGACACCAGCCGGATCCCGGCCCCGCGCAGCTCGCCGGCCAGCTTCGGCAGGGAGGGGAAACGCTCCTTGTCCACCGTGAACACCTGGTGTCCGTCGAAGTGGTCGATGTCCAAGTGCAGGGCGTCCAGAGGCAGCCCGCGCTCCTGGTAGCCCGCGACGATCCTGCGCACCTCCTGCTCGCTGCCGAAGCCCCATCGCGCGTGATGGTGGCCGAGCGCCCATGCCGGCGGCACCGCGGGCGCGCCGGTGAGCGCCGCCCAGGAGTGCAGCACGCGCGCGGGGGTGCCCATCATGACCCAGCACCGCAGCGGCCCGCCGTCCATGCGCACCTCGCAGGACCCGGCCCGGTCGTGCCCGGAGCCGGCGCCCTCCTGGCCCTCGCGCACGGTCACCGTGCCGTCCCAGCTGTTGTCGTGGAAGACCAGATGGGTCCCCGCGTCGGCGACCACCCACTGGACCGGCATCGTGATGTACAGCGGATCGTCCCCGGGCCCGAAGGAGCCACCGGGATCCGTGTTCCACAAGCGGTACGTCCCGTTCCGCAGCCGCGGCCCCGAGGCCCGCCCGCCAAGGCCGAAGAACCGCGCGTCCGGCGCCACCTCCGACCGCTGCACCCAGCGTGCCGCCCCGCCCTCGGCCGGCTCCCACCAGCGCGGCGGCAGGTCGCGCCGCAGCATCACCCCGCCCGGCGTGCGCAGCTCGACCGCCCCGTGCCGCGAGACGACCACGGTCGCCCGCTCCGACACCACCCGCCAGCCGCCCTCCTTGTCGGGCTCCAGGACGGCCCGCGGATCCGCCTCGGGACTGCCTCCGGCCAGCGCGTACGACGGATCGGGCTCGGCCCCGTCCCAGCCCCAGAACACCGCCCCGCCCGACGTGACCCGCACCCGCAGCTCGGACCTCGCGAACCGCACCACACCACCGCCCGGGCCGGGCTCCACCAGGGTGACAGGACCGGGCGTCCGGGCCCGCTCGTTGCCCCGCGGCGGCAGACCCGCCGCGTCGGTCCGCCGCCGACGCCACGCCGAGCGCACCAGGCGCAACCCATGGGCCGTGTCGGACAGGCCGACCGCCTTCACCGAACGCACCAGGTCACGACCGTTCATGCAGTTCACCCTGCCACCGAAGGCGCAGCAGGTGTACCTCGTTCAACTGCCGTTCATCCCGAGCGCCGTCTCGCGTCACCAACTCTCACCGGAGCCGCCCTCCCACGCCTGTCCGGCCGGACACCCTGGTGCGGAAGTCGATCACGTGGCATCGTCCGTGTCAGCCGTGTCACGCGCACACCACGCCCGTGCGCACGACAGCCGCCCACGACGCGCACAGTCCAGGAGCAGACCCATGTCCTCAGCGAATCCCTCCCCGCTCTGGCAGCCTGACCAGCAGCGGATCGCCGGCGCACAGGTCACGCGTTTCCAGGCATGGGCCGCCGAGCACCACGGCGCGCCCGCCACGGGCGGCTACGAGGCCCTGCACCGCTGGTCGGTCGACGAGCTCGACACCTTCTGGAAGGCCGTCACCGAATGGTTCGACGTGCGCTTCTCCACGCCCTACGCGCGCGTGCTCGGCGACCGCTCCATGCCCGGCGCCCAGTGGTTCCCCGGCGCCACCCTCAACTACGCGGAGCACGCCCTGCGCGCCGGCGAGGACCCCGCGCGCGCGGACGCCCCGGCCATCCTCCACGTGGACGAGACGCACGACCCGACCCCGCTCACCTGGTCCGAGCTGCGCCGCCAAGTGGGCTCCCTGGCCGCGGAACTCCGTGGCCTCGGCGTACGCCCCGGAGACCGCGTCAGCGGCTACCTGCCGAACATTCCCGAGGCCGTCGTCGCCCTCCTCGCGACCGCCGCCGTCGGTGCCGTCTGGACCTCCTGCGCGCCCGACTTCGGCGCCCGCAGCGTCCTCGACCGCTTCCAGCAGGTCGAACCCGTGGTCCTCTTCACGGTCGACGGCTACCGCTACGGAGGCAAGGAACACGACCGCCGCGACACCGTCGCCGAACTGCGCCGCGAACTGCCCACCCTGCGCGCGGTGGTCCACATCCCGCTGCTCGGCACCCCGGCCCCCGAAGGCGCCCTGGACTGGTCCGCGCTCACCGCGGCGGACACGGCCCCCGTCTTCGAAGCCGTCCCCTTCGACCACCCCCTGTGGGTGCTCTACTCCTCCGGTACCACCGGCCTGCCCAAGGCGATCGTCCAGTCCCAGGGCGGCATCCTCGTGGAGCACCTGAAGCAGGTCGGCCTGCACTGCGACCTCGGCCCCGACGACCGGTTCTTCTGGTACACGTCCACCGGCTGGATGATGTGGAACTTCCTCGTCTCCGGCCTGCTCACGGGCACGACGATCGTCCTCTACGACGGCAGCCCCGGATACCCCGACACCGCCGCCCAGTGGCGCGTGGCCGAGCGCACCGGAGCGACACTCTTCGGGACGTCCGCCGCGTACGTCATGGCCTGCCGCAAGGCGGACGTGCACCCCGCGCGCGACTTCGACCTCTCGCGCGTGCAGTGCGTGGCCACCACCGGCTCCCCGCTGCCGCCGGACGGATTCCGCTGGCTGCACGACGAGTTCGCCGACGCCTCCGGAGAGGTGTGGATCGCCTCCGTCAGCGGCGGCACCGACGTCTGCTCCTGCTTCGCGGGCGCCGTGCCGACGCTGCCCGTCCACATCGGCGAGCTCCAGGCCCCCTGCCTCGGCACCGATCTGCAGGCATGGGACGCACAGGGCAAGCCCCTCGTCGACGAGGTCGGGGAGCTCGTCGTCACCAACCCCATGCCGTCCATGCCGATCCGCTTCTGGAACGACCCGGACGGCAGCCGCTACCACGACAGCTACTTCGACACCTACCCCGGCGTATGGCGGCACGGCGACTGGATCACCCTCACCTCGCGCGGCTCCGTCGTCATCCACGGCCGTTCCGACTCGACGCTCAACCGCCAGGGCGTACGCATGGGTTCAGCCGACATCTACGAAGTCGTGGAACGCCTCCCGGAGATCCGCGAGTCCCTGGTCATCGGCGCCGAGCAGCCCGACGGCGGCTACTGGATGCCGTTGTTCATCCACCTCGCCCCCGGCGCCGCCCTCGACGACGACCTGCGCGCCCGCATCAAGGAGACCATCCGCGAGCAGCTCTCACCCCGCCACGTCCCGGACGAGGTCATCGAGGTGCCCGCCATTCCGCACACCCTTACCGGCAAGCGCATCGAGGTCCCGGTCAAGCGCCTGCTCCAGGGCACCCCACTGGAGAAGGCGGTCAACGCGGGCTCCGTCGACAACATCGAACTGCTCCGCTTCTACGAGCGTCTGGGCCGCGAACGCGCCTGAACCCCTCACGCTCAGCGGCCATTGTCAGTGCCTCCCATTACGGTGAGTGAGCATTGATCGACTGACCGCAGGGGGAATCATGGGGCACACCCAGGACGGCACGATGCGACGCGTCCTGCGCCGCGAGGTCGCCGGCACCTTCGGCCTGCTGGCCGACGCCGAGGACTTCGCGGCGATGCGCCGCTACAGCACTTTCACCTTCGACGACCACGTGACGTACCTGCGGCAGGTGGAGTCCCTGCTCAGGTCGCTCGCCGACCAGGGCGGACTGACCAGCGTCGCGCTCTTCGACCCGGAGGAGTACGCCGAGTTCTGCACGGAGCACGACCTCGACCCGGACGCCGCCGCGAGCCGCACCCGCTTCACCGCCGAACTGGCGACAACGGGCCCGACCATGCCGTACGACGGCCGGCCCTTGGCCGAGATGGTGCCCGACCTAGTCGACGAGACCGTCCGGCAGAGCACGTGGGAGTACGCGACCATGCTCCTGGCCCGCATCGGCGCCTGCGCCGACTGCGGTGTCGACATCGGACGCGCCGCCTTCGCCAGGGCCTCCGACCTGCTCATGCGCGCGATCGGCACGAGCGGTCCCGTCGCCCGCCACCTCGTGTGCAGCGTCCCGTGCGACGGCCAGACCCTCCTCGCCGCACTGCACGTCACATGCGCCGCCGACGGAAGCCCCGGACTGGACGAGACGGAAGCCCTGGAGTTCACGACGGTCCTGGCGGTGGGCATCGCCATCCGGAGCTCCGGGGGCCTCGTGATGCGCACCAGTGACGGCACCCGCGACCGCGTCCACGGCTGGCGCCTGGAAGGCGAGCGGCTGCACCCTCTCACGGCCGCGGAAGTCTTCGACGCCTACTGCACCGACGCCCTCTCCGGCGATCTCATCGCCCCGGAATCCGGCGTCGACTACTGCGCGGCACCGGACTTGGGGGAGGACGAGCCGCAAGACGGAGGACACCGCCACTGACGCAGAGGGGCGCCCCACCCACGCGGGTGGAGCGCCCCTCTGGACAGGTTTCTTACTCGCCGGACAGCACGGCGTGCGCCGCCTTGCGTGCCTCTTCGGCGCTGTCGGCGGCGCGGGCGGCGGCCGCGGCCCGCTCGCACTGGGCCAGCGTGTACTTGCCCAGCGTCGCCCGGACGTAAGGAATCGACGCGGCACCCATGGAGAGGGAGGTGACACCCAGACCGGTCAGCACACACGCGAGCAGCGGGTCGGAAGCGGCCTCACCGCACACGCCACAGCTCTTGCCCTCGGCCTTCGCCGACTCGGCGGACAGCGCGACCAGGTCGAGCAGTGCGGGCTGCCACGGGTCCTGCAGCCTGGACACCGCACCGACCTGCCGGTCGGCGGCGAAGGTGTACTGCGCGAGGTCGTTGGTGCCGAGCGAAAGGAACTCGACCTCCTGCAGGATCGAGCGCGCCCGGAGTGCGGCGGACGGGATCTCCACCATGGCGCCGAACTTGGCCTGCAGCCCCGCTTCACGGCACGCGTCGGCGAACGCCTTGGCGTCCGTACGGTCCGCGACCATCGGAGCCATCACCTCGAGGTAGACGGGAAGCCCCTCCGCGGCCTTGGCCAGCGCGCTCAGCTGGGTCCGCAGCACCTCGGGGTGGTCGAGGAGCGACCGAAGACCACGCACACCGAGGGCCGGGTTCGGCTCGTCGGCCGGCGTCAGGAAGTCGAGCGGCTTGTCCGCACCGGCGTCGAGGACGCGCACGACGACGCGGCCCTCGGGGAAGGCTTCGAGGACCTGACGGTAGGCGTCGACCTGCTTCTCCTCGGTCGGCGCCTTGGTGCTGTCGTCGAGGAAGAGGAACTCCGTACGGAACAGACCGACGCCCTCGGCGCCCGCCTCGACCGCGGCGGGCACGTCGGCGGGGCCGCCGACGTTCGCGAGGAGCGGCACCTTGTGGCCGTCGGAGGTGGCACCCGGTCCGGTCGTCGCGGCGAGCGCGGCCTTGCGTTCGGCCGCGGCGGCCTCCAGCTCGGCACGCTTCTCCGCGCTGGGGTCGACGAAGATCTCACCGGTGCTGCCGTCGACGGCCACGACCGTGCCCTCGGCGAGCTCACCGGCACCGGGCAGCGCGACGACGGCGGGCACACCGAGCGCCCGGGCCAGGATCGCGCTGTGGCTGGTCGGCCCACCCTCTTCGGTGACGAAGCCGAGGACGAGGGCCGGGTCGAGGAGTGCGGTGTCCGCGGGCGCGAGGTCACGCGCGATGAGCACGTACGGCTCGTCGCTGTCCGGCACACCCGGCATCGGAACGCCAAGGAGTCGCGCGACGATACGGTTCCGCACGTCGTCGAGGTCGGCGACGCGACCGGCCATGTACTCGCCCGCGCCCGCGAGGAGTTCGCGGTAGTGCGAGAACGCGTCGTAGATACCGCGCTCGGCCGTGCTGCCGACGGCGATGCGCCGGTCCACGTCGGCGATGAGCTCCGGGTCCTGAGCGATCATCGCCTGAGCCTCGAGCACCGCCTGGGCCTCGCCGCCGGCCAGATTGCCGCGCGCCATCAGGTCGGCGGCCACAGCCTCGACGGCCTTGCGGGCGCGCCCCTGTTCGCGCTCCGCGTCCTCCGCCGGGATCTGCTTGGCCGGCGGCTCGAGGACCGCCGTCCCCATGTGCCGAACCTCGCCGATCGCCACCCCGTGGCTCACGCCGACGCCTCGCAGCGTTGTCTCCATTTCACCCGTCTCCGATAATGCGACGGGCCCAGCCGCCGCGGTGGATGTCCTACCTGCCGTCGACCAGCGACAGCGCTGCCGTCACTACTTCCAGGCGAAGAGAGCGTCGCCGGCCTTCACATCGCCGTCCTCGACGAGGTCCGACAGGGACTCGGCCGTCGCCTCGAGCGCCACGACGGGGCACACCGGGGACTTGCCGGCGGCCTCGACGGCGGCCGGGTCCCAGCGCACCACGGACTGACCGCGCTGTACGGTGTCCCCCTTGTTGACCAGGAGCTCGAAGCCCTCGCCATTGAGCTGAACGGTGTCGATGCCCAGGTGCGTCAGAACCCCGTGGCCCTCGGCGTCCACCACGACGAAGGCGTGCGGGTGAAGAGAGACGATGATGCCGTCGACGGGCGCAACCGCCTCGGAGGGCTCGCGAACAGGGTCGATGGCCGTGCCGGGGCCGACCATCGCGCCCGAGAACACGGGATCGGGTACCGCAGCGAGTCCGATGGCGCGTCCAGCAAGCGGGGACGTAACGCTGGTCATGGCAAGCCTCCCAGGGGGTGGAGATTCGATACCGCCGTCACTACCTGTCCTGGACGACGCACTGTTCAGAAGCGTAAGTCATAGGAAGTCCCGGTTCCGCACGAGTGGTCCCGGTTGGCAGACGTAGAAGCACTGCACAAACGATTTGCGCCGACCCGGACGTCGTTGTAGAGTCGGACCCCTGCCCAGGGCCGTGACGACGCACTCAGCGTCGGGGGCCAGGCAGCAACTATCGAGTCGGATCCTATCGCGGGGTCTGGTTCCTCATGTCCACAGATCATCGTGGTCAGAGAGCCGAAAATGACCTGATAGAGTTTGGAAACACCGAAGGGAAGCGC
>NZ_AOPZ01000258.1 GCF_000414115.1 Streptomyces aurantiacus JA 4570
TGGCCCGCGCGGCCCGGCGCATCCGGGCGCGGCCGGACGCGCCCACCGCTCACCCACTCGGCCCACATCAGGTCGCCCCGAGGCCCCGCTCCGGGAAACCTGAGTGGGCCGACGCGGCAAGGACGCGACGGGGCCGCGACCGGACCGCGGCGGGAATGGAGCGGTGGTGGTTGCTGTGCGTGGTGGGGGGCTGGGTGGTGCGCGCGGCGACGGGGGCGCGGGTGGTGCGCGTGGCGATGGGGACGCGGGTGGTGCGCGTGGCGGCAAAGGTTCGGGTGAGCCGGGTGGGGGGCCGGGGCCCGCCCCCGGTGAGCCACAGGGGCCCCCGCCCGCGTCGCGTCCCCTCTCGCGAGAGCTCCCCTGCGCGCGCACCCCCGGCCCCCGCGAGCGCACCCTCCCCCGCGAGCGCGCCCTCGTGCGTGCCCTGCCCCCGCTCCTCCTCGTCGGCGGCATCTGCTTCGACCTGCTCACGCCGCCCGAGTTCACCGCGTCCCCGCTGTTCGCCGCCGCGCCCCTGATCACCGCGCCGTTCTTCCGGCTGCGCACCACCGTGGCGACCGCCGCGCTCTCCTGCGCCGCCGTCCTCGTCCTGCGCATGACCCACCGGGTCGACGGGGACGTACAGGTCGTCACCGAGTTCCTGACCATGCTGACCGTCGGCATCCTGGCCGTCGTCATCAACCGCGTGGTGCGCCGCGGCAACGCCCGCCTCGCGTCCGCCCGCTCCATCGCCGAGGCCACCCAGCGCGCGGTGCTGCCGCAGCCCGACCCCCGCATCGGCGGCCTCGACATCGCCGCGCGGTACGAGGCCGCGCAGGCCGACGCCTTCATCGGCGGGGATCTGTACGCCGTGCAGGACACCCCGCACGGCGTGCGGCTCGTCGTCGGTGACGTACGCGGCAAAGGGATGGGCGCGGTGTCCGCCGTCGCCGTGGTGATCGGCGCCTTCCGGGAGGCCGCCGAGCAGGAGGCCACGCTGGAGGCGGTGGCGCAGCGCCTGGAGCGGGCCCTCGCGCGGGAAGGCATGCGGCGCGACGGGCTCGACGCCTTCGAGGGGTTCACCACGGCGATCCTCGCGGAGATCCCGCGCGGCGCCGACGACACCGTACGGATCATCAACCGCGGCCACCCCGAGCCGCTGCTGCTCCGGGGCGACGGGCGGCTGTGCGTGCTCACGCCGTCCGAGCCCGCACTGCCGCTCGGCATGGGCGACCTCGGCACCTGGCCGGACCGCGCGGACGAGGCCGCGTTCCCGCCGGGCGCCACGCTGCTGCTCTACACGGACGGGCTCTCGGAGGCCCGGAACGAGCACGCCGAGTTCTACGACCCCGCCACCCGGCTCGGCGGCCGGATCTTCCCCGGCCCCAGCGGCCCCGACGCGCTCCTCGCCACCCTCGTGGACGAGGTCCGCCTGCACACCGGAGGCGGCGCCACGGACGACATGGCGCTGCTCGCCGTCCGCCGCCCCGTCACACCGGGTGACTGAACCACACCCCTGCGCACAACACCTGACGGGACGTCAGCCGATGGTGAAGATCCACGCGGCTGCGGTGCGTCATGAGCCCCGCTCAACTCGCCCTGTTCCGGCCGCTGATGTCCCTTGTGTTCGTGGCGTAAGCGTTAACGATCAACCGGAACGGCTTGGAATACGGCCCCGCAGTCTATTAACGTTCGATAACGCAGCGCGGTCGTCCCAGCCGACACTCGAGTCGGCTCCGTGCGCACACGCCTAATCCCGCAAGGGAGCCGGGGAACCACCAACTTGGGGTGAATCGGTCATCTCTCGTACGGAAGTCTCGTACGCGCAGAGGTGCCCGTAGGAGACCTTCCTGCTCCGAACCCGTCAGCTAACCCGGTAGGCGAGAAGGAAGGAAAGGAGTGCGCCCCCGTGGCGTCCAACCGGCCTGCCCCAGAAGCGCTCTACGTACCGAACGGCTCCGCCGAAGGCCCCGGCAGTTCCCCGGGTACCCCCGGATTCGCCGCGTACGCCCCCCAGGAGCCGTGGGAGGAGTGGAACCCCACCGCGGAGTCCGTCCGCCCGGTGCGAGGCCGGCACCGCGTCCACAAGAAGGGCGGCGGCGGGCTCGCCCGCAGCTCCACCGTCCTCGGCGTCGGCGTCATCGCGGCCGTGGGCGCGGGCGGCATCGCCACCGCGCAGGGCGGCAAGCCGCCGGTCTCCATCGCCATGCCGGACATGTCGGCGGTCACGGACAAGCTGCCGGAGGCCGAGTCGCTGCCCGGCGTGGGCGCGCTGATATCCGACGACTCCGACGGCTCCGGCGAGGACGCCACCACGCCCGCCGCGCCGCTCAGCTCCGCCGGCGTCACCACCGCCGACGCCGAGCAGGGCAGCACCGGCGCGGGCGAGGCCCTGCGCGCCCGCATCATGCAGCAGGCCGAGAACCAGCAGCACCAGGCGGACGACGCCGTCCGCAAGGCGGCCGAGGACGCCGCCGTGAAGAAGGCGGCCGCGCAGGCCAAGGCCCAGCAGGACAAGGCCACGGCGGCGGCCAAGGCGAAGGCCGCCGAGGAGAAGCGCAAGAAGGAAGAGGCCGCGCGCAAGAAGGCCGAGGCGGAGCGCCTGGCCAAGCTCGCCAAGAGCTTCTCGCTGCCCACCTCCTCGTACACCCTCACCTCGCACTTCGGCGACTCCGGCTCCATGTGGTCCTCCGGCCAGCACACCGGCCTGGACTTCGCCGCCCCCACCGGCACGCCGCTCAAGGCCGTGCACTCCGGCACCATCAAGGAGTCCGGCTGGGCCGGGGCGTACGGCTACCGCACCATCCTCGAACTCGAGGACGGCACGGAGATCTGGTACGCCCACCAGTCCTCGGTGAGCGTCAGCGCCGGCCAGAAGGTCACCACCGGCGAGGTCATCGGCCGCGTCGGCGCGACCGGCAACGTCACCGGAGCGCACCTCCACATGGAGGTGCACACGAGCGGCGGCGCCAACGTCGACCCGCTGGCGTGGCTGCAGGGCAAGGGCCTCAACCCGTAGGACGCGTCCGCCCCACCGGCTCCGGCGGTCCTGGCGACAACCCCCCGACGTCAGGGCTGCCGGAATTCCTTCCTCCGCGTGGACGTTGAGCCCTGTATGACCATTCTTCGCCCGCTGGGCTCCTCCGACCTCGAAGTCTTCCCGCTCGCGCTGGGCGGCAACGTCTTCGGCTGGACCGCCGACGAGGCGCAGTCCTTCGCCGTCCTCGACGCCTACACGGCGGCGGGCGGCAACTTCGTCGACACCGCCGACGTGTACTCGGCGTGGGTGCCCGGCAACCAGGGCGGTGAGTCCGAGGCCGTCCTGGGCCGCTGGCTCGCCGCGCGCGGCAACCGCTCCGACGTCGTCGTCGCCACGAAGGTCGGCGCCCACCCCGACTACAAGGGACTCTCGGCGAGCACCATCAAGTCCGCCGCGGAGGAGTCGCTGCGCCGCCTCGGCACCGACTACATAGACCTGTACTACACGCACTACGACGACCCCTCCGTGCCGGTCGAGGAGTTCGTCACCGCCCTCGACGAACTGGTGCGGTCCGGCAAGGTCCGGGCGATCGCCGCGTCCAACATCACCGCCGAACGCCTCCAGGAGGCCCTGGACTTCTCCGACCGCGAGGGCCTCGTGCGGTACGTGGCGGTGCAGCCGCACTACAACCTCGTCTCGCGCGACACCTACGAGGGCCCGCTCCAGGAGGTCGCATCGCGCTCCGGCCTCGCGGCCGTCCCCTACTACGCCCTCGCCTCCGGCTTCCTCACGGGCAAGTACCGCCCGGGCGCCGAGGTCGACAGCGCGCGGGCCGGCAAGGCCGGCGCGTACGCGGACACCGAGCGCGGGCAGCGCGTCCTCGCCGCCCTCGACGAGATAGCCGAGGCCCGCGGCGCGCAGCACGCCACGGTGGCCCTGGCCTGGCTCGCCGCCCAGCCGACGGTGGCCGCGCCGCTCGCCTCCGCGCGCACGGTGGAGCAGCTTCCGGCGCTGCTCGCGGTGGGGGACCTGGAGCTGACGGAAGCCGAACTGGCGCGCCTCACCGCCGCGTCGGCGTGATCCTGGCGGGGCTTCAGGTGCGGTAGGGGTTGTACGAGGGGTACGCGGGGGTGCCGGGGGTTCCTGGCTGGCCGCGGGTGCCGTGGGTGCTGTGGGTGCCGTGCGGGGCGTATGAGGCGTACGCGGTGTACGGGCCGTACGCGCCGTACGCGCCGTACGCGGAGTATGGCGGTGGCGCCACGACCGGTGCCGTCGCCCGCGCCGCGTACGCCAGCGCCGGCCGGGCCAGCTCGCGGCGCTCCCACAGCGCGTCGAGCAGCTCCCGCTCCCGGACCGCGAAGTCGACGCGGGCCCGGCCGCGGCGGGCCCGGTGCCGAAGCAGCGCCAGGGAGGTCGCGTACGTCTCGTACGCGACCACGCCGCGGCCCGCCGGTTTGCCCAGGTGGTACGCGGCGTAGTCGCGGGCGACGGTCCGCGCGCGCATCGAGCCGAGCGCGAACGGCTCGGCCGCGGTGAGCCAGCCCGCCGCCACATAGGCGGGCAGTTCGGCCCGGACCAGGCGCAGTTCGCGCTGGCGCAGCCAGACGGCGAGCCAGGTGAGCAGCCCGAACACCGGCAGCATGAAGGTCGCGTACACGACGAAGAAGCCGTACTCGCCGAAGCTCGCCGAGCCGTTCCAGAAGGCGTGCAGACCCATCGCGAGCAGCAGCCCGGCGACCGGCAGGAGCACCCGCCGCACCCGGTGCCGCTCGCCGCTGAGGGCGGCGATGCCGAAGCCGATGCCGGTGAGCACGGTGAACAGCGGATGCGCGAACGGCGACATCACGACGCGGACGAAGAAGGTCGCGGCGGTCACCGACGCGAGGCCGCTCTCGCCGCTGAGCTGGTCGGTGCCGAAGGCGTTGCCGAGGTAGAGGATGTTCTCGGTGAAGGCGAAGCCGGTCGCGGTGACGCCCGCTATGACGAAGCCGTCGACGACACCGGTGAAGTCGCCTCTGCGGAAGAGGAAGACGAGCAGCACGGCCGCCGCCTTCGCGCTCTCCTCGACGATCGGGGCTATGACGGTCGCACCGAGGGTGTCCGCGCTCGTCGGGTCGGCGGTCGCGGTGGCTATCCAGCGGGTCGCGAAGCTGTTCGCCACGATCGCTATCAGCGCGGCCGCGCAGGCGCCCCAGGCGAAGGCGAACAACAGGTTCCGCCAGGGCCCGGGCGCCACCCGGTCCAGCCACCGGAACGCCGAGACGAGCAGCGGCACCGGGAGCGTGGCGAGTCCGAGGCCGACCAGGAACCCCTCGGTGCCGGTCTGCTGCCGCACCAGGGCGAGGATCACAAGGCCGGAGAGCGCGAGCAGCGTGACGGGCGCGGCCGCCCGGATGGCTCTCCGCTGCCACCAGTGCGGGTGCCGGGGCCCGGGTGCCCCGGCCGACCCGGCGGGCGGAGCCGGGTAGTTCGGGTACGCGGGACTGGTGGCCACGGCTTTGACAGTAACGAGGGTTGCGGCGGACCGCGACGGTGCCTCGGGTTCCGTGGGGCTGAGAGCCTGTCTTTGAACCCCCGTCGTTCGCGCGGAGCGCGGGCGCAGCGGCGGTCGGTGCGTGCGATCGGCGTGCGTCGTCACAGGTCATGTGGCGGAGCCACCTGGCCTGTGACGACGTGCGGCGAGCGTGCGTGCCGGGCGTCGGGGCGCAGGCGGGGGTTCAAAGACAGGCTCTCAGGGGCGGGGCGGGTCCTCGCGGTCGGTGGGGGTTGCCGGGCCCTCGTCGGGCCGCTCCGCCAGGGTGGCGGCGCGGCGGAAGAGCAGGTCGTGGACGACGTGGCCCTTGTTGAGGCCCTGGCCCTCGAAGCGGGTGAGCGGCCGGAAGTCGGGCCGCGGCGCGTACCCGCCGTCCTCCTGGGTGTTCTCGAAGTCCGGGTGCGCGCTCAGCACCTCCAGCATGTGCTCCGCGTACGGCTCCCAGTCGGTGGCGCAGTGCAGCACCGCGCCCGGCTTGAGGCAGGGGGCGAGGAGGGTGAGGAACTCCGGCTGGATCAGGCGGCGCTTGTGGTGCCGGGCCTTGGGCCAGGGGTCCGGGAAGTACACGCGGACGCCGTCCAGGCACTCCGGGGCGAGCATTTCGCGCAGCAGGATGATGGCGTCGCCGTTGGCCACCCGGATGTTGGACAGCCCGTTCCGCTCCGCGAGACCGAGCAGGTTGCCCATGCCCGGGGTGTGTACGTCCACGGCGAGGATGCCGGTGTCCGGGTCGGCGGCGGCCATCTGGGCGGTGGCCTCGCCCATGCCGAAGCCGATCTCCAGGACGACGGGGCGGGGGGTCTCGTCGGGGCCGGTGTCGGCGTCGCCGAACAGCTTGCCGAGGTCGAGGACCTCCTTGCCGTCGATGTCCAGGCCCCACTGGGGCCACAGCCTGCGCAGCGCGTCGCCCTGCGCGGTGGTGACCCGGCTGCGCCGCGGCTGGAAGCTGCGGATCCGCCGCTCGAACCTCGACCCGGCGGGGTCGGGGGCGGGACCTTCGGGGAAGCGGGGGGTGCCCTTCGGGCGGGAGTTCTCAGACACAGTGGGGTCGATTTTAGTCGGGGCGGGGGCCCTGCGGGGCTTTCCCCAATCCCACCCCTTCCCGAAACTGGGGGGGGCGGGGTTGGGGAAGCCCCCGGCAGGGCCGACGTCACAGCACAGCCAGCACCCGCCGAGCCACCTCCCGCCCAATGGGCAGCGAGGCCGTCGCCGCAGGCGAGGGAGCGTTCAGGACGTGCACGGCCCGCGCCCCCTCCCGTATCAGGAAATCGTCGACCAGCGTCCCGTCCCGCAGGACGGCCTGCGCCCGCACCCCGGCGGCGGCGGGCAGAAGATCCTCCGCCCGCACGGCGGGCAACAACCGCCGCACCGCCTCGGTGAACGCCCCCTTGGACAGCGAACGCCGCAGCTCACCGGCCCCGTACCGCCAGTGCCGCCGCGCCATCCGCCAGGAGCCGGGCCAGCCCAGCGTCCCGGCGAGCTCGCGGGGGCGCACCACCGACCAGCCATACCCCTCGCGGGCGAGCGCGGGCACCGCGTTGGGCCCGACGTGCACCCCGCCGTCGACGCCCCGCGTGAGGTGCACACCGAGGAAGGGAAAGGCGGGGTCCGGCACGGGATACACCAGGCCCCGCACGAGCCCGGGCCGCGCCAGCGTGAAGTACTCCCCCCGGAAGGGCACGATCCGCATGCCGGGGTCGTCACCGGTCAGCCGCGCGACGCTGTCGCAGTGCAGCCCGGCGCAGTTCACCAGGAACTTGCCCCGGACCACGTCGCCGGCGGCCGTGCGCACGGCGACCCCGAGATCGGCGCGCCGGTCGACGCGCACGACCTCCGCGCCGTACCGCACCTCGACGCCGGAGGCCCGGGCGAGCTGTCCGGCGACCGCGCCGTAGTCACAGATCCCGGTGGTCCCGACGTGGATGCCGGCGATGCCCCGCACACACGGCTCGTACTCCGCTATCTGGGCGGGGCCGAGCTCGCGGACCGGAATGCCGTTCTCCCGGCCGCGCTGGACGAGGGAGTGCAGGCGGGGCAGCTCGGCGCGGTCGGTGGCGACGATGAGCTTGCCGGTGACCTCGTGGGCGATGCCGTACTCCGCGCAGAACTTGACCATCTCGGCGGCGCCGCGCACGGCATAGCGCGCCTTCAGGGAGCCGGGGCGGTAATAGATCCCGCTGTGGATGACGCCGCTGTTGCGGCCCGTCTGGTGCCGGGCGGGGCCCGGCTCCTTCTCCAGGACGGTGACACGGGTGCCGGGTGCCGCGCGCGTCAGGGCATACGCCGCCGCGAGCCCGACGATCCCGCCGCCGACCACCAGCACATCACAGTCGTACGCCACGCCACCCCGACCCATCGCGCTTCACCTCCCACCCCCGATACTGCCCTGCGCCACTGACAACGGCCCCAAACCTCGGGGCAGGGCTGGGCCGGGGCTCCGTCACGCCGGGGCGACCAGCAACGGCCGCGCCCGCTCCCGCAGCTCCACCACCCGGGGCTCGTCCCCGTAGGGCTCGAGCCGGTGCAGCAGGTCCTTCACGTACTCCGTGGTCCGCGCGGAGGAGATCCGCCCGGCGACCTCCACGGCCCGCACCCCCTGCTCGCACGCGGCGTCGAGGTTCCCGGACTCCAGCTCGGCCACCGCGGACACCACGAGCCGCAGTCCGTGCGACCGCACGAACTCCTCGGTGGGCCGGGACAGGGCCTGCTCGGTGAAGCGCCGCACCTGGCGGGGCGCCTTCAGGTCGCGGTAGCACTCGGCGGCGTCGGCGGCGAAGCGGTCGTAGCCGTAGAAGCCGAGCCACGAGGGGTCGTTGTCGCCCTCCCTGGCCCGCTCCAGCCAGCCCTCGGCGGCCCGCAGCGCCGCCCCGGCGGCGGGCGCGTCATTGGCGCGCGCGTGCGCGCGTGCCTCGACGAGCCGGAAGAAGCTCATGGTGCGGGCGGTCGCGAGGCCGCGGTTGCGTTCCAGTGCGGCTTGCGCCAGGTCCACGCCCTCGTCCCCGAAGCCCCGGTAGGTCGCCTGGAGGGACATGGACGCGAGGACGTACCCCCCAAGAGGCACGTCGGCGGCCGCGCGGGCGAGCCGCAGGGCCTGGATGTAGTACCGCTGTGCGGCCTCCTGCTGGCCGGTGTCGAAGGCCATCCAGCCGGCGAGCCGGGTGAGTTCGGCGCTGGCTCCGAAGAGCGCGCGGCCCACCTCGTCGGAGTACGAACCGAGGAGCAGCGGCGCCGCCTCGACCCGCAGGCACTCGGGGACCATGGACGAACGCCAGTCCCCGCCGCCGTACTTGGAGTCCCAGCGGCGCGCGTCCTCGGCCGCCTCCCGCAGTTTCAGTACGTCGCTGTGGCCGACCTTCATCGGCGGTCCGCCGTCGTCCTGGTGGGCCACGTCGCGTGGCCCGTCGTGCGAGGCGTCGCGCGCGACGGAGCTGTCGGCCGGGGTTATGAGCCAGCGGGACGCGGGCGTGGCGTACGCGCTGACCGCGAAGGAGCCGGCGAGGGACTGCCAGATGCCGCCGCCGGTGCGGCGGCCCGCCAGGTCCAGGCGGTACAGCTCGGTGGCGGCCTTCACGGCGGCGCCCACGTCGCGCGGGAAGGCGAGGCCCACCTCGGGCGCCGGGTCCGCGTCGGCGAGGCCGATTTCGTGCAGCGGCACCGGGCGGCCGAGTTTCTGCCCGATGGCGGCCGCGATGAGGTGCGGCGCGGCGCCCTGGGGCACCATGCCCTTGGACACCCACCGGGCCACCGACGTCTTGTCGTAACGAAGCGTCAACCCGCGTTGAGCACCGAGGTCGTTGACCCTCCGCGCGAGCCCGGCGTTGCTGATTCCCGCGAGGGCGAGAACGGTGCCGAGCTTTTCGTTCGGCCCGCGTTGCTCCCTGGACATGCGCCACCCCTCGACACAGACGGCTGCCGGGCAGTGGCTTGACCGCACGGCATTCGTGCTGTGTTCCCCCGGGGACAGCGGCTGGGTGGCAGGACCGTCGGCGTGTCGCGCGCCGCGGCCCCGATCCCCGGCCGCAAGCTCACTTGGCCGAGCCCCCAGGTATATGCCTCCGCGAAAACATCAGCACACCCAGCGTAGTTCGGCGGATCCCAAGCGTTAAGAGGCGCAGTTCCGTATGGCGAGATTGTTGTCCGTACGGGAGTACGGCGGTGTCGCGGCGTGCTCCCGTTGTGTGGCCGTGCGCCCGTGTGTGCGCTCTTCTCCGGCCATGTGGGGAGCGCTTCCATGGTTGAGCGTGGGTCGGCCCGCTGCGCTGGAGTCAGCGGGCTGGGGGACACCGCCGCCTCCATCCCCGCGGGCGGCGGACCGGTCCGGGAGGCGTATGCCGCCTCCCGGGCTGTGCGTGGGTGTCGCGGGGCGTCAGGGGGCGGTCGAGCGTGTTCGGCCACGGCTGAATTGGCCGAAAATCGACCCCCCAGAAGCGGGCTTCAGCCGTTCCACGTCCCCTTGTCGGTGCCGTTGCCGCGTCAACGACCGATCGTCCAGGGCGCGTTCGCGCCGGTGTGAGCGCCTTCGCGAGCCCTCCCGCACGCCTCCTTCGTGGCAGCATGGGACCCCGAATCCCTCAGGCAGTCATTGATGCACTGGCTGTCCACAGCCTGTGGAGGCGGCGATGCGGTGGTTGGTGGGGTGGAGCAGTACCACCACGAGACCCCCTGGGGGCGCTGCCGCCGTCGGCACGCCGGGTGCCACCGGTACGGCGGGTGCCACCGGTGACGACGGCGAGACGCTGACCCCTGTGGGCTCGCAGCTCCTGTGGGGCGACCCCGACCCGCTGTGGGCGGTCGGCGACTGGCGCCCCGACGAGGTGCGCACCGTGAAGGCCGACGACCAGACCCGCATCGCCGTGCTCGGCACCTGCGGGGCCAGCGACGAGGAGCTGCGGGTCAGCCTGTTCGCCGCGCGCGGCGGCGCCCTGCGGCACCTGACGGCCTGGCCCGGCAGCTACACGGCG
The DNA here is from genome assembly GCF_000414115.1 of Streptomyces aurantiacus JA 4570. Classification (GTDB taxonomy): domain Bacteria; phylum Actinomycetota; class Actinomycetes; order Streptomycetales; family Streptomycetaceae; genus Streptomyces; species Streptomyces aurantiacus_A. Next base: position 10,454 of record NZ_AOPZ01000258.1, read on the forward strand.
GTCGTCCAGGTCGGGCGGCGCGTGATGATCGCCGGCGATCTCGCGGGCGCGCGGCCGGTGTTCTACACCCCGTGGGCGGGCGGCACGGCGTACGCGACCGCCGCGCTGCCGCTCGCCGACCTCATCGAGGCCCACCTGGACATCGGGCACCTCGCGGCGCTGCTCGCGGCCCCCGACGTCCCGGAGGCGCTGCACGACTCGACCCCGTACCAGGACGTGCGCCGCGTGCCCCCGGGGCATGCGCTCATCCTCCGCGCGGGCGCACGGGAAATCGCCGGATACGAACCCGTCGCGTCGCTCGCCGTGGCGGCGCCCGCGGCGGACGAGGCCGGTGCGCTGGACGGGGTCCGCGACGCCCTCGTCGAGGCGGTACGCGCGCGCCTGCGGGCGCCACGTCACGTACCCGGAACGGACATCGACCCGGGGCCCGTGCCCGGCATGGGGCCCGCGGAGCGGCGGGCCGCGCGGGGCATGCCGGTGCCCGGCATCGGAGCCGACCTCTCCGGAGGGCCCGCTTCGGGAACCCTCGCTCTCCTTGCCGCCGGTCTGCCGGGGATGCCCGGCACGGTCCTCGGGCACGGCACCGGCGCGGGGGAGCGGCTGGTCGCCGTCACCTTCAACGACCTGGTGTCCGGCGGCCGCGAGGCGGAACTGGAGCGCGCGGGCGCCATCGCCGCCAACCCGCGGCTGCACCACGTCGTCGTCGCGGCCGGCGAGGAGGCCCTGCCGTACGCCGACCTGGACGGGCCGCTGACCGACGAGCCGAGCGCCGTCATCGTCACCGCCCAGCGGCACCGCGCGCGCCTCGCCTCGGGCAGCGCCGACCACTTCACCGGCTACGGCGCGCGGCAGGTCCTGGACGCCCATCCCGCGCGCCTCGCCGACCTCCTGATGGACCGCAAGCGGCGGTACCTGGTGCGGCCCGTCACCGCCCTCGCCAAGGCCGAGGGCTCCGTCATGGTGCCCGCGCGCGTGTACGGCGCCGCGCGGAAGCTCGCCCGTACGACGCACCGCGCGGGCGTCCAGTCGCTCGCCGACCGCCTGCTCCACCGCCACTTCGAGGAGCCCGGCGGCGCCGTGGGAGCCTCCCTCGCCGCCCTGGCCTGGGCCAGACCGGGGCCGGCCGCGCGCTGGCTGACCGGCGAGGCCCTCGCAGAAGTATCGGTTCGCCTCCAGGAGACGGCGACGCGGCCGGGACCCGGCCCCGGACAGCGGCCCGGCGAGTTCCGCGCGCGGGCCGCGCTCTTCCGGCACGCGGCCGACCTGCGCGTCCTGGAGCAGGCCGCCGAGGTCCGCTTCCAGCGGCTGCACGCGCCGTTCCTCGACAACCAGGTGGTCCGCGCCTGCCGCGCCCTGCCGGAGTCCCTGCGGGTGCGGCCCGGGGCGCGGGCCGCCATCCTGCGTACGGTCCTCGAAGGCGCCGGCGTCACCGAGCTCCCGCCCGGCTGGGGCGCCCCCTCGCACGCCTCCGCCGCGGCGGCCGCCCGTACCGGCCTGCGGGTCGCCGTGAACGAGCTGATCGGCCTCTTCGACACGCCGCTGCTCGCCCAGGCGGGGCTCGTCGAGGCACGCGTCGTCCGCAAGGCCCTGCGGGCTGCGGCCGACGGCGAGCCCCTCCCCCTGGACGGCCTCGCCGACCTCGTCTCCACGGAGATCTGGCTCCGCCGTCTCCTCTCCCGCCGGGGCACCTGCTGGACCGGCACCCCGGCCCGTCAACGGGCGGTGCCCACGGGGTCGGTGGTGCCGCAGCGGGGGGCGCTGGGGGCGGGCCGCTAGCCGCTGACGCGGGGTCTGTACGGGGTGGGGGTGCCCTTGTCCGCCCTGTCCCGCGGACTGCCCCGCCGCTCCGCGGCGGATCTCTCCCACCCGCCCGCCCATTCACCGGAACATCCGGCTCCGCGCCGGCACCGGGGCCAAGGCCACCGGCCCCTGCGGGCAGGCCCACCTCCCGGTGCCGGGAATGGCCGTCCGGCGTCCGTCCCTTGGTGCGGCTCCATGCTGTGGTCTTTCCTCGTTCCCTTGTGGTGGCAGCTGGGCGGCCGCCCAGCCGTTCCCTGCTGTGGGCAGCTGGGCAGTTGGGCCGCCAGGGGCGGCTCCCGACCCTTAAAGGCAGCCCAGGCCCACGGCGACGTGATGTGAGGGACGCGCGGGACGGCCCGCCAGGCCGGCGGTCGGTCGGTGTGGGCGGCACCCCGGCCGGGGCGGCCAGGAGCACGGCACCCCGACCCCGGGGAAACCTGGCGACGCATCCGCCCCCACCGGCGAGAATGACCCCGTGCGGTACCAGATCCTGGGCGCCACGCAGGCGCACGACGACCAAGGGACACCCTTGCCCGTAGGAGGCCCCCGCCTGCGGGCGCTCCTCGCGGCGCTGGCCCTGAGGGCAAACCGCACCACCCCGGTGGACACCCTCATCGACGACATCTGGGCGGACGCCCCACCGGCCGACGCCCCCGCCGCGCTGCAGGCCCTCGTGGGCCGCCTCCGCCGGGCCCTCGGCAGACACACCATCGCCTCCGAGCCCGGCGGCTACCGCCTCACCGCCACCCCCGACGAAGTCGACCTGCACCGCTTCGAGCGCCTCACCCGCGAGGGCACCGCCGCCCTGGACCGCCACGACCCGGAGACGGCCGCCCGCGTCCTGCGCGAGGCCCTCTCCCTGTGGCACGGCCCGGCCCTCGCTGACCTGCCCGACCGCACCGCGGCCACCCGCCCGGAGGCCCGCCGCCAGGAGGCCAACCGCGCGCGGCTCGAGGCGGAGCTGCTCCTCGGCCACGCCCCCGGCGTCGTACCGGAGTTGAAGGAGCTCACCACCGACCAGCCGTACGACGAGGCCCTGCGCGCCCTCCTCATCCGCGCCCTGCGCGACGCGGGCCGGGGCGCGGACGCCCTCGCCGCGTACGAGGACGCCCGCCGCATCCTCGCCGAGGGCCTGGGCGCCGACCCGGGCCCGGAACTGCGCGCCCTGCACGCGGAGCTGCTGGCGGAACCGGCGCGGCCGGAAGGGCGGACGCGCCCGGGCGGACCAACGCGACCCGATGGCCCCATGGAGCCGGGCGGCCT
>NZ_AOPZ01000259.1 GCF_000414115.1 Streptomyces aurantiacus JA 4570
TCGAATCCGGTCGGGGGTACTGTGGTCTGGTCTAGACCACTAGTGGGCTATGGTGTAATTGGCAACACGAAGGTTTCTGGTTCCTTTGTTCTAGGTTCGAGTCCTGGTAGCCCAGCGCAGTAACGGCAGTACCAGCAGGCCCCCGTTGTGTAGCGGCCTAGCACGCCGCCCTCTCAACTCTCAAGGCGGTAGCGCCGGTTCGAATCCGGTCGGGGGTACGCGAGACAAGGGGCCTTCCCGTAAGGGAGGGCCCCTTCGTCGTCACTCCCCGGCGCCCCGCCCGAAGCGGCGGTTGGACTCCTCCGCCTGCGCGATGCGGCGCAGCGCGAGCAGCACCGGCTCGTACAGCACGGTGAGCGCCACGGCCGCCTCCAACTGCTCGTCCGGCGAGTCGTACCGCTCCAGCAAGTCCAGGTCGGCGACGGCCAGTTGGCGCCCCGCGCGCGCATAGGGCGCCAAGTCCTCGACGGAGCACGGATACCCGAGCCGGGAGAGCGTGCCCACCGCTGTCACCAGCATCCGGTACGCCGGCGCGTCCGCCCCGTACCCCTGGGCGTACTCCCAGTCGACCCGCTCGAGGAGCGCGTCGACGGTGCGCCGCGCGGCCGCCGTGTCGGCGTCGTCTCCGTCGGCCCCGGCGCCCGCGGGGGACTCGGGGCCGTGGGGGAGCGCCCAGACCGCCGTCCCCAGGCGGGAGTTGTGGTCCAGGGACTCGTCCTCCAGGGCGGTGAGCACCTGCCGGGCGGCCGCGATCGGCACCCGGCCCACCTGGATCAGCGCCCGCACGAGCCGCAGCCGCTGGAGGTGCTTCTCGTCGTACTCGGCCTGCGTCGCCGTCACGCGGCGGCCCGGCGGGAGCAGGCCCTCGCGCAGGTAGTACTTGATCGTGGCCGTCGAGACCCCGCTGCGCGTGCTGAGCTCCGCCAGTCGCATCGGCCCGCTTCCCCTCTCGCGCGCTCTTGCGCATCCACTTGGTGAGTGGCACTATCCAATCATGGATAGCAAAGCTATCCAATGCTTTCCGAAGGGGGAACCATCGTGAGCAGCAAGCCGATCGAAGGGCGCATGACCGCCGACGCGCAGGGCGGCGTCACCGTCTTCACCATTGGGATGCGCATCAACAACTTCCGCGCGCTTCGTAGCTGGTGGCCCGTCTTCCGGGCGATGCCGCGGATGCTCAAGGAGCTGTCCAAGGACCGGGAGCTCGGGATGCTGGGTCATCAATTGCTGTTCGGCGGCCCCCGGTTGTTCTACGTCGTCCAGTACTGGGAGTCGCCGGAGAAGCTGCTCGCCTACGCCTCCGACCAGGGCAAGGAGCACCGCCCCGCCTGGGCCGCCTTCAACCGCCGGATGCGGGAGGGCAAGGGAAAGGTCGGCTTCTGGCACGAGACGTACGTCGTGCCGGCCGGGGCCCATGAGGCGGTGTACGTCAACATGCCGGAGTTCGGCCTGGCCAAGGCCACCGGGGTGGTGCCGGTCGGCCGCAGGGGAGAGGGGGCCGCCGACCGTCTCAAGGTCGCCTGAGGGGGGCTGAGGGAACGGTTCGAGGGGACGGGTCCGAGGGAACCGGCGGGAAAGACGAGAAACGCCCGAGGGGCTGCCGCGGCGTTGAGGCGGCCCCTCGGGCGTTCCGTGTGCTGGCTGCGAGCGGTGCGGGCCTCAGCCGCCCGTGCGGCGCAGAGCCTCGGAGAGGCGTCCTGCCGCGTCGATGACCGCCTGGGCGTGCATCCGGCCCGGGTGGCGCGTCAGACGCTCGATCGGTCCGGAGACCGAGACGGCAGCCACCACGCGGTTCGACGGGCCGCGCACCGGCGCCGACACCGACGCCACCCCCGGCTCGCGCTCACCGATCGACTGCGCCCAGCCACGGCGGCGCACACCCGAGAGCGCCGTCGCCGTGAAGCGCGCGCCCTGCAGCCCCCGGTGCAGCCGCTCGGGCTCCTCCCAGGCCATCAGGATCTGCGCGGACGAACCCGCCTTCATCGTGAGCGTCGAACCGACCGGAACCGTGTCCCGCAGGCCCGAGAGCCGCTCGGCGGCGGCCACACAGATGCGCATGTCGCCCTGCCGGCGATAGAGCTGCGCGCTCTCGCCCGTCACATCCCGCAGATGGGTGAGCACCGGGCCCGCCGTCGCGAGCAGGCGGTCCTCGCCCGCCGCCGCGGCCAGCTCGGCCAGGCGCGGGCCCAGGATGAACCGGCCCTGCATGTCCCGCGCCACCATCCGGTGGTGCTCCAGAGCCACGGCCAGACGATGGGCCGTGGGTCGTGCCAGCCCGGTGGCCGCGACCAACCCGGCAAGGGTGGCGGGACCGGACTCCAGGGCGCCCAGGACAAGGGCAGCCTTGTCGAGAACGCCTACGCCGCTAGAGTTGTCCATGAAACGATACTCGCGTCTCACTCTGTGAAACGCAAGTTCAAAAAATCCGGGAACCCGCCACTCTGGAGGAGCGGTCCGCGGACCAACGGACGCGCGGCCGACGTTCCGGTACGGAAGTCACGAGGGGTACTGCGTCGGCGAACTGATTCTCTAGTTGGGCCGGCGCACGACGCCGGTCGGAGGGAAAGCGATGGGTAGGACTCTCGCGGAGAAGGTCTGGGACGACCACGTCGTCCGGCGCGCCGAAGGCGAGCCCGACCTCCTCTTCATCGATCTGCACCTGCTGCACGAGGTGACCAGCCCCCAGGCGTTCGACGGCCTCCGGCAGGCCGGCCGGCCGGTGCGGCGCCTCGATCTCACCATCGCCACCGAGGATCACAACACCCCGACCCTCGACATCGACAAGCCCATCGCGGACCCGGTCTCCCGGGCCCAGCTGGAGACGCTGCGCAAGAACTGCGCGGACTTCGGCGTCCGGCTGCACCCGCTGGGCGACGTGGAGCAGGGCGTCGTCCACGTAGTGGGACCCCAGCTGGGACTGACCCAGCCCGGCACCACGGTGGTCTGCGGCGACTCGCACACGTCCACGCACGGCGCCTTCGGCGCGCTGGCCTTCGGCATCGGCACCTCGCAGGTCGAGCACGTGCTCGCCACCCAGACGCTGCCGCTGGCCCGCCCCAGGACCATGGCCATCACCATCGACGGCGAACTGCCCGAGGGCGTCACCGCCAAGGACCTGATCCTCGCCATCATCGCCAAGATCGGCACCGGCGGCGGCCAGGGCTACATCCTGGAATACCGCGGCTCGGCCATCGAGAAGCTCTCGATGGAAGCCCGCATGACCATCTGCAACATGTCCATCGAGGCCGGCGCCCGCGCGGGCATGATCGCCCCGGACGAGACGACCTTCGCGTACATCAAGGACCGCGCGCACGCCCCGCAGGGCGCGGACTGGGACGAGGCCGTCGCGTACTGGAAGACGCTGCGCACCGACGACGACGCCGTCTTCGACGCCGAGGTCTATATCGACGCCGCCGCCCTCTCGCCGTTCGTCACCTGGGGCACCAACCCGGGCCAGGGCCTGCCCCTGTCGGGGCACGTCCCCGACCCGGCTTCGTACGAGGACGCTTCGGAGCGGCTCGCCGCCGAAAAGGCCCTGGAATACATGGGGTTGAGCGCCGGACAGCGGCTGCGCGACATCAAGGTGGACACCGTCTTCGTAGGCTCGTGCACCAACGGCCGTATCGAAGACCTGCGATCGGCGGCCGCCGTGCTCGACGGGCGCAAAGTCGCCGACGGCGTACGGATGCTGGTGGTGCCCGGCTCGGTGCGGGTCGCCCTGCAGGCCGTGGAGGAGGGCCTGGACAAGGTGTTCACCGCGGCGGGCGCCGAATGGCGGCACGCGGGTTGCTCGATGTGCCTCGGCATGAACCCCGACCAACTGGCTCCCGGCGAGCGTTCCGCGTCCACCTCCAACCGCAACTTCGAGGGCCGGCAGGGCAAGGGCGGGCGCACCCATCTGGTCTCGCCGCAGGTCGCCGCCGCCACCGCGGTCACCGGCACGCTGGCCTCGCCCGCCGACCTCGTCGACGTCCCCACCACCGCCGGAGTCTGATCAGCCATGGAAGCCTTCACCACGCACACCGGCCGGGCCGTCCCGCTGCGCCGCAGCAACGTGGACACCGACCAGATCATCCCCGCCCACTGGCTGAAGAAGGTCACCCGGGACGGGTTCGAGGACGGCCTCTTCGAGGCATGGCGCAAGGACGCCGACTTCGTGCTCAACCAGCCCGAGCGGCAGGGCGCCACGGTGCTGGTCGCCGGACCCGACTTCGGCACCGGCTCCTCCCGCGAGCACGCCGTCTGGGCGCTGCAGAACTACGGCTTCAAGGCCGTCATCTCGTCCCGCTTCGCCGACATCTTCCGCGGCAACTCGCTCAAGAACGGCCTGCTCACGGTGGTTCTGGAGCAGTCCACCGTGGCCGAGCTGTGGGCCCTGACGGAGGCGGACCCGGGGGTCGAGATCACCGTCGACCTGCACGAACGCCAAGTCCGCGCCCCTGGCGTCACGGCCGGTTTCGAGCTGGACGAGAACGCCCGCTGGCGGCTCCTGAACGGCCTGGACGACATCAGCATCACGCTCCAGAACGAGCAGGACATCGCGGCGTACGAGGCAAGCCGTCCGGCCCACAAGCCGCGCACCGTCCGGGCCGCCTGAGACGCCTCGCCGGGGTGGCCGGTCCCGGCCCCCTCATCACCCCTTCGCCGACCGGTTCCAGGACCGCCCGGCACCCGATGTACCCCCATCCGTGGACGGTTGGGGGTACATCTGTGTCCGGCCCCGTTTGCCCCCCGATGACCTGAACGGGTGGTCTCAACTGCCTTGATCCGCAGGGGAGAAGAGGCCGGAAATCCACTTGCACGCGGCGGGTGGAGGTATCCTCGAACGGGCGCCGGAGAGGGGTAGTTACCCCCTGCGGAGGCGACAACTCGCCCCAGATGGCGCAATCGGTGCATGGGACGCGACGACCAACTCGAGCTCTACGGACTCGTGGCGGACCAACTGAAGGAAGCGCACTCCCGGGTGCGCGCACTGCAAGTCCCGGAGGGCGTACGGATGGCGCTGACCCGGAAGCTGCTGGTCATTACGGCCGCGGCCAAACACGATCTCGCCGATGCGGCAAGGCGTCTGGAGCGATTGATGGCGTACCTCGACGAGGGCGACGAGGGCCGAATCCCCGAAGACGACTGAGCGGCGGGCCTCAACGGGCCTTCGAGGAACTCCTCGAGAGTCCAGGTCGTTGCGGCACAAGGGTGATTAGCCCGTTTCGTGTTTGATTTGCGGTATATATCTGCCTAACGTGCGAAAAAGCCTGGCGCATTCGCTCAGGCAATGTCTCCGAAGGGGAAGACGTGAACAAGGCGCAGCTCGTAGAAGCGATTGCCGACAAGGTCGGTGGCCGTCAGCAGGCCGCCGACGCCGTGGACGCGGTTCTGGACGCCATCGTCCGTGCCGTCGTCAGCGGCGACCGGGTTTCGGTCACCGGCTTCGGCTCGTTCGAGAAGGTCGACCGTCCGGCCCGGTACGCCCGCAACCCGCAGACCGGGGAGCGCGTTCGGGTCAAGAAGACCTCGGTGCCGCGCTTCCGCGCGGGCCAGGGCTTCAAGGACCTGGTGAGCGGCTCGAAGAAGCTCCCGAAGAACGACGTGGCGGTCAAGAAGGCGCCCAAGGGCAGCCTGTCCGGCGGCGCTTCGGCGACGGTCAAGAAGGCGGCGGCGAAGAAGGCCACCGCCAAGAAGGCCACGGCGAAGAAGACCACCGCCAAGAAGACCACCGCGAAGAAGGCCACCACCGCCAAGAAGGCGGCAACGGCCAAGAAGGCCACCGCCAAGAAGACGGCGAAGACGGCCACGGCCAAGAAGACCACGGCCAAGAAGACCGCCAAGGCGGCCACGGCGAAGAAGACCACCGCCAAGAAGGCGGCGGCCAAGAAGGCGCCCGCCAAGAAGGCCACGGCCAAGAAGGCGCCCGCCAAGAAGTCGACGGCGCGCAAGACCACCGCCAAGAAGGCCACTGCCCGCAAGAAGTAAGGGCACTGGGCACTCACGCGCCGGGCCGGGCTCCCCTCGGGGGAGCCCGGCCCGCGGCGTGTTCGGGGGCAGGTCGGGGCCGGGCCGGGGGCACGCGCGGGTGCGCGGCCCTGTGGCGCGGCTAGAACGTCTGCAGGGTGACCAGCGTGATGCGGCGCTGTTCGCCCTCGCCGGTCACCTCGATGCGTACGCGCTGGCCGGGCCTGAGCAGGCGGAGGCCGCCCGCGTCGAACGCCGGGGCGTCGAAGGGGACGGGGGTGCCGTCGTCGAGGAGGACGCTGCCGGTGCGGGTTTCGGAGTCGTACGTGTACGCGGTGGCCTGCATGGGGGAAGCGTACTCAGTCCGGGATCAGCAGCCCCGCGGCGGCGGTGGCCGTGTGCGGGCCCACGCCGAGGGCCAGCGCGGCCCGCAGGTCGTCGCCGGTGTCCACGTCCTGGCGTACGGAACCGACGGCGTCGAGACGCAGTTCCATGGCGCCGGAGTCCCGGTGGCGGGCGCGCGAGTCCGTGCCGAATTGGGGGCGCAATTCCGTGCCGGGAGCCGCGGTGAGCAGGGTCGTGCCGATTTCGGCGGCGTCCGGGAGAAAGGCCCGGGGGAATTGAGCGGCGGTATCGAGGACCCGGGCCAATTCATGGGACCGCAGCGCGGGCAGATCCGCGTTGAGGGCCGCCACGGGTGCCTGGGGGCGCCCGGCGCGCACGTGGTCCGCCGCGTGCGCCAGAGCGGCGTTGAGCCCGCCCCCGGGGGCGTCCGGGACGACGCGGGCGCCGAGCGCGGCCAGTTCGCGGCCCGCCCGGGCGTCGTCCGTGACGACCACCACATCCCGCACCGGCGGGCAGCCCACCGCCGCGGCCACCGTGTCCTGCGCGAAGGCCAGGGCCAACGCGGGCCGCAGGCCGTCGCCGGCGGCGGGCGCGAGGCGGCTCTTGGCCCGCTCAAGGGGCTTGAGCGGTATCACCAGGGTCCACTGCACGCCGGGCTCCGTCCTTCGCGTGGGCCCATTGTGACCTGCGGGAAGAAGGCGACAGAGGGCCGGGGTGCGGGGGCGGGCGCCGGTGCGGCGCGGGAATCCGCGGTGGAGAGGGGCGCGCAGGGGCGTGACGGGGAAAGGGCGGACGGGTGGGCGTACGGTGTTCTCGACAGGACGGCAGCCGGGGGCGACACTTGTGCGGCCGACCAGGCTCATGGAGGAAGGTGTCCGAGTGTCCCGCCGCAGAATCGGCTTCTGGTACCGCCTGGCGGCGGTCATCGCTAAACCGCCGCTGGTGGTTCTGATCAAGCGGGACTGGCGGGGAATGGAGAACATTCCGGCCGACGGCGGTTTTATCACCGCCGTGAACCACAATTCGCATCTCGATCCGCTCGCGTACGCCCACTTTCAGTACAACACCGGGCGGGTTCCGCGTTTCCTCGCCAAGCACGGGCTCTTCAAGAAGGGCTTCGTCGGGGCGTTCATGCGCGGCACCGGGCAGATCCCGGTCTACCGCGAGACCACCAATGCGCTGAGCGCCTTCCGGGCCGCCATCGAGGCCGTCGAGCGCGGCGAATGCGTGGCGTTCTACCCCGAGGGCACCCTGACCCGCGACCCGGACCTGTGGCCCATGACGGCCAAGACGGGCGTCGCGCGCGTCGCGCTGCAGACCAAGTGCCCGGTCGTGCCCGTCGCCCAGTGGGGCGCCAACCACGTGCTGCCGCCGTACGCGAAGAAGCCCGCCGTCCTGCCCCGCAAGACGCACCACGTGCTCGTCGGCGAGCCGGTGGACCTGCGGCGCTTCTACGACAAGGAGATGACCCCGGACCTCCTGAAGGAGGCCACCGAGGCCATCATGGCGGACATCACCGAGCTGCTCGAGGAACTGCGCGGCGAGAAGGCCCCGCAGAAGCGTTACGACCCGCGTGAGGCCCGGCTCGCGCAGCGCCGCAAGGCGAAGGCGACCGGCGCCGCCAAAGGCGCCAGCAGCCGTACGGAGCAAGGCAGTTCGGAGGAGAGCAAGTGACCCGATCCCTGAAGGCCGCCGTCTTCGGAACCGGCTCGTGGGGGACGGCCTTCGGCATGGTCCTCGCCGACGCCGGCTGCGACGTCACGCTGTGGGGCCGACGCGCCGAACTCGCCGAAGCGGTCAACTCCACCCGCACCAACCCGGACTACCTGCCGGGCGTCGAACTCCCGCGGAACCTGCGCGCGACGACCGACCCCGCCGAGGCCGCGGACGGCGCCGACTTCACCGTGCTCGCCGTGCCCTCGCAGACGCTGCGCGGCAACCTCGCCGCGTGGGCGCCGCTGCTCGCCCCCGACACGGTGCTCGTCTCGCTGATGAAGGGCGTCGAGCTCGGCTCCGCCATGCGCATGAGCGAGGTCATCGAGGACGTCACCAAGGCCCCGGCCGAACGCGTCGCCGTCGTCACGGGCCCGAACCTCGCCCGCGAGATCGCCGCCCGCCAGCCCGCCGCCGCCGTGGTCGCCTGCCGCGACGAATCGGTTGCCCAGCGCCTGCAGACCGCCTGCCACACCCCGTACTTCCGCCCGTACACCAACACCGACGTGGTCGGCTGCGAACTGGGCGGCGCCGTCAAGAACGTCATCGGTCTGGCCGTCGGCATCGCGGACGGCATGGGCCTCGGCGACAACGCCAAGGGCTCGCTCATCACGCGCGGTCTCGCCGAGACCACCCGGCTCGGCCTCGCCATGGGCGCGGACCCGCTGACGTTCTCCGGCCTCGCGGGCCTCGGCGACCTGGTGGCCACCTGCTCCTCGCCGCTCTCGCGCAACCACACCTTCGGCACCAACCTCGGCAAGGGCATGACCCTGCAGGAGACCATCGCGGTCACCAAGCAGACCGCGGAGGGCGTCAAGTCCTGCGAGTCCGTGCTGGATCTGGCCCGCAGGCACGGCGTCGACATGCCGATCACCGAGACGGTCGTGGGCATCGTGCACGAGGGCACGCCGCCCGTCGTCGCGCTCAAGGAGCTGATGTCGCGCAGCGCCAAGCCGGAACGGCGCTGAGCGCTCCGGCCGCTCCGGCGTCCGCCGCGACCGGCGGGACACCGGCGGGACACTGACCCAGCCTGGGACAGCGGGTACGCTCAACGTGATATGAGCAGCGAGAACCTCCCCCAGAGCCCTGAGCAGAGTCCCGCGCCGGGTGCCGAGCAGCCACTCCGCAAGCCGCGTGTGGCCGTCGTGTTCGGCGGCCGCAGCTCGGAGCACGGCATCTCCGTCGTCACCGCCGGCGCCGTACTGCGCGCCATCGACCGCAGCAAGTACGACGTGCTGCCCATCGGCATCACGACGGACGGGCGCTGGGCCCTGACGGCCGACGAGCCCGACCGGATGGCCATCAGCGACCGCAAGGTCCCGAGCGTCGCCGAGCTCGCCGAGTCCGAAGACGGCGGCGTCGTCCTGCCCGTCGACCCGGGCAACCGCGAGGTCGTCTACAGCGAGCCCGGCGCCGTGCCCAAGGCGCTCGGCGAGGTCGACGTGGTCTTCCCGATGCTGCACGGCCCGTACGGCGAGGACGGCACCCTCCAGGGACTCCTGGAGCTGTCCGGTGTGCCGTACGTGGGCGCGGGCGTGCTCGCCTCGGCCGTCGGCCAGGACAAGGAGTACATGAAGCGGGTCTTCACCTCCTTCGGGCTGCCCGTCGGGCCGTACCTGGTGATCCGGCCGCGCGAGTGGCAGCGCGAGGAGAAGCAGGCCCGCCAGCGCGTCGCGGACTTCGCGGGCGAGCACGGCTGGCCGCTGTTCATCAAGCCCGCGCGCGCGGGCTCGTCGATCGGCATCACCAAGGTCGACTCCTTCGACGGCCTCGACGAGGCCATCGCGGAGGCCCAGCGCCACGACCCGAAGATCATCGTCGAGGCACTCCTTCGGGGTCGCGAGATCGAGTGCGGCGTCCTGGAGTTCGAGGACGGCCCCCGCGCGAGCGTGCCCGCCGAGATCCCGCCCGTGCAGGCGCACGACTACTACGACTTCGAGGCGAAGTACATCGACTCGACGCCCGGCCTGGTGCCCGCCCCGCTGACGCCCGAGGAGACCGCCGAGGTGCAGCGGCTCGCGGTCGAGGCGTTCGAGGCGGCGTCCTGCGAGGGCCTGGTGCGCGCGGACTTCTTCCTCACGGAGGACGGCCGGTTCGTCATCAACGAGATCAACACCATGCCCGGCTTCACGCCGATCTCCATGTACCCGCAGATGTGGGAGAAGAGCGGCGTCGGCTACGCGGAGTTGGTGGACCGCCTCATCCAGGCGGCGCTCAACCGGTCCACGGGGCTGCGCTAGCTCGACGGGTCCATCGGGCCGCGCTAGGCGACACCCTTGGGGATGGTCTTCTTGATGGGCGCGGCGAAGTCCGTGAGCGGCCCCAGGCCGTCCCCCGTCCGCTCCTTCGGCAGCGTCACCTCGACGTAGGCCAGGCGCAGCCCGGTGGTGAAGACGTACGAGCCGTCGTCGCGCTTCTGCAGCAGCCAGGCGACGCCGTTCACCTTCACGCCGTCCGACTTGGCGATCTCGGGGTCGAGCATCTCCGGGGGCCGCTCCACGCCGCAGCGCAGTATGATCGCCGGGTCTCCCCACCCGGCGGTCAGGTCGGACTTGGGCCCGGGGTCGGTGCGGCCGAGTCCTTCGACCTTCTCAGGGAGCTGCTTGTGCAGGTCACGGCAGAGTCCCGCGGCTTTTGCGCCCGGGGACGGAACCACGACCGACGCCTCGTCGTCCGTTGATGAGCAGGCCGCTGTCGCGATCAGGAGTGCGAAAGCGGATGTGCCTGTGAGACAGCGGCGCCGGAGACGGGGGAAGTTCACCGGGCCAGGGTAGACGGGGGCTACAAGTGCACGACCGGGCAGGTCAGGGTTCTGGTGATGCCGTCCACTTGCTGGACCTTGGCGACCACCATGCGGCCGAGTTCGTCGACCGTGTCCGCTTGCGCGCGCACGATGACATCGTAGGGACCGGTCACGTCCTCGGCCTGGATCACTCCCGGGATCTTGCCGATCAGCTCGGCGACGGTCGACGCCTTGCCGACCTCGGTCTGGATCAGGATGTACGCCTGTACCACGGAACCTCCAGGGCGGCCACGAGGATCATGTGGGGAGAAGGGACGCCACGGTACCGCGTCGCCACTCGCCACGGGGAGACCCGGGGGAGCTGTGGCGCGCACATCGCGGCGTACGGCCGAAGAGACGGACAACAGAGGTTGACGGTCACGTCGACCGTACCGACGACAGGGACGGCTCGCGACCGCAAGCGGACCGCGGCAACCGTGGCAGAAGGAGCAGCACGCGCATGAAGGGCACCGTCGGCGAGTTGGGCGAGTTCGGGCTCATCAAGGAGCTCACCTCGCGGCTCACCTCCACTCCGGCCGTACGCCTCGGCCCCGGCGACGACGCCGCCGTCGTGGCAGCTCCGGACCGCAGGGTCGTGGCCAGCACCGACATCCTCCTGGAGGGCCGGCACTTCCGCCGCGACTGGTCCACGGCCTACGACGTCGGCCGCAAGGCCGCCGCCCAGAACCTCGCCGACATCGCGGCGATGGGCGCGGTGCCCACCGCCATCCTGCTCGGCCTCGTCGTACCCGCCGAACTCCCCGCGAGCTGGCCCACCGAGCTGATGGACGGCCTGCGGGACGAGTGCCAGGTGGCGGGCGCGGCCGTCGTCGGCGGCGATGTCGTACGCGGCGACACGATCACCGTCTCGATCACCGCGCTCGGCGACCTGCGCAACCACGAGCCCGTCACGCGCGCGGGCGCCCAGCCCGGCGACGTCGTCGCCGTCACCGGCTGGCTCGGCTGGTCCGCCGCCGGGCACGCGGTGCTCTCCCGCGGCTTCCGCTCGCCGCGCGCCTTCGTGGAGGCCCACCGCAGGCCCGAGCCGCCGTACCACGCGGGCCCCGCCGCCGCAGGGCTCGGCGCGACCTCCATGACGGACGTGAGCGACGGCCTGATCGCCGACCTCGGCCACATCGCCGAGGCCAGCAAGGTGCGCATCGACATCCGCTCCGGCGACGTGGACGTGCCCTCGCAGATGAACGACATCGGGCAGGCCGTCGGCGTCGACCCGCTCCAGTGGGTGCTCAACGGCGGCGAGGACCACGCGATCGTGGCGACGTTCCCGGCGGACGTGAAGCTGCCCGCCCGCTGGAAGGTCATCGGCGAGGTCCTCAACCCCTCGGCGCAGCCGCAGGTCACGGTGGACGGCGCGCCGTGGGCCAGCAAGGGCTGGGACCACTTCGGCGAGAGCGGGAGCGGCGAGTGACCGCGCCGCCGCGGGTGCTCACCGTCGCCGGTTCCGACTCCGGCGGCGGCGCCGGGATCCAGGCCGACCTGAAGACGATGCTCGCCCTCGGCACCCACGGCATGTGCGTCGTCACGGCCGTCACGGCGCAGAACTCCCTCGGGGTGCAAGGCGCTTGGGAGCTGCCCGTGGACGCCGTGCGCGCGCAGTACCGCAGCGTCGTCGACGACATCGGCGTCCAGGCCGTCAAGACGGGGATGCTGGGCTCCGCCGAAATCGTCGAGGCGGTCGCGGAGTTGATCGCGGGCACGGACGCCCCCGCCGTCGTCGACCCGGTCGGCGTCTCCAAGCACGGCGACGCGCTGCTCGCCGCCTCCGCCCTGGACTCCGTGCGTACGAAGCTGCTTCCGGCCGCCACGGTCGCGACGCCCAATCTCGACGAGGTGGCTCAACTCACCGGCGTCCGGGTCGAGTCGGAGGACGGCATGCGGCGCGCTGCGGCCGCCGTCCTCGCCTACGGGCCGGCGTGGGCGCTCATCAAGGGCGGCCATCTCAGCGGCGACGCCGTGGACCTGCTCACCGACGGCTCCGAGGAGCACTGGCTGCGCTCCCCGCGCCACGACAACCGGCACACGCACGGCACGGGCTGCACCCTCGCCAGCGCCGTGGCGGCGCAACTGGCGAAGGGCCGGTCCGTCCCCGAGGCCGTGGCGGCCGCCAAGGAGTACGTCACCGGGGCGATCGCCGCCGGGTTCGCGCTGGGCGGCGGGATCGGGCCCGTGGATCACGGCTGGCGGTTCAGGGAGGCATAGTCCTCCAAGGGCCGCGGGGCGTAGTCCTTGAGCGTGAGGTCGCTCGCGGCCCTCTCCGTCAGCTTCTTGAACAGGCCCGCCAGGAAGCGGGAGCTGAGCATGCGGTACGCCCGGTCACGGCTGCGGATCTTCTTCTCGGACGGTGGGGCGAGGAAGGGCCCCGCGTTGCCCGACGTCTTCTGGCAGCCCTTGGCGTAGTCGCGGATCTCCGCTTCGTACGCGGGGAAGGCGACCCGGTGATCGCCCCGCGAGGCCGCGAGTTCGCCTGCCAGGACGTACGCGCACACCAGCGCCGTGCCCGTCCCGATGCCGCCCATCGTGGCGCCGTACCCGGCATCCCCGAGCAGGACCACGCGTCCCTGCGAGAGCCGGTCGACGTGGATCTGCGCGATGGCGTCGAAGTACAGATCCTCGGCGCGCTCCAGGCCCTCCATGGCCCGTCCGGCGTGCTTCCAGGCCAGGCCGGTGAACTTCTCGGCGAGGATCTTCTTCTGCTGTTCGCGGTCGTGCCGGTCGTAGGTGAGCCGCTCGGACCTGAAGACCAGGCCGACGCCCGCCCTCTCCGGGTCTCCGTCGTAGTTGCTGAACATGACGGTGCGGCCGGGTTCGCTGTAGATGCGGGCGGTGCGGTCGAGGCCGAGGTGGTTGGGGACGTCGAAGCCCGCCACGTAGTAGCCCAGGAACCGCAGGTACCGCGACTCGTCGCCGAAGGCCAGACGGCGGGTGTGGGAGTGCAGCCCGTCGGCGCCCACGACCAGGTCGAAGCGGCGCGGAGCGCCGTGGTCGAAGGTCACATCGACGCCTTCGGAGTCCTCGGTCAGCGAGGCGATGGAGTCTCCGAACACGTACTCCACACGGTCCCTGGTGCGCTCATGGAGGATCTTGGAGAGATCGCCGCGGAAGATCTCCACGTCACCGCTCATCAGGAACGCGGGCAGATCCACCCGCTCCTTGTCGTCGGCCTCGACGATGGTCTGGCGGCCCATGTGGGTCTGGCGCCGGTGGACCTCGTCCCAGATGCCCATGCGGCGCAGCACGGTGCGGTGGACGTCGCCGCGGAAGTCCACGGCGAAGCCGCCCTCACGCAGGGCGGGCGCCTTCTCCACGACGGTGACCCGGGCGCCGTACCGGGACAGCCACAGGGCGAGCGCGGGGCCGGCGACGCTGGCGCCGGAGATGAGGACGTCCAGGTGGGCGAGCGGGGCGGCGGGCCGGATGGGGTGCGTCGTGGGCGTCTTGTGCGTCGTTTCCGTCATGTGCCGAGCTTCGGCGGGGGTGCTTACCGGCGGCGTACCGTCGTCTGACGGGGGCTGACGGGGGCTGACCGCGGGGCGCAGGCGGGGGTTCCAGGACAGGCTCTCAGCCCCGCCCGACCGCCGCCGCCCCTTCGCCGCGGCCCGCCTCGAAGGCTTTCTCGTACGCCGTCGGGCCCAGCCGCGCGCGAGCCGCCTCCTGCACCGGTACGACGTCGGGGTGGCCCTCGATCAGCGTGCCCCGGATGCCGACCGCGGCGCCCAGGAGCCGGGCGGCGTCCCGGGGGAGCGGTGCGGCGGCCGCCAACGCCTCCGCCACCTCGGCCAGTTCCCCCACCCCCGGGGCGTCCATCGCGAGCACGCGGGCCTGCTCGAACCAGTCGGCGGCCTCCTCCGCGCGGGACTCGGCGAGCGCGGTGCGGCCGAGGCCGATGAAGATCCGCGCGGTCTCCGTCACGCTGAACCAGTTCGCGGCGCACGCCTGGAGGGCCGCTTCGTAGTGCTCACGCGCGCGTGCCGTGTCGCCGCGCAGCCTGGCCACGTCCCCGAGCCCGCGCCGCGCCGTCGCCACCTTGTCGCGCACGCCCACGGTGCGGGCCCGCTCCTCCGCCTGCCGGAAGTGGTCCGCCGCGTCGTCCAGGGCGCCGTCGTGCAGCAGCACCGTGGCGCGCTGGTGCAGCAGGTCGCCGGTCTCCTCCGGGGCGCCCAGTTCCACGACGTGGGCGAGGCCCTCGTCCAGGAGCTCCAGGGCACGCGCCCGCTCCCCGCGCCAGTCGGCGAACACCGCCAGCGGGTCCAGGCAGTTGGCCATGCCCCAGCGGTCGCCGTTCTCCCGGAACGCGGCGAGCGCCCGCGCGAACGCCGCCTCGGCCTCCGGCGGCCGCCCGGCGAACAGCTCCTGGAAGCCCCGCCCGAGGTCCAGCAGGGCGCGCCCCCAAGGATGGTCGCCGACCTGTTCGCGCACCCGCTCCTCCATGGCCCGCCGCGGCCCGCCCACGAGCGACCACAGCACGATCAGGAACGGCAGCCGCAACGGCCCCTCCAGGGACGCCAGCAGGGCGTCGGCGCGCGCGAGGCGCTCCGGCTCGGCGGGGTCGTCGCCGTCCCCCACGATCGTGTTGACCAGGCACAGGACGTACTCCTCCGCGAGGCCCTCCGGAGGCCGCGGTCCGACGGCCGCCAGCAGGCCCGACGCGAGCGAGGCGCGCTCTCCGTAGTGGCCGCGCAGCCGCCAGTACCAGGACAGGGCGGCCAGCATGCGCAGCCCCGCGCGCGGGTCGGTGCGGGCGAGGTGGCGCAGCGCGGCGTCCAGGTTGCCGTGGTCGGCGGCGAGCCGGTCGAGCCAGGGGAGCTGCTCGGCGCCGTGCAGCAGCGGCGCGCCGCGCTCGGCGAGGCGCAGGAAGTACGCGGCGTGCGCGTCCCGCAGCCGGTCCGCGTCGCCCGCCTCGGCGAGCCGCCGGGCGCAGAAGGCGCGGATGGTCTCCAGCATCCGGTAACGGCCGCCCGCCGCCTCGACGAACGACTTCTCCGCGAGCGAGGCCAGCAGGTCCTCCGGGTAGGGGAGTTCGCAGACCGCCTCGACGGCGTCGAGCGTGGCCCCGGCGGGGAACACGGTCAGCCGCGCGGCCAGCTCCCGCTCCTCGTCGTCGAGCAGGTCCCAGCTCCACTCGACGACCGCGTGCAGGGTGCGGTGCCGCGGGGCCTTCGTGCGGTCGCCGCGTGAGAGGAGCCGGAAGCGGTCGTCGAGACGTGCGGCCAGCTCGTCGAGGGTGAGGGTGCGCAGCCGGGCGGCGGCCAGCTCGATGGCCAGCGGCAGCCCGTCGAGCGCCGCGCACAGGGACCGGACGAGGTCGGCCCGAACCGGCTCCCCGCCGTTGCCGGTTCGGGCCGCGAAGTCCGGGCGTACGGCCGCCGCGCGGTCCAGGAAGAGCCGGGTGGCGGGCCCGGCGGCGAGCGGCGGCACCGGGCACAGCGCCTCGCCGGTGATGCCGAGCGCCTCCCGGCTGGTGGCGAGGACGCGCACACCCGGGCAGGCGCCGAGGAGCAGTCCCGCGACCCGCGCCGCGTCGTCGACGACGTGCTCGCAGTTGTCGAGCACGAGCAGCAGTTCCCGCCCCTCCAGCGCGGCGAGCAGCCGCTCGGTGGCGTCACCCCCGCGCGCGTGGAACCCGTCGCGTACCCCGAGGGCGCCGAGGATCGCGTACGTCACCCGCTCCCCGTCGGCCAGCGGCGCCAGCTCCACGAAGCAGACGCTCCCGGACCCGCCGCCCGGGGACGCCCCCGTCGGCCCGCTCTCCCGCTCCCGCGCCGCCTCCAGGGCGAGCCGGGTCTTGCCGGTGCCGCCCGGCCCGGTGAGCGTCACCAGGCGGGCGTCGTCGAGGAGGGCGTGGACGCGGGCCAGCTCCGCGGTGCGGCCGACGAGCGGGGTGAGGGGCACGGGGACGGCGGGCGCGCGGGCCGGTTCGGCGCCGCGCAGCAGCTCCAGGTGGAGCGCGGCGAGCTCCGCCGACGGATCGGCGCCCAGCTCCCGCGCGAGGACGCCACGCGCCTCGTCGAACACCGCGAGGGCCTCCGCGGGCCGCCCGGCCGCGTGCAGTGCCCGCATCAGCTGCCCGTACAGCCGCTCGCTCAGCGGATGGGCGGCGACCAGCTCCCGCAGCTCCGGTACGAGGCCGGGGCCGCCGCCGGTCGCAAGATCGGCGTCGACGCGGTCCTGTACGGCGGCGAGCCGGAGCTCGTCGAGCCGGGCGCCGGGGGCGTGCGCCCCGGGCAGGTCGGCGAGGGCGGGCCCGCGCCACAGGCCGAGCGCCTCCTTCAGGAGGGCGGCGGCGCGGGGGTGGTCTCCGGAGGACAGTGCCCGTCGGCCCTCGCGGGCCAGGCGTTCGAAGAGGTGGGCGTCGACGTCGTCGGGGGAGACGGCGAGACGGTAGCCCGTGGCGGTGGCCTCGATGCCGACGCCCAGGCGCTTGCGCAGCCGGGACACCTGGGATTGCAGGGCGTTCGCGGCGCCTGCGGGCGGCCGCTCCCCGTACAGCCCGTCGGTCAGCCGCTCGGCGGAGACGCTCCGCCCGGCGTCCAGCAGGAGCAGGGTGAGCAGGGCACGGGGGCGGGGCCCGCCGGGGTCGACGGGGGAGCCGTCGGGGGTGCGGACGTCGAGGGGGCCGAGGATGCCGAAGCGCATCGCCAGATTCTGGCGCAGAGACGGCGAACGTACGAAAAGCCGGCCCTCCCGAAGGAGGGCCGGCTTTTCAGCAACCGGCTAGGTGGCCGCGCAGAACGTTAGCGCGAGACCTTGCCGGCCTTGATGCACGAGGTGCAGGCGTTGAGGCGCTTCGGCGTCCCGCTCACCACGGCACGCACACGCTGGATGTTCGGGTTCCAGCGACGGGGCGTACGGCGGTGCGAGTGCGAGATGTTGTTGCCGAAGCCCGGCCCCTTGCCGCAGACGTCGCAGTTGGCAGCCACGGGTCACTCCAAAGACTTCAGATGCACTTACGGTTAAACCCGGCATGCCGGGATCAGTGCAATGATCGGAGTGGCGTTGCCAGGAGGAATGGCCCGATGCGTATCGGGCAACCGGAGCAGCATACAACGACTGCTTCGGTACAACGAAACTACCATGTCCCGCCCCTGCCCCGCCCCGGCCGCCCCTCCGTCCCAGGTCTACGCTGCGTCCCATCCCGTGACGCACGACGGAGGCGTCCCGTACGCACGACGGAGCGGTCCGTGACGCTCCTAGGAGGCGACCGTTGCCGCAGAACCTCGACGCTGTCGCCGTCCGCGCCTGGAGCGCACTCGCTCTGGACGCGCTGGGGCAGGCCCGCGAGGAGATCGACGCGATCAACGTCTATCCGGTCGCGGACGGGGACACCGGGACCAACCTCTATCTGACGATGGAGTCGGCGTCCCAGGCGGTCGACGCGGCCTTCACGGGCCTCGAACCGGCCAGGCCGACGCTCGCCGAGGCGGTGCGCGCGATGGCGCACGGGGCGCTGATCGGGGCCCGCGGCAACTCGGGGACGATCCTGGCGCAGTTGCTGCGGGGGATGGCACAAGTGCTCTCGGCCGAGCCCGGCAGTGAGGCTCATCACACGGAAGGCGCGCGGCTCGCGCTCGCGCTGGGCCGCGCGTCCCAGTCCGCGTACCGGGCGGTGGCGCACCCCGTGGAGGGCACGGTCCTGACGGTCGCCAAGGCCGCCGCCGAAGCCGCTGACACCGCCGCCCCCGCCTCGCCGGACTGCGCCGCGGTGGCCCGCGCGGCGTACGAAGGCGCCTGCGCGGCGCTGGACGCGACTCCGGGGCAGCTCGCGGTGCTCGGGCGCGCGGGCGTGGTGGACGCCGGCGGACGGGGCCTGGTGGCGGTTCTGGGCGCGCTGGTGGGGGCGCTGTCGGGGGAGACCGTGCGGCCGCGTGCGGCGGCGGGCGGCCACGCGCGCGTGGAGACCGCTGAGCGGACGCAGCCGACCAGGACGCAGCCGGTCCCGGGCCGGGCGCTCCAGGGGAGCCCGGACGAGCCCGCCGCGACCGCTGGGCCGACTGCGCCCGTGACGACCACTGGGCCGACCGCGCCCGATACGACCGCTGGGCCGACCGCGCCCGCCACGTGTGCCGACCTCGCCACCGACGGAGCCGGTCCCGCCTTCGAAGTGATCTACCTCCTGGAAGCCGACGACGCCGCCGTGGACCGGCTCCGGCTGCGGCTGGACGCGCTCGGCGACTCGCTCGTGGTCGTCGGTGGCGACGGCCTGTGGAACGTCCACGTCCACGTGGACGACGCGGGCGCGGCCGTGGAGGCGGGCGTCGAGGCGGGCCGTCCGTACCGCATTCGCATCACGCACTTCGGTCTCGGCGACGCCCACACCGTACGAACGCAAGCCCCGCCCCGGGAGCGCGTCCAGCGCGGCATCGTCGCCGTCGTGCCGGGGGACGGCCTGGCCGCCCTGTACGCCGAGGCCGGGGCCACCACGGTGCCCGCGCGCGTGGGGGAGCCGCCCGCCAGCGGTGAGCTGGTCGAGGCGATCCGGCGGGCCCACGCGCGCGAGGTGGTGCTGTTGCCCAACGACGCCGGGCTGCGCCACACCGCGGCGGCCGCGGCGGAACAGGCCCGCTCCGAAGGCGTACGGGTCGCGCTGATCCCCACCCGCTCCGCGGTCCAGGGCATCGCCGCGCTCGCCGTGCACGAGCCCGACCGCCGCTTCGACGAGGACGTCGTCGTCATGACCTCGGCGGCCGGGGCGACCCGCTACGCCGAACTGGCCGTGGCCGAGCGGCAGTCGTGGACGACGGCGGGCATCTGCCAGGCCGGGGACGTGCTCGGCCTCATCGACGGGGACGTGGCGGTGATCGGCCCGGAGATCGGGCGCACCGCGACGGCCGTGCTCGACCGGATGCTGGCCTCCGGCGGCGAGATGGTCACGCTGGTCCTCGGCGAGGAGGTCTCCGACGGGGTGGCGGAGGGGTTGGAGAAACACGTACGCGACGGCCACCTGGCCGTGGACACGGTGCTGTACCGGGGCGGCCCCCAGGCCCCCTTGCTCCTCATCGGCGTGGAGTGACTTCCCAACCCGCCCGCCCTTCCTGGGGCTCCGCCCCAGA
>NZ_AOPZ01000260.1 GCF_000414115.1 Streptomyces aurantiacus JA 4570
TTCGGAGCAGCCGGACGCGCGGCCTGCGCGGGAGAGGGGGACGCCGGGGTCGCCGGCTTGGGGGCGGCCTGCTTGCGCGGCGCGCCGGGCTTGGCGGCGGACTTGCCGTTGCCACCGCCCTGGTTCAATGCGTCAGTCAGTTTGCGTACTACCGGCGCCTCGATCGTCGAGGACGCCGAACGTACGAATTCACCGAGTTCTTGGAGCTTGGCCATGACGACCTTGCTCTCTACCCCGAACTCCTTGGCGAGTTCGTATACCCGGACCTTAGCCACTTCGCTCCTTTTAGGTCCGGGTTACGCCGGACCGTCGCTACTTCATGGGCGTACTCATCGCGTACTCATCGAGTGCTCATCGCAATCTCGACCTACTTCCAACTCGCGAGGTACCAGGGCCGCACGGGGATCCGCGCGGCACGTCTTACGGTGTTGCCTGCTGGGCAACGGTCTCGGCTGTCTCGACATTCCCGCGCAGTTCCGCGGTGTCGAGCGGCCCCTGGACCCGGAAGGCCCGCGGGAACGCCCGGCGGCGGAGCGCCAGGTCAAGACAGACCAGGGCGGGGTGTACATACGCACCCCGGCCGGGCAGCGTACCGCTTGGGTCGGGGACGCAGACGCCCTCGACCGCCACGATGCGCAGCAGCTCACTCTTGGCCGCTCGCTCCCGGCACCCCACACACGTGCGCTCAGGGCATGCTCGGGCATGCGTCCGGCCAGACACGCTTAAGTCTACCTCCCCGTACCGACCTCACCCCTTTGGGGCAAAAATCGAACGGCTGTTGTCTTGATCAGTACGCGATCAGGCTCAGGAGCCGTGGTGCGATCAGGCCCCGGAGCCGTGCTCGGACTGCTCGGGCTGCTCGGTGTCCGGCCGGATGTCGATCCGCCAGCCGGTGAGGCGGGCGGCGAGGCGGGCGTTCTGGCCCTCCTTGCCGATCGCCAGCGAGAGCTGGTAGTCCGGCACGGTCACGCGGGCGGAGCGGCCGGCCAGGTCGACGATCTCGACCTTGCTGACGCGGGCCGGGGACAGCGCGTGCGCCACCATGTCGCCCGGGTCCTCGGACCAGTCCACGATGTCGATCTTCTCGCCGTTGAGCTCGCCCATGACATTGCGCACGCGGCTGCCCATGGGGCCGATGCAGGCGCCCTTGGCGTTGAGGCCGGAGCGGGTCGAGCGGACCGCGATCTTGGTGCGGTGCCCGGCCTCGCGCGCGATGGCGGCGATCTCCACCGACCCGTCGGCGATCTCGGGGACCTCCAGCGCGAACAGCTTCTTCACCAGGTTCGGGTGGGTGCGCGAGAGGGTCACGGACGGGCCGCGCACGCCCTTCGCGACCCGCACCACGTAGCTGCGCAGACGCATGCCGTGCGGGTACTCCTCGCCCGGCACCTGCTCCTGCACCGGCAGGATCGCCTCCAGCTTGCCGATGTCGACAAGGACGTTCTTCGGGTCGCGGCCCTGCTGGACGACACCGGTGACGATGTCGCCCTCACGGCCCGCGTACTCGCCGAGGGTCGCGTCGTCCTCGGCGTCGCGCAGCCGCTGCAGGATGACCTGCTTGGCGGTGGAGGCGGCGATCCGGCCGAAGTCGGACGGGGTGTCGTCGAACTCCTTGGGCTCCTGGCCCTCTTCGAGGTCCGCCGGGTCCTCCGTCGCCCACACCGTCACATGGCCGCTGTCGCGGTCCAGCTTCACGCGTGCGCGCCGGAAGCTTCCCTCGGTGCGGTGGTAGGCGATGAGGAGGGCCGACTCGATCGCCTCGACCAGCAGGTCGAAGGAGATCTCCTTCTCCCGTACCAGACCCCGCAGGGCACTCATGTCGATGTCCACGGCTACGCCTCCTCCTCTTCCTTCATGTTCTTGTCGTTGCCGTCGTTGCCGTCGTCGCCGTCGGCCTTGCGGTTGAACTCCACCTGGACCCGCGCCTTGGCGATGTCGGCGAAGGCGAGCCTGCGGGCGGTGGGCTTGCGGCCCTTCACGCCCGGCACTTCGAGGTCGAGGCCGTCCTCGTCCACGGCCAGGATCCGGGCGACGATTTCGTCGCCCTCGGTGAGCTGGAACTTCACCAGACGGTGCGTGGCGCGTACGTAGTGGCGGTGCTCGGTGAGGGCGCGCTCGGCGCCGGGGGTGCCGACCTCCAGGGTGTACTCCCCCTGGCCCATGACGTCCGACTCGTCGAGCTCGGCCGAGAGCACGCGGCTCACATCGGCGACGGCGTCCAGATCGGCGCCGGTGTCGGAGTCGACGACCACGCGCAGCACACGCTTGCGCCCGACCGAGTCCACTGCGATCTCTTCGAGATCGAGGCCCTGGGAGCGTACGAGCGGTTCCAGCAGTTCTCGCAGCCTCTCGCTCTGGGTGGTGCTCATCCGGGTGACTCCTCGGCCGCGTGTGCTGTTGTGGGATCGTCGCGTGTCAGGTCAAAGGGTATCCGGTCCGGGAGGGTGTTGCCGTCCACCGGCGGCCGCGCTTCGCACGGCGGGTGCGGCGTGGGCAGGTCCGGGCACGAACGGGCGCCACCCGAGCACGACCCGGGTACGAGCCGATCGCGCGTACGAGGACAGTGCGCAGGTACGGTGATCACCCGGCCCGCGCCCACCACTCTCACCGGGCCCGCGCCCACCCCCGCCCGTCGTCCGAGGGCCCCGCCCTCCTTCTCGCCCCCGCCCTTCGTGCCCTCGCGGCCAACCTTTCCGAGGACGTCTGCCGTGCCGTCGTATCTCACCCCTTCGTGGTCCCGCCCGGGCCCGCGCCGAAGGAGCCTGCTGACCGGGGCCGCCGGCGCGGCCGGCACCACGCTGCTCGCCGGGTGCTCCGGCTCCGGCGACAGCGGCGACGGCCGCCCGGCCGCCGACAAGAAGCTGCGCGCGCGTGCGGCGCGGGACAGCGCCGGGCTGCTGCGGCAGTACGACGCCGTGCTCGCGGCCCACGCCCCGCTCGCGGACCGGCTGCGGCCGCTGCGGGCGGAGGTGGCGCGGCACGAGAAGGCGTTCGGCGGGACGGCGTCCCGCAAGTCCCCCGGGTCCCCGCGCCCCGAGGGATCGCCCACGTCCCGCCGCCCCGGCGGCTCCCCCGCCCCGGTCTCCGTGCCGGACGACCCGCGGGGCGCCCTGCGGTTCCTGGCGGCGGCCGAGCGGGAGCTGGCCGGGCGGCGCGGCAAGGAGCTCGTCGACGCGCCCGCCGAACTCGCCCGGCTGCTGGCCTCGGTCGCGGCGGCTGGTGCCGCGCACGCCTACTTGCTGACGGAGGACGACAAGTGAGCACAGGGAGCACCCGGGCCCAGGCGGCCGAGGCCGCCGCCGTGCGCCGGTCGGAGGACGACCCGAAGGACGACTCGAAGGACGGGTCCAAGAACGAACTGAACGCGCTGCAGGCGGCGCTGCGGGCCGAGCACGCGGCTGTGTACGGCTACGGGGTCGTCGGCGGCCGGGTCGGCGACGGGCGCCGCGCGGAGGCCCGCACGGCGTACGACGCGCATCGCGCCCGCCGCGACGAGC
>NZ_AOPZ01000261.1 GCF_000414115.1 Streptomyces aurantiacus JA 4570
GCGGAGCCCCAGTTACGGGATCCCGCTAGGGGGCCGTCACGAAATCGATCAGCTCTTCCACTCGGCCCAGGAGTGCCGGTTCCAGGTCCTTGTAGCTGCGCACCGAGCCCAGGATGTGCTGCCAGGCCGCGCCCGTGTTGGGGGGCCAGCCGAGGGACCGGCAGATGCCCGTCTTCCAGTCCTGGCCGTGGGGGATGCGGGGCCAGGCGGTGATGCCGAGGGAGGAGGGCTTCACGGCCTCCCAGATGTCGATGTACGGGTGGCCGACGACCAGGGCGTGGTCGCTGCTGACGGCCGCGGCGATGCGGGACTCCTTCGTGCCGGGCACGAGATGGTCCACGAGGACGCCGAGGCGCGCGTCGGGCCCGGGGGCGAACTCGTCGACGATGGCGGGCAGATCGTCGATGCCTTCCAGGTACTCGACGACCACGCCCTCGATGCGCAGGTCGTCGCCCCAGACCTTCTCGACCAGCTCGGCGTCGTGCCTGCCCTCCACATAGATGCGCCCCGCCCGGGCCACGCGCGCCCGCGCGCCCGGAACGGCGAGCGAGCCGGACGCGGTGCGCGCGGGCGTGCGCGGCGCGGCGGCGGCCGTCGGGCGGACCAGGGTGACGACGCGGCCCTCCAGCAGGAAGCCGCGCGGCGCCATCGGGAACACGCGGTGCTTGCCGAAGCGGTCCTCCAGGGTGACCGTCGGCCCCTCGGCCGTCTTCTCGCAGCGGATCACCGCACCGCAGAAGCCCGTCCCGACCTCCTCCACGACCAGGTCGGCCTCGGCGGGCACTTCGGGGACGGGAGCCGACTTCTTCCAGGGCGGCGTCAGATCCGGGTTGTAGCTGCGCATGGGCCAGACGTTATGGCATGGCGCCGGGCGGCGCCGAACGGTATGGCGTCAGGTGACGCCGAACCGGCGGGCCAGCTCGTCGCGTTGGGCGCGTACGAAGGCGGCGTCGACGACGGCCCCGTGCCCGGGCACGTACAACGCGTCCTCGCCGCCCAGGTCGAGCAGCCGGTCGAGCGCGGCGGGCCAGTGCCCGGGCGCCGCGTCGGGCCCGGCCTGCGGCTCGCCGGACTCCTCGACCAGGTCGCCGCAGAAGACCACCTCGCGCTCGCCGGGACCGCCGGGCACGAGGACGGCCAGGTCGTGGCCGGTGTGCCCGGGGCCGACGTTGGCGAGCAGCACCCGGGCCCCGCCGCCGAGGTCCAGGGTCCACTCCCCGCACACCAGATGGCGGGGGCGGACCAGCAGGTCGGCGGCCTCGGCCGCGGCGGCCGGATCGAGGCCGTGGGCGACGGCGTCGGCGGCCAGGGCGTCGCGCCCCGAGGCCAGGACGGTGTCGACGCCGACGGCCCCGAACACGTCGACGCCCGCGAACGCCGCCGCCCCGAGGACATGGTCGAAGTGGGGGTGGGTGAGGGCGAGATGGGTGACGCGGCGGTGCGGCGTTCCGCGAGCCCCCGGCCGGTCGCCGCCGAGCAGCCGCCGGGCGTCGGCGCGCAGCCGGGAACCCTCGCGCAGACTGGACCCGGCCTCGACCATGAGGGCCGCGTCGGCGCCGACGACGAGCCCGGCCGTGCAGTCCCACACCGGCAGCCGCAGGCGGCCCACGCGCGCGGCGAGCCGTTCCCAGCCCGCCTCCTCCCAGGCCGGGGCGGGGACGGGGGCGGGCGTGCTCGTGTCCATGGGGCGACGCTAGCGCCGCCGGGGCGGGGCGGCAGCACGGGCCCCACCCGTGGGCATGACATCCGCCGGCCACCCGTGGGCATGACTAAGAGGTCGGCCCTTGCCGGGGCCGTACCCGGCGGCCGTACACTGATTCGTTGAAGGCTGGCACTCGCCGCGGGTGAGTGCCAGGGTGAGGGGCCACCGGCGGGGGGCTCAGGGCGAGGGACGAGAGCTGGAGGTGTGCGCGATGCTCAGTGAACGCAGGCTCGAGGTGCTGCGCGCCATCGTCCACGACTACGTCGGCACGGAGGAGCCCGTCGGCTCCAAGGCGCTCACCGAGCGCCACCACCTCGGCGTCTCGCCGGCCACGGTCCGCAACGACATGGCCGCGCTGGAGGAGGAAGGGTTCATCGCCCAGCCGCACACCAGCGCCGGACGCATCCCCACCGACAAGGGGTATCGCCTCTTTGTCGACAAGCTCGCGGGCGTCAAGCCGATGACGGCGCCGGAGCGCCGCGCGATCCAGAACTTCCTGGACGGCGCGGTGGACCTGGACGACGTGGTCGGGCGGACGGTGCGGCTGCTCGCACAGCTCACCCGGCAGGTCGCGGTGGTGCAGTATCCGTCGCTGACGCGCTCCACGGTGCGGCACGTGGAACTGCTCTCGCTGGCTCCGGCCCGGCTGATGCTGGTCCTGATCACCGACACCGGCCGGGTCGAGCAGCGCATGATCGACTGCCCGGCGCCGTTCGGCGAGACGTCGCTCGCGGACCTGCGGGCGCGGCTCAACAGCAGGGTCGCGGGCCGCCGGTTCACGGACGTGCCGCAGCTCGTGCAGGACCTCACCGAATCCTTCGACAAGGACGACCAGGGCACGGTGGCCACGGTCCTCTCCACCCTCCTCGAGACGCTCGTGGAGGAGACCGAGGAGCGGCTGATGATCGGCGGCACCGCCAATCTCACCCGCTTCGGACATGACTTTCCCCTCACCATCAGGCCCGTCCTCGAGGCTCTCGAGGAACAGGTCGTCCTCCTCAAGTTGCTTGGTGAGGCGACGGATTCGGGCATGACCGTAAAGATCGGCCACGAGAACGCCCACGAGGGACTCAGCTCCACGTCGGTGGTCTCGGTCGGCTACGGTTCGGGGAGCGAGGCAGTCGCCAAGCTCGGTGTGGTCGGACCGACCCGCATGGACTATCCGGGAACGATGGGAGCAGTACGCGCAGTGGCACGTTACGTCGGACAGATCCTGGCGGAGTCGTAAGTGGCCACGGACTACTACGCCGTACTCGGCGTGCGCCGCGACGCTTCCCAGGACGACATCAAGAAGGCATTCCGGCGGCTCGCTCGCGAGCTGCATCCGGACGTCAACCCCGATCCGAAGACGCAAGAGCGCTTCAAGGAGATCAACGCCGCGTACGAGGTGTTGTCGGACCCGCAGAAGAAGCAGGTCTACGACCTCGGCGGCGACCCGCTGTCCCAGGCAGGCGGCGGTGGCGCCGGCGGCTTCGGAGCGGGTGGCTTCGGCAACTTCTCCGACATCATGGACGCGTTCTTCGGCACGGCGTCGCAGCGCGGGCCGCGCTCGCGCACCCGTCGTGGCCAGGACGCCATGATCCGTCTGGAGATCGACCTCGAAGAGGCCGCCTTCGGCACCACGAAGGACATCCAGGTCGACACGGCGGTCGTCTGCACCACGTGTTCCGGTGAGGGCGCCGCGCCCGGCACCTCCGCGCAGACCTGTGACATGTGTCGCGGGCGCGGTGAGGTCTCGCAGGTCACGCGGTCCTTCCTGGGCCAGGTCATGACGTCCCGGCCCTGCCCGCAGTGCCAGGGCTTCGGGACCGTCGTGCCGACCCCCTGCCCCGAGTGCGCGGGCGACGGCCGGATCCGGTCCCGTCGGACGCTCACCGTGAAGATCCCCGCCGGTGTGGACAACGGCACGCGGATCCAGCTCGCCGGTGAGGGCGAGGTGGGCCCTGGCGGTGGCCCCGCCGGTGATCTGTACGTGGAGATCCACGAGTTGCCGCACGGCGTCTTCCAGCGGCGCGGGGACGATCTGCACTGCACCGTCACCTTGCCGATGACGGCTGCGGCGCTCGGCACGAAGGTGCCGCTCGAGACGCTCGACGGCATGGAGGAGGTCGACATCCGGCCCGGTACGCAGTCCGGGCAGTCGATCCCGCTGCACGGGCGGGGCGTCACGCACCTGCGCGGCGGCGGCCGTGGTGACGGCGGCCGCGCCGACCGGGCCGAGGGAATTGTGGATCGTCCAGAACGACGAGGTGACCCGGCCGAGAAGGTGACCGGGCGTCACCTCCTGCCGCAGCGACATGGAGTTGATGCCTCCGATGCCGGTGCAGAACAGCACGCACGCGGCGAGGACCGCCACCACCGGCACGCTCCCCGTCAGCCCCAGGCAGGCCACGGCCACGCCCGAAAGCGCGTGCGCCCCGATCCAGCTCGCGCCGAAGCCGAGCCGCCCGCGCAGCCGGGCCACCACGAACGTGGCGGCGAGGGTGCCGAGCGTCCCGGCGGTGAGCACATAGCCCACGGTGCCGTCGCCGTGCCCGAGGTCGTGCTTCACGCGGAAGATGAGGATGTCGGTCAGGCCGTAGGTGAGGAAGGTCAGCAGCGCGAGCAGCACCGTCAGGGGCCGGAGCACCGGATGCCGCCACAGGAAGCGCGCCCCGGCGAGGAACTCCTGCCGCACACCGCCGCGTTCACCCGCCCCGGCCCCGCCCGCCGGCGCCTCCCCGGCCCCCTCGGCCGGCGCGGGTGCGGCACGTATCCGTACGAAGAGGATGCCGACCGCCGAGACCGCGAACGTGGCGGCGTCGATGCCGATGGCGGCGGCGGGGCCGAAGGAGGCGGCGACCAGGCCCGCGAGCATGGGCCCTGCCGCGCCCGCGGCGGCGTACGTGCCGTACAGGTGGCTGTTGGCCCTGAGGATCTGGCCGGGGGCGACGATGCCGGGCACCACGGTCACGTACGTCACCTGGAAGAGCATCGCGAAGACCCCGGCGACGGGCACGACCGCGTACACCAGCCAGACCGGCGTCGCGAACAGCCACACCAGCGGGATGAGCCCGAAGAGCACGCAGCGCGCGGCATCGGCGACCACGAGCAGCCGGCGCCGGTTCACGCGGTCGGCGACGACCCCGGCGAACAGGCCCGTGACGATCGAGGCGACGCCGGTCAGGCCCGTGACGAAGCCCATCTGCATGACGGACCCCGTCTGGTGCAGCACCAACAACGGGATGGCCACATGCGAGAACGAGTCCCCGAGTGCGGTGAGGCCCTGAAGGCCCACGAACAGGCGGTAGTTGGGGTCGGACCACGGCGACGACTGCCCGGAACCGTGGCCCGCCGGCTGTCGCGTACGCCTGGACGTGTCACGCCGGGCCATGCCTCTCCCCCAGTTCCCCGTGCCCGCCCCCGTTCCGCCTAGGCGGGGTCGTCGAACGCCTCCGCGAGCGCCTGCGCCTCAGCGTACGTCGGCAGCCCCTCGGAACTCACGGTGCCCAGGGTGAACTCCCGTGCCACGTCCACCGCTTGTCGCACCGCCGCGCGGAACAGCAGCGAGCCGGTGCTCACCCGCCGCACGCCGAGCTCGGCGAGACGCCGGGGCGTGAGGCCGCCCGGCGCGTAGAGGATGTTCAGCGGTACGTCGAGGGCGCCGACGAGCCCGGTGATGGCGGCCTCGTCCTGCGTCCCGGGCACGAACACGCCGTCCGCACCGGCGCGTTGGTAGGCGTCGGCGCGCTCGCGGGCCTCCTTCTCGCCCCCGGCGTCCAGCCAGTACGCGTCCGTGCGCGCGTTCAGGAAGAGGCCGGGCGCGGCCTCCTTCACGGCACGGATCAGCTCGCACTGGGGGGCGGTGGCGGTGAGGGTGCCGTCGGGCCTGCCGTCTTCGAGGTTCACGCCGGCCACGCCCGCGGCGGCGAGTTCACGGGCGAGCGCGGCGACGTCGTCGGGCCGTTCACTGAAGCCGCCCTCGATGTCGACGGTGACGAGCGCGGGCAGCCGGGCCATGCCGCGGGCGAGGCGCAGCGTCTCTTCCCGGGCCGCGCCGGTCGCGTCCGCCTTGCCCGCGGCGGCCGCGACGCCGAGGCTCGTCGTACCGATGGCGGGGAATCCGGCGTCCGCGAGCGCGGCGGCGGACGCGTGGTCCCAGGCGTTGGGCAGGAGAAGGGGGTCGCCGGTGCGGTGCAGGGCGCGGAAGGCGTCGTATCGGTCGGTCATGGCCGCACTGTGCCAGACGGTACGGTCCGCGCTCTGTCCCCGGGTCCCGCTCACTGCTCTGTCCCCGGGCCCCGCTCGCTGATCGGACGGCAACAGGAACCTGACAGCTTCCTCACAACTTCACGCCAGCCTGTGCGGCAGGCCCGGCGCCGCCGACCAACGGCGCCGGGCCCGTCCGAGTCAGAGCTGGAATGGAGCCCCACATGTCCCACCGTGCCCGTCACGCCCGTCGTCCCCAGGGCAGCACGTCCCTGCGCGCCACCGTCGTCGCCACCGCCGTGGCGGGTGGGGTGCTCGCCGCTCCGGCCGCCACGGCCTTCGCGAACGACGCGACGCCCAAGCCGTCGCCGAGCGTCAGCAAGCCGTCCGAGGAGGACGTGAAGAAGAAGCGGGCCGCCGCCGAGGAGGCCATGCGGGACGGCAAGCCGACGACGGCTCCGCGTGGCGCGGTGGACGCCGGAGACAAGCCGGTCGCGCGCGACGACGCCAAGCCCACCCCGAAGCCCCAGAGCCCGGAGGAGCGCAAGAAGGCCGCCGCCGACAAGGCCCAGCGGGCGCCGGAGGGCGGTGTCGCCGCGGGCGAGCGTCCGGCGTCGGGCGGCGACAGCACGGGCACCCTCGTCGGCTCGGCCGCGGGCATCGCGCTGCTCGCGGGCGCGAGCACGCTGGTCCTGCGCCGCCGCGCCGCCGGGGGC
>NZ_AOPZ01000262.1 GCF_000414115.1 Streptomyces aurantiacus JA 4570
AGCGCGGGGTTCCAGAATCCGGCGTTCAGGACGAACGTGCCGACCCTCGGCCGCTCGGTCGCCTCGGCCGCCGCGACGACCGCCGGGAACGGCGCGGGCATGCCCAGGTGGTCGGGCACCAGGAGCTCCTCCGCCCTGCGGCACTTCGCGCGCCACTCGTCTCCCGCCGAGGGGGTCATCATGTTGACGCCGAACCGGAACGGCCTGGTCATGAACTCTCCTCAGGTGTCGAGCAGTTGACTGACGGGACCGGCAGCCGCCCACGACGCCCGCGGGCGGCTGCCGGTCCCGTCAGTCCATCACTCGTGGGCGATCGCCTCATCGCCTCCAATATCTCGGCCCGTTCGACGCCGCTGTTGAACAGCGGCCAGGCGGCGATGTCGGTGTGCAGCCGCCAGACATCCTCGACGGGCGCGGCGACGGTGATCTCGTGCCGGGTGC
>NZ_AOPZ01000263.1 GCF_000414115.1 Streptomyces aurantiacus JA 4570
CGCCGCCCACGCTGCCGCCACCGACCGAACCACCGCCGGCCGCCCCGTCGTCGCCGCCGGCCGCCCCGCCGCCGCCCGCCGCACCGGCGTCACCGGATCCGCCGCCCGAGGACGAGGGGACCTTGGCGCCGGCGGAGAGGGTGAGCGCGACCGTCATGGGGTCGAGCTTCTCGCCCTTCTTGTACGGCGACCCGGCCGCCTCGCTCTCGAACTGCTCGGCGCCCGCCGCCGTGAGCCGCGTGGGCACCTTGCTGAGCAGGACGACGTCGCCCTTCGCCTTGTAGGAGGCGCGGGAGAGGTCGAGGGTCGCGAACTTCACGTCGTTGCTGGTGCGGCCCTGGGCCTTCACGTCCGCGGTCAGCGTGCCGGTCTTGCCGCGCGCGCGGACCTTGAGGTCGCTGAACTTCATGTCGATGCCGTGGCCCTTGTACAGGAACCGCACGCTGCCGCCGAAGGACGCGTCGATCTTCTTGGCCCCGGCGTTCCAGGCCGCCTTGGCGTGCGGGAAGTCGTACCCGGCCGAGGTCTTCTTCGCGCCGCCGGACGCCTGCACGCTGCCGCCCGTGGAGATGTAGCGGCGGAAGGACTCCTTCAGGCCCCAGGACAGCTTGCCGCCGACGACTTTGCCGCCCACTGCCCCGCCCGTGCCGGACGACGGCTTCGAAGTCGGCTTCGTGGGCGTGGGCTTGGGCTTAGACGTCGGCTTCGTCGGCGTGGGCGTCGGCTTCGTCGGCTTGTCCGTGGGGGTCGGCGACGGGACGGGGCCGCCGGTCTTCACCGTCAGCGTGGCCGGGTCGAGGACCTCGCCCTCCTGGTACATGCCGTTGAACGCCTTCGCGCCCTTCGCGGTGAGGGTCGTCGGGATGTCCTTGAACGTCATCGCGCCGCCCTGGCCCTGGCCGGGCCGGACGTCGGTGAGGTCGAGCTTCGCGAGGTCGATGTCGTTCTGCTTGGCGCCGTTGAGGGTGACGTCGGCCTGGATCGCGCCGGTCTTGCCCTTGGTGTGCACCTTGACGTCGGCGATCCGGATGTCGAACTTGTGCGCCGTCGAGGTGAAGCGCACATCGCCCTTGAAGGCGGCCTTCAGGACGTGCCCGGTGAGTTCGTACGTGCCCTTGCCGCCGGAGAACGTGAACACCCCGTTGTCCGGCGCCTGCTTGGCACCGCCACCGGCGGTGATCTCGCCGTGCGCCATGCCCGTGACGTACTTGCGGAAGGACTCCTTCAGGCCCCAGTCCAGGGTGCCGTCCGTGATGGTGAAGGCCGTGGGCGCCTGCTGGGCGGCGGCCGTGCGGGGCGCGTCGGCCGGGGCGTCGACGGGGGCGTCGGCCGCGACGGCGGGCAGGGCGAGCGCGGCGGCGCCGAGAGCGGCGGGCGCGCGACGGCGGCCGCGCGGGCTATGGGGCGGCGGGTGGCTGCCATGGTCAGTACTCCTCGTAGAGGGAAGGGAGAGATGGAGTGGGTGGGGACGGGGAAGCGGGAGCTATTCGCCGGGGGCGGAGCGCTCGGCTGAACCGGCGGAACCGGAGGGCGACTCGGCGGAGCCGGACGGCTCGGCGGAAGCACCCGCCCCCGCACGAGCGAGGCGCCGCCTCCGCTCCCACCGGAACGCCACCGCCGCCGCGACCAGCAGGGCCGCGACCGCCGCGAGCGTGATCGGCAGGGCCTTCGACGAGCCGTCGGAGTCGTCCGAGGCCGAGGCCGAGTCGTCGGCCGTCCGCTCCGACCTCGCCCCGGCCGCGGGCTTCTTCGCGCCGGGCGCCGCGGCGGAGCCGAGGTCCGGCAGCGCTGGCAACTCGGCCTCGTCGTCGACGGCGACGGCCAGGGAGACCGGGTCCATCGCGGTGCCCGGCTTGTACATCGACCCGAACGCCTTGGCGCCGTCGGCGGTGAGTTTCGCGGGGGCCTCGGTGACGGCGATCAGGCCGTCGCGCGGCTTGAGGCCCTTCAGTCCGGAGGCCGTGAACGTGACGAGGGCGGCCTTCTTCTTCCGGAAGTCCGCGCCGGCCACGTCGGCGTACAGCGTGCCCTTGCCGTCCTTCACGCCGACGGCGACCTCGCTCAGCTCGATGTCGAGCCCGTGCTTGCCGGTGAAGCGGACGGCACCGGCGAAGTCCGCGGCCAGCGTGCGTTTCTTCTCGTCGTACGTGCCCTCGCCGCGCGGGAAGCGGAACAGCGCGCCGCCGTCCTGGGCGCCCGACGACAGCGTCCACTTGCCCTTGGCGATGGACCCGGAGACGTACTCACGGAAGGTGCGGCGCACACCCCAGTCGACGGCGGCGTCCTCGATGCGCCCGGTGGCCTTGGTCTTCTCCGAAGTCTTCTTGCCGGGCTTCTTCTTGGGTTTGTCCATGGGCTTCTTCGACGACTCGGCCGCCACCAGGTCCGTCGACAGGCTCACCGGGTCGAGCTTCGTGCCCGCCGTGTAGTACCCGGCGAACGCTTTCGCGCCCTGCGTGGTGAGCGTCGCGGGCAGGTTGGTGAGGGCGATCGGTCCGGTGCCGCCCTTCATGTCGATGCCGGACACGTTGAGGGACGCGAGCGGCACCTGGGCGGTCGAGGTGACCCTGCCGGTGCCCTTGTCCTTGCTGACCATGTCGGCGTAGAGGGTGCCGGAGCCGCCGGAGACCTTCACGGTCGGGCGGCTGATCGTCAGGTCCAGGGCGTACGATCCGCCCTTCTTGTGCCCGGTGAAGTGCACCCCGCCGGAGAACGCGGCCGTGAAGGCGCCGCTGCCGGCGTCGTACGAACCCTTGGCCGAGTGGAAGCGGAACTGGCTGCCGCCGACCGTCGCCGCGCCGCCCTGGAGGTTCCAACTGCCCTTGGCTATGGGGCCGGTGACATAGCTCTGGAACGACGCCTTGATGCCCCAGTCCAGCCTGCCGCCCTGGACGGTGCGCGGTTTCGTGTACGCGGCGTGCGCGGCGGCCGCCGGC
This sequence comes from Streptomyces aurantiacus JA 4570, assembly GCF_000414115.1. GTDB lineage: Bacteria > Actinomycetota > Actinomycetes > Streptomycetales > Streptomycetaceae > Streptomyces > Streptomyces aurantiacus_A. The sequence goes on from NZ_AOPZ01000263.1 coordinate 2,937, forward strand.
AGCAGCGCTCCGGCGAGTCCGGCCACCACGACCACGACTCCCGCGCGGATGCGGGCACGACGGCGCACCGCCGACGGTCTCGACGACGACATGGAACCCCTCCGGGTCTAGCCTCTAAGGTAAGGCTAACCTAATCTACGATCATGACTACGGGGAACCCCACGACAGGACGGTGGACTTCGGTGCGCAAGCCCCGCTCACTGGTACGCAAACCGCGCTCACTCCGGACGATCGGCGCCCTGACGGCCGTACTCGTACTCACCCTCGCCGGATGCGGATCGTCGGACGACGGCGGTTCGGAGAAGGGCGGTCCGCAGGCCAAGGCCGCGCCCGCCGACCGTGTCGAGCCGCTCGCGGGCACGCCGGAGGCGAAGCTGCCCGTGACCGTGAAGTCCGCCGACGGCAAGCGGGTCACGGTCAGGAAGACCGACCGGATCGTGCCGCTCACCGGCAGCCTCAACGAGATCGTGTTCACGCTCGGCCTCGGCGAGAACGTGGTGGCCCGCGACATCACCGCCACCTTCCAGCAGGCGAAGAAGCTGCCCGTGGTGACGCGCGCGCACGACGTCTCGGCGGAGAGCGTGCTGTCCCTGAAGCCGACGGTCGTCCTCGCCGACACCACGACGGGCCCCGCCGAGGCGATCGACCAGATCCGCGCGGCGGGCATCCCCGTCGTCGTCCTCGAACCCGCCAAGAGCCTCGCCGACGTGGGCCCGCGCATCGGGGCGGTGGCGGGGGCGCTGGGCGTCGAGAAGGCGGGCGAGCAGCTCAAGTCCCGTACGGAGCAGCGGATTTCGAAGGTGCGGGACGGCGTGCCCGCGCAGTCGAAGAAGCCGCGGGTGGCGTTCCTCTATCTGCGCGGGTCGGCCTCCGTCTATCTGCTCGGCGGGCGGGACTCCGGTGCGGGCTCGCTGCTCGAAGCGGCAGGCGCGGTCGACGCGGGCAAGGAGTCCGGGCTGAAGAAGGACTTCACGGCGATCACCAGCGAGGCGCTCGCCAAGGCGGCGCCGGACGCGATCCTGGTGATGACGAAGGGGCTCGACTCCGTGGGCGGCGTCGACGGCCTGGTGAAGATCCCGGGCGTGGCCGAGACGCCCGCGGGCCTCGACCGCCGCGTCGTGTCCATCGAGGACGGCGTCCTGCTCAACTACGGCCCGCGCACCGACGAGGTCCTCAAGTCCCTGGTGGACCAGCTCTACAAGGACGCCAAGTGAGCGTGGCCGCCAGACCGGTGGAGGGGAAGGAAGAGGTCGAGCAGGAGCGCGGTGCACGTCGCCGGAGCGCGCCTTACCTCCTCACCGTCGGCCTCCTCGCCGCCCTCGTCGTACTGAGCCTGCTGTCCGCCGGGATCGGCGCGTACGACATCCCGCTCGGCGACGTGCTCGCCTCCGTGCAGCACCGGACCGGGCTCGGCGGGCACGCGCTCGACCGGGTCGGCGAGAGCGTGCTGTGGAACGTTCGGCTTCCGCGTGTGACGCTCGCGCTGCTCGTGGGCGGGTCGCTCGGCTGCGCGGGCGCGCTGATGCAGGGCGTGTTCGGCAATCCCCTCGCGGAGCCCGGCGTCATCGGGATCTCGTCGGGGGCGGCGGTCGGCGCGGTCGCCTCGATCGCGCTGGGGCTGAGCTTCTTCGGGAACTGGACGGTGACGGTGTGCGCGTTCGTCGCCGGGCTCGCCACCGTGCTGCTCGTGTACGTCCTGTCACGGGACGGCGGCCGCACGGAGGTCGTGACGCTGATCCTCACCGGCATCGCCGTGAACGCCTTCGCGGGCGCGCTCATCGGGCTCTTCCTGTTCTTCGCGGACAACGCGCAGGTCACGCAGATCACCTTCTGGCAGTTGGGTTCGCTGGCGCAGGCGACCTGGCCGAAGGTGCTCGCCGTGCTGCCGTGCGCGGCCGCCGGGCTGCTCGTCGCGCCGTTGTACGCGCGCAAGTTGGACCTGCTGGCCCTCGGGGAGCGGCCCGCGCGGCACCTGGGCGTGGACGTGGAGCGGCTGCGGATGGTGCTCGTGCTCGTGGTCGCGCTGCTCACGGCGGCGGCCGTGGCGGTGGCGGGGATCATCACGTTCGTGGGGCTCCTCGTACCGCATCTGCTGCGGATGGCGGCCGGTCCCGGGCACCGGTTCCTGGTGCCCGGCAGCGCGCTCGGCGGGGCCGTCGTACTGGTCGGCGCGGACCTCGCGGCCCGCACCGTCGCCGCGCCCGCCGAGCTGCCGCTGGGCGTGCTGACCGCGCTCTTCGGCAGCCCGTTCTTCTTCTGGCTGCTGCGCAGGACCCGCCGCAAGCACGGAGGTTGGGCATGATCGGGACCGTGAGCCGACGGATCTTCGGGGTACGCGACCGGGTGCTGCCCGGCCCCGTCGCCCCGGGCGACGTGCTCGCCGAGGCGGCGGACCTGCGGGTGCGGCTCGGCGGCGCCGAAGTCCTGAAGGGCGTGGACGTGCGGGCCCGCGCGGGCGAGGTGCTCGCCCTGGTCGGCCCCAACGGGGCGGGCAAGTCGACCCTGCTCGCCGCGCTCGCCGCCGACCTGCCCGCCGACGGCGGCACCGTGACCGTCTGCGGCCGCCCGGCGCCGGACTGGCCCGCGCGCGAACTGGCCCTGCGCCGCGCGGTGTTGCCCCAGTCGGCCACGCTCTCCTTCCCCTTCCCGGTCGAGGACGTCGTCCGGATGGGCCGAGCGCCCTGGGCGGGCACGCGCCGCGAGGACTGTGACGACCGGATCGTGCGCGAGGCGATGGCGGCCACCGAGGTGGGCGCGTTCGCGGCGCGGCCGTTCTCCGCGCTCAGCGGCGGCGAGCGGGCGCGGGTGGCGCTGGCCCGGGTCCTCGCCCAGCGCACCCCGCTGCTCCTGCTCGACGAGCCGACCGCCGCGCTGGACCTGCGCCACCAGGAACTCGTCCTGCGGGTCTGCCGCCAACGGGCCGCCGCGGGCGACGCGGTGGTGGTCGTCCTGCACGACCTGGGCCTCGCGGCGGCGTACGCGGACCGCGCGGTGGTCCTGGACGGCGGGCTCGTCGCGGCCGACGGCGCCCCCGGCGACGTATTCGAGGACAAGCTTCTGTCGGACGTGTACCGGCAGCCCATCGAGGTGTTCCCGCACCCACGGACCGGGGCACCGCTGATCGCCCCGCTGCGGGACGCCCGCTGAGGCGACGGCAGCCGCCCCCGGCCGGTGCCGCATGCTGTCCCTGTTCACCGAAGAGACACGGGGTTCACCGAAGCGACACGGGGGCGGGGATGTTCGACAGCTTTCTGATCGGTCTGCGCGCGGGCCTGGCGGCGGCGTTGCTCGTCGGGGTTCTCGTCGCGTACCTGGTGCGGGCGGGGCGGCGCTGGGCACTGCGCGCGGTGGCGGGCGGGGCCGGTGCGGCGGTGGCGCTGTCGCTGGGCTTCGGCTGCGCGCTGACCTTCGGCTCGCAGGAGCTGACGTTCAAGGCGCGGGAGGCGTACGGGGGTTGGCTGTCGCTCGCCGCTATGGCCCTGGTGACCTGGGTGTCGGCCTGCATACGATTGGCCGTCCGGCCGCGCACCGCGGTGGTGGTGGCGGCGTTCCTCGCCGTGGGACACGGCGGCGTGGACACGTCGCTGTTCCTGTGGGGAGCCGTGCGGGCGTCCGGCGACGGCACCCACGCGCCGCTGGCCGGAGCCGTCATCGGCCTGCTCGTGGCGGCGGCCGTGGGCTGGCTGTGCCGCCGCGGCGTGACGCGCGCGTCGTCCCCCGGGTGGGCGGCGGCGACGGCGGT
>NZ_AOPZ01000264.1 GCF_000414115.1 Streptomyces aurantiacus JA 4570
CGCGGGCCCCGTCCCGGGCGCCCGCCAGGCCGCGTTCGACGCGGGCCAGCATGCGTTCCCGGTCGGGCCGGTGCGCGTGCGCCGCGCTGCGCAGCCGCCTGCGCAGGGCCGCGTCCCCCGCCTCGCGGTCCGCGCTCTCGTCGTCCGTCACGTCGTCGTCCGTCATCCGGCCCCCACAGGCGTCAGCCGCTTCATCGAGTCCCCGTCTCCGTCACGCGGTCCCCCCAGGGGCCTGAACGGCGGCATGCATCCGTGCCGGGGTGGCGTGCGGGCCGAGGCGGCGCTGCAGCTCGGCCATGCCCTTCGAGGTCTGGCTCTTCACCGTACCCACGGATATCCCGAGGGCGTTCGCCGTGTCCTTCTCGGACAGGTCGAAGGCGTGCCGGAGCACCACACAGGCGCGCTTGCGGAACGGCAGCCCGCGCAGCGCCTCCTGGACGTCGATGACGGCGGGTACGTCCGGGTCCAGTGTCTCGTCGCCGCGATTGGACCAGAACAGCGTGATGCGGCGGCGTTCGCGCACCGTGCTGCGGATGTGGCTGCGCGCCATGTTGGCGACGACTCCGCGCGCGTACGCGGCGGGGTGTTCGGCGGCGCGCACCCGGTCCCAGCGGTGCCAGAGCGCGAGCAGCGCGTCGGCCGCCAGGTCGTCGGCGCCGTCGTACTCACCGGTCAGCAGGTGGGCGAGGCGGGACAGCTCGGCGTAGTGCCGTTCGAAGAAGGCGTGGAACTCGGTGGCCGCGTCACCGGCGGCCGTCTGCGGGGGCACCGCCACCCACCTCCTTCACTGTCCTGTGCCGGACCACCCCCGGCAGCAGCACCTCACCTGGCCCGTCCGCCCGCGCGCCGCCGTCGACCGTCGTCACGTGGAAGGGCCGTTCGCTGCCGTCGACCACCACCCGCACCCCGTCGCCCTCGCGGGCCGCGCGGAAGGCGGCCGCGGCCCGCCCGTCGGGCCCGGGCACCGTGGTCTCGGCGCCGTCCGTGTCCGCGGTGACCAGGAGCGTCAGGCCGTCGAGCCAGTCGCCGTCGGGCCGCTGCTCGTCGGCGCCCAGGGGCAGCAGCGCGCCGGGGCGTACGTACAGCGGCAGGCTGTCGAAGCCGTGCCGTTCCCGCCGCCAGCCGGGCCCGGTGACCCGCTCGCCGGTCAGCAGGTGCGTCCAGGTGCCTTCGGGGAGATAGAACTCGACGTCCCCGTCCTCGGTGAACACGGGCGCGACGAGCAGGTCGGGGCCGAGCAGGTACTGACGGTCGAGCGTCCGGCAGGCCGGGTCGTCCGGGAACTCCAGGAGCATCGGGCGCATCACGGGCACGCCCGTGCGGTGGGCCTCGACGGCCGCGCCGTACAGATACGGCATCAGGCGGTGCTTGAGCCGGGTGAACTTGGCGGCCACGGCGACCGCTTCGGCGCCGAACGCCCACGGCACGCGGTACGACGCGTTGCCGTGCAGCCGGCTGTGCGAGGACAGCAGGCCGAAGGCGAGCCAGCGTTTGAAGACCGCCGGGTCGGGGGTGCCCTCGAAGCCGCCGATGTCGTGGCTCCAGAACCCGAAGCCGCTCAGCGACAACGACAGGCCGCCGCGCAGCGACTCGGCCATGGCCTCCAGGGACGCGAAGCAGTCGCCGCCCCAGTGCACCGGGAAGCGCTGCCCGCCCGCGGTGGCGGACCGGGCGAAGACCGCGGCTTGGCCGCTGCCGCGCTCCTGCTCCAGGACGTCGAAGACGGTCTGGTTGTACAGCTGTGTGTAGTAGTTGTGCATGCGCTCCGGGTCCGAGCCGTCGTGCCAGACCACGTCGGTGGGCACGCGCTCGCCGAAGTCGGTCTTGAAGCAGTCGACGCCCTGGTCGAGCAGTGCGCGCAGCTTGTCGGCGTACCAGGCGCGGGCATCGGGGTGGGTGAAGTCCACCAGGGCCATGCCGGGCTGCCACAGGTCCCACTGCCAGATGTCGCCGTTCGGGCGCGTGACGAGGTGGCCCTTGGCCGCGGCCTCGGCGAACGCCGGGGACTGCTGCGCGATGTACGGGTTGATCCAGACGCTGACCTTGAGGCCGCGCCCGGCGAGCCTGCGCAGCATGCCCTCCGGGTCGGGGAAGACGTCCGGGTCCCAGAGGAAGTCCGTCCACTGGTACTCGCGCATCCAGAAGCAGTCGAAGTGGAAGATGCTGAGCGGGATGTCGTGCTCGGCCATGCCGTCCACGAAGGCGGTGACGGACTGCTCGTCGTAGCGGGTGCAGAACGACGTGGTCAGCCACAGGCCGAACGACCAGGCAGGCGGCAGGGCGGGTCTGCCGGTCAGCGCGGTGTAGCGGCGCAGCACGTCCTTCGGCGTCGGCCCGGCGATGACGTAGTACTCCAGGGACTGGTCCTCGACGCTGAACTGGACCTGTCCGACGGACTCCGAGCCGATCTCGTAACTGACCTTCCCGGGGTGGTTGACGAAGACGCCGTAGCCGCGCGAGGAGAGGTGGAAGGGGATGTTCTTGTACGCCTGCTCGCTGCTGGTGCCGCCGTCGGCCTGCCAGATGTCGACGCTCTGCCCGTTCCGCACGTACGGGGTGAAGCGCTCGCCGAGGCCGTAGACGTACTCTCCTACGCCGAGGGCGAGTTGGCCGATCATGTGGTGGGTGCCGTCGGGCAGGGCGGCGAATCCGGTGCCGCGGCGGCCGGCGGAGGTCAGCTCCCGCCCGTCGCCGTCGAGGAACTCCAGGCACCACGGCTCGGCGGCGTCCAGGCGCAGGGTGAGCGGCCCGCTGCTCAGCTCGGTGACGGTGCCCTCCTGGCGGACCTTCGCCGCGACGGACTCGGTGCCGAGCAGTTCGAAGGCGGGGCCGCGCTCGCGGCGGCCCGCGTGGTGGGTGGCGCGCACCCCGATGACGCCCTCGGCCGGGGAGAAGCAGTCGACGGTGACGAGCGGGGTGTTGAGGGTGTCGCCCCGGTCGCGCACGCGCTGGACGGCCGCGTGCGCCGTGAAGTGGTCGTCGCCCGCGCGCAGGTCGCGCACCTCGGTCGCGTAGGCGGCGCGCACGCCGTCGCGCATGAGCCAGAAGCCGTCCGTGAACTTCATCGCGTGGGGGTCCTCTGGGTCGGGATGGCCGGGGAGCCGGCGCCGTGGAAGGTGAGCCGGGCGAGGCGGACGGGCCCCCGCAGCCGCACGCTCAGGTCGCGCACGCCGCTGACGGGGAACGCGGTGCTGCGCGTGGTGTACGCGTACGCGCCGCCGCCGGGCGCGAAGGTGAGGGTCGCGGTGGCGTGGCCCGCGCTGAGGTGGACGCTGCCGCCGAGGGCGGCCTCGACGGTCACCCCCGCGGTCGCGGCCTCCGCCCCGGCGCCGGCCACGTCGACGCCGGGGCCGAAGTCGCAGTCGCGGAAGAGCAGTTCGCCCTCGGTGCCGCGGGCGGCCGCGACCGCTTCCCCACGCGTCTTCGTCCGGTCGACGATCTCGGTGCCGCGCTGCTCGTCGTACGCGTGCGCCGCGAGGCCCGTGCCCTGAACGGGCCTCGCGGCGGCCGGCGCGCCGTCGATCCCGACGGCGTAGGTGAGGCGGATGTCCTCGCTGGAGGCACCCGCCTGGAGCTGGTACGTGCCCCGCGGCACGGTCCAGCGCTCGCGGGCCACGTCCCACATGCCCAACTCGGCCACCGGAACGCCGATTTCGACCCGCTGGGAGTCCCCGGCGGCCAGGTGCAGGCGCCGGTGGCCCACGAGCTGTCGGCGCGGCCGGGCCACCGGTGAGACGTCGACGGCGCGCACGTACAGCTGCGCCACCTCGTCGGCGGCGACGGAACCGGTGTTGGTGACGGTGAACGCCACCCTCAGCAGTTCCCCGTCGCGCACGGCGGTCAGCTCGTCGTAGCCGAACGTGGTGTAGCCCAGGCCGTGCCCGAACGGGTAGAGCGGGCTGCCGTCGAAGTACAGGTAGGTCTGCCGGGAGCCGATGACGTCGTAGTCGAGCAGGTCCGGCAGGTCCTCGTCATCGGCGTACCAGGTCTGCGGAAGGCGCCCGGCCGGGGAGACGTCGCCGGCCAGGACGCGGGCGAGCGCGGTGCCCGCCGCCTGGCCGCCGTGCGCGCTCCACAGCAGGGCGGGCAGGTCGGCGTCCGCGTCGCCGACGGCGTACGGATACGACGACACCAGGGCGAGGGCGGTGCGCGGGTTTGCGGCGCGGGCGGCGCGCCACAGCCGTCGCTGGTGCTCGGGCAGGGCGAGCGTGGTGCGGTCCTCGGTCTCGCGGCCGTTGATGTGCGGGTCGTTCCCGGCGACGACGAGCACCGCCTCGGCGGCGGCCGCCACGCGCGCCACGGCCTCCTCGCCGCGCTCGACGTACTCGATCTCGAAGAGTTCGCCCTTGTCGGCAACCTTCACGCCGTCGGCGGCGACAGAGACGTACCCACCCGTCGCCCTGTGCTGAAGGAGGCACCCGTCCTCGTGTCCGACCGGCGTGAAGGTCTCCTGGACCACCCAGCCGCCCGGCTCCCTCGCCGACGCGCGCACGAACCGGTCGTCGGCGACCGAGAGATGGCGGCCATCGGGCGCCCGCAGCGTGCACACCCCCTGGCCCCAGTCGGCCAGGGCGAACTCGGTGGCGTCCGCGGCGTCGGCGGCGACGGTCAGCGGCGGCAGGTCGGTGCGGCCCGTGAGCAGCGCCGGGTCGAGGGCTCCCGCGGCGGCGCCCGGCGCGTCGTCGGCGGCGCACTCGGGCACCCGGAGCCAGCCGGCCGCGCACTTCAGGCGGACGCGGTCGGTGCCTTCGGCGAAGGTGATGTGCTCGGCGCCGAAGCGGGCGCGCAGGCCGTCGAGGGGGGTGTCGCGACGCAGCAGCGCCCCGCTGTACCAGTCGGTCTTGCAGGCGTCGGCGAGCAGTCCGACCACGGCGATCCGGGTGCCGTCGGCGAGCGGCAGCAGGTCGTCGTTCTTGAGCAGCACGACGGCCTGCTCGGCGGCTTCCTGGGCGAGCGCCCGGTGCGCGGGCGTGTCGAAGCCGCGCGCGGAGGCGTCGTCGTACGGGCCGGGCCCGGGGTCGAACTCGCCGAGCCGGAAGCGGACGGACAGGTGGCGGCGCGCCGCGCGGTCGATGTCGGCCTCGCTCACCAGGTCCTGGACCAGGGCGCGGCGCAGGAAGCCGATGGTGGGGGCGGCGTCCGTGCCGTGGTCGGTGAAGCTGTCCACGCCCGCGACGAGCGCGGCGGCGACGGCCTCTTCGTGCGTGTCGAAGTACCCCTGGGAGGCGACGAGGTTGCTGGGCGCGCCCGCGTCGGAGCAGACGAGGAGGTCGTCGTCGGTCCAGGTGCGCAGGTGCTCGGCCAGGTGGGGCGACACGTGGTTCGGGCGGCCGTTGACCAGGTTGTAGGCGGGCATCACGCCGGCGACGGCGCCCGCCTCGACGGCGGCACGGAAGGCGCGCAGGTCGTACTCGTGCAGGACGCGGGGGCGGATCGACGCGGACGAGGTGTCCCTGGCGGTCTCGTTGTTGTGGGCGAGCCAGTGCTTGAGGACGGGGGCGGTGCGCCAGTGCGCCGGGTGGTCACCGCGCAGGCCGCGGGTGTAGGCGGCGGCGAGCGCGGCGGTGAGCCGCGGGTCCTCCGCGTAGCCCTCTTCGTTGCGGCCCCACAGCGGGTGGCGCAGCGGATTCACCGTCGGCGCCCAGACGTTGAGGCCGACGCGGTCGTCGCGGGAGCGCATGGCGCGCGCCTCGGTGCCGACCGCCTCGCCGACCCGCCGGACCAGGTTGTCGTTCCAGGTGGCACCGAGACCGACCGCCTGCGGGAAGACGGTGGCGGGGCCCATCCAGGCGACGCCGTGCAGGGCTTCCTGTCCGGTGCGGAAGGGGGCGATGCCGAGCCGGGGGATGCCGGGCGCGTACTGGTGCAGCAGGGAGATCCGCTCGGTGAGCGTCAGCCGGGACAGCAGGTCGTCCACCCGCTTGCCCAGGGGCAGTTCGGGGTCACGGAACGGCTGACACTCGGTCACGTGGGTTTCCCTTCCCGTATTCGAAGCGCTTCGATGCTCACCGCACGACGGTCCCCCTGTCAAGCGGCAGAAGCGCGATCGCTCCTACACCCAAAGACTCTCGGCCAGTCACCGAACTCACCCCGCACCCAGAGGATTTCGGGCCCGAGCCTTGTTGTGCCCGGCCCCTTCGCCCTAATCTCGCACCGGCATCGAAGCGCTTCGAAAGCTGATCCGCGGTGTCCGCCGTGTGTCCGGGCGCCCCACGAAGGGTTGACGCAATGACACCGAACTCCCCCTCCTCCCCCGGGTCGCTGAGCCGGAGAAGCCTGCTGTCGTCCACCGCCGCGGCCGCGCTCGCGGTCGCCGGCGGGGCGCCGCTGCTCGCGGCCTGCGGCGGTGGCGGAGCGAGGAACGAGGGGACCACCACGGGCAAGAAGCTCAAGGACCTGCTGCCCGCGTACGTGGCGTCGGACCTCGCCGACCCGGACATCCCGTCCAGGAACGGTTCGGCGGCGGGCTTCACGAAGGCGGTTCCCGCCGCCGAGCTGAAGGTGGCCGTGCCTACTTGAGCGGCGACAAGGTCAAGAAGTACCCGAACCTCGCCGCGATCCCCACCGGCGCCTGGCAGCGCTCGGTCTTCGGCGGCAGACTGCGCGGCCTGCCGATGCCCGCGCCCACCACACCGAACATCGCGATGCTCCACCGCGCCGACCTCTTCGCCGAGCAGAACGTCGAACCGCCGGGTACCGCGCGGGAGTTCTTCGACCTGTGCAAGGAACTCAACGCCCCAAGAGCGGGGGGTGGGCCTGCGGCGACATGTCGTGGGCGGCGTTCCGCGTCTTCGGGGTGCTGCCCGAGGACAGGCCGACCTACTGGAAGCTCGTCGACGGCAAGCTCGTCAACCGCTGCGAGACCGACGAGTACCTGGAAGCCCTGAGACCGGCAACCTCGGCGACCTCTGCGCCTCCGGCAAGATCCTCATCTACAACGGCGACCTGTCCGACTGGTACGGCAAGAGCGTCGTCAGCGAGAAGGCCGACGAGAGGACCGTGCGCGACATCCTCGCGCTGGCCGACTTCTGCGCGGCGCCGTACGGCACGAAGGAGCAGCGGCTCCGCCAGTACGGGGTCGAGGGCGTCCACCACACATACAAGGACGGCGTCCTCGCCAAGAACGGCAAGGGCAACAACGAGGTCTTCTCCACGTACGAGTACATCGCCTCGGCGGCCCCCTCCATCGCCCAGCCCGACCACCCGGACGTCGTCAAGGGCATAGCCGACGGGCCTGTCCCAGGCCATCAACACCGGTCAACTGTCGCCGCTCGCCATCCAGATGGCCGTGATGGTCCTCGCGCTGCTCCCGGTCGCCGTCCTCGCCCCCTTCGTGCAGCGGCACTTCAGACAGGGCATGCTCACCGGAGCCGTCAAGGGGTGAGCCCGTCCCGGCTGCGGGAGTTTTCGGCATCCGTCAGTCCGGGGCGGGCCCCGAGCTGGCCCGCACGGTCAGCTTCGGGGTGAGCAGCTCGACCTCGTCCGCGCCGCGCCCCTCCAGTTTGGCGACGATCCGCGACACGGCCCTGCGGCCCATCTCATCGGCGGGCAGGGACACGGAGGTGAGCCGCACGGACGCCTGGAGCGCCACCTGGTCCGAGCAGACGGCGACCACCGACACGTCCTCGGGCACCGCCCGTCCCCGCAGCCGGAGCAGGCCGAGCAGCGGCTCCACGGCGGACTCGTTCTGCACGACGAACCCCGTGGTCCCGGGCCGCTCGTCGAAGATCCGCGCGAGCGTGGTCGCCGTCGGACCGTAGCCCACCTCGCACGGGCGGTGCAGCAGTCGCACGTCCAGTTCCCGGGCCTTGGCGCGCAGCCCCTCCAGGGTGCGCTCGGCGAAGCCGGTGTGCCGTTCGTAGACGGCGGGCGCCTCGCCTATGACGGCGATGTCGCGGTGGCCGAGGCCGGCCAGGTGCTCGACGCACAGCGCGCCGGTCGCCACGAAGTCGAGGTCCACGCAGGTGAGTCCGGCCGTGTCGGCGGGGAGGCCGATGAGCACGGCGGGCTGGGGGGCCTCGCGCAGCAGCGGGAGGCGGTCGTCGTCCAGCTCGACGTCCATCAGGATCATGGCGTCGGCGAGCCCGCTGCCGGTGACGCGGCGCACGGCCGCCGGGCCCTCCTCGCGGGTCAGGAGCAGGACGTCGTATCCGTGGCCGCGGGCCGTGGTGGCGACCGCGACGGCTATCTCCATCATCACGGGGACGTACATGTCGGTGCGCAGCGGCATCATCAGGGCGATGACGTTGGACTTGCTGCTGGCCAGGGCGCGGGCGCCCGCGTTCGGGTGGTAGCCGAGCTCCTGGATGCTGCGTTCGACGCGCTCGCGGGTGCCGGCGGATATGGAGCGCTTGCCGCTGAGGACGTAGCTCACCGTGCTGGCCGAGACTCCGGCGTGCCTGGCGACCTCGGCGAGGGTGACCATTCAGTTCTCCCGGACTCGGCGCTGCATCCTGCACAGGACCTTATGGGGGGTGTCTCGGGCCTGTCCAGGGAGGGCGTCGAAGCGCTTCGAAAGAGCCTTCGGGGGCACGCTCGGCCGCTACGGCCATGCGCCCCGCGGTCCGGGAAGGGCCCAGCTCCTTCCGGACCGCGGGGCGAGCGGTGAGGGTGGCGCCCAGCGCTACAGCTTCGGGTGGGCGTTCTTCAGGAGTTCCTGGAACTGGGCGGGGAACCAGTGACCGGACAGCGGGGCGTTCGGCAGCGCGCCGGACATGTTGTGGCCGTTGCGCGGGTTGCCCGTGTACGTCGGGTCGCACATGCGGTCGAAGCCCTTGCCCTCGTCGTTCGGGATCTCCTTGCTGGCGCCGTCGGACTCGCCCGGCGGCTTCATCCACACATAGGCGTCGACGCCGGGCTCGGGTGCGGCCTTCGGGCGTTCACCGAGGCCCGCGCCGGACTGGTTGCACCAGTTGCCGATGTGGATGCGGCGGTCGAACCGGCCGCCGTTCACATAGGCGTTCACGTCGGTCGTGGGGCCGGGGCCCGTCGGCCGCGCGGTGCCGCCCCAGCCATTGCGGGAGGTGTCGATGAGCATGCCGATGTCGGACTGGAAGCCGGTGGACACGAGCTGGTTGCGGAAAGCCTGCGCGAAGGAGAGCGAGTCGGTGTAGCGGTTCCAGTCGACCCACTTCGACTCGCGCACGGAGCGGCCGCCGACCGTGTCACCGATCTTGACGTGGTCCTCCTTCAGGGCGCTGTAGTTGGCGGTGTTGACGATGAAGCCGTGTACGTTGCCGACGGCGCTGCCCTCGGCGGTCGCGGCCTGGTGCATCATCTGCGCGGAGGCGGCGAAGTTGTCGTCCCAGCCGATCCAGCCGTGGTGGCCCGCGTCCACGTAGTTGTAGACGTTGGGCACGGCGCCCAGCTGCTTCAGGGCGTAGCCGACGCCCTTCACGTAGTTGCCGTTGGCCTTCATCACGTCGCACTCGGGGGTCGCCGTGGGACGGCCGCCGGTGTTGGTGACGAGGTTGGGCAGCGAGTCGATCTCGACGGTGGTGACGATGCGCAGGTTCGCGTACCTGGACTCGGCGAGGATCTTCGCGATCGGGTCGATGTAGGCGGTCTTGTACTTGTCGATCTCGGTCGGGCCGAGTTCACCGTTGGAGGCGAGGGCGGAGCAGTCACGGCCCGGCAGGTTGTAGATCACCAACTGGACGACGTTCGCGTTCTGCTGGAGGGCCGCGTCGAGGTGGGCGCGCAGGCCCATCTTGCCGCCGGCGCCCTCGATGGCGGCGATCCGGTCGAGCCAGACGCCGGTGGGCTGGTGGGACACGGCGGTGCCGCCCGGTTCGGCCGCGGCCTTCTTGGACCACTCGGGGTTCACATAGACCTTGGCGCCCGCGTAGGGGTTGTCGACGCGGGCGGCGGCCTGCACGCCGCTGTCGCCGCTGTCGCCCGCGAAGGCGACGGCGGTGCCGCCGGTGACGGCGAGGACGGTGGACAGGGCGAGCAGGAGGGTGCGTGATCTGCGGTGTGTGCGGCTCATGCGTCAGGGACCTCTCGGGTGTGGAGGGATCGCTCTCAGATGTGGACGGATCGCAGATGGTCGCGCAGGCCGACGCCGAACGCGGTGGGTGTGCCGTCGTAGTCGCTGATCAGGGCCGGTCCCGAGGAGCAGTTCCAGGTGTTCCGGGTCGGGCTTGTGGGGTTCAGTCGCCACCGCGAGCGGAAAGGGTTGCCGCGTCACCCGGAGATTTCTCCGTCGGTCCCAAGGTGTACGGCCGGGTGTACGTGCCGACGAACGGCCGCGGCATCGTCCACGGCGACACCGCCGTCCGACTCGCCCCGTGAGGGACCGGAGGTCAGCCCTTCTGCTCCCGCCATTCGGCCTGCGCCTCGTTGAGCTCTTCCGCGAGGTCGTCGAGGAAAGCCCTCGCGGACGTCTTGCCGAGCAGGACCTTCTGGAACTCCGGCTCGTTGTCGGCCTTGCTGATGGTGTTCCAGTCGGGCAGGTGGTACGGCAGCTGCACGATCTTCAGGGAGCCGTCGTTGAGGGCCTTCGCAGCGAGCCTGGTGGGCTCGGCCCTGTTCACCCAGGGGTCCCGCGCCGCGTCGGTGTTGGCGGGGATGGCGCCCGCCGACTCGTTCCACTTGCTGTTGGCCTTGTGGGAGGCCGCGAACTCCATGAACTTCCAGGCCGCTTTCTTGTTCTTGCCGGCCTTGAACAGGCCGAGGCCGTCCACGGGGTTGGAGACCTGGACGCGGACGCCCTCCTTGACCACCGGGCTGGGGATGCCGCGGAACTTGTCCTCACCGAGCGCCTTCACATGGTCCGCGTACGAGCCGAGGTTGTGGCTGAGCATGCCGATCCGGCCGTTGTCCCACTGGGCGTTCATCTTGGTGAAGTCGTTGTTGAGGTCGGCGGCGGGTGTCGCCTTCTTGTAGAGGGCCGCGTACTTCTCCAGCGCCTTCACGTTCTCCGGCTTGTTCACGGTGGTCTTGTCGCCGTCCCAGAACGAGCCGATCCCGGACTGGCCGTACATCGCGTCGAGGGCCTGGGCGATGGAGCCCTCGCCGCCGCGGATGGTGTAGCCGAACCTGTTGTTCCCCTCGTCGGTGAGCCTCTCGGCGGCCTCGTAGAACTTGGGCCAGGTGGTGGGCGCGTCCAGGCCCGCCTCCCGGAACAGGTCGGTGCGGTAGTACAGGACGCCGTTGCTCGCGGAAGTCGGCACCGTGAACAGCTGCTTGCCGCCGCCTGCCGCCCGGACGCTCTCCACCATGTTCTTGTTCAGCTTGTCGTTCAGGGGGCCGCGCGTGACGCGGTCGTCCAGCGGTTCCAGAGCGTCCTGGGCGGCGATCCCGGCGAGCATCGCGGCGCCGACACCGCCGACGTCCGGCAGGCCGCCGCCCTGGATGGCGGTGTCGTACTTCGACTGGACGCTCTCGGCGGGGACTCCGACGTACTTGACCTCGATGCCGGGGTTGGCCTTCTCGAAATCCTTGATGATCTCCTGCCATATGTCGTGGCGCACGGCCGTGTTGTTGTCCCAGAAGGTGATCTCGCCCTTGCCGGAGCCCTCGCTGCCGCGGTCTCCCCCGGCGCCGCTGCCGTCGTCACCACACGCGGTGGCCGTCAGGGCGAGCGTGGTGACGACGGCGAGCGCGGCCGCTGTCCGGCCTCTGCCGATGCGGGTTCTGATGGTCATGGTCGGTTCTCCTCTTCCGTACGGAATGGGCGTGCGGGCATGGCGTCGTTCAGGTGACGCGGAAGTGGGCGAACGTGGCTGTGCCGGGTGTCGCTTGAGCTGCTGACGCGGCCGCGAACAGGCCCAGGACCGCCCCGCACCAGCCCCACGGAGTGGCGGCGAAGACCTGCCCGGACGGCTGGAACCCGTCGCCGGTGTCCGCCGAGAAGCGGCAGCGCGCGCCGTCCGTGACCTCGACGCGCAGGCGTGCCGTGCCGCCGGGTGCCGGGCGCGGGTGCGCGGCGTCCCGCTCCCGCTCGGCGCCCCGCTCGGCGAACCGGTGCACGAGCCGCAGCACGCCGTCGGCACCCCGCTCCAGGCCGATCCAGGAGTACGCGTCGCCGAGCACCACGAGTCCGGCGCGGGCGCCCACGTCGGTGTCGGTGTCGGTGTCGTCCAGGCGAAGCCGCACCTCTACGGCGCACGGCCGCAGCGGCAGGCGCTGGGTGAGGACCTGCGGCAGCCGGCGCACGTCGTCCGCGGCCGTCGAGGGCACGCACGCGAGGCGCAGGCCGTCGCCGGCGTGCGGGATCACCCACTCCGGGCGGGAGTTGGCGGCCCACTGCCACTGGAGTCCGTGCCGCCCGCCGGGGAAGTCGTCGTCGGTGGCGGGGCCGGACGGGGGCCGCCGGGGCAGCGCGGGCTTCTCGTGTACGAGGACGGGGGCGCCGTCGTCGCCGAGCACCGGCCATCCGTCGGCGTCCCAGCGCATCGGCTGGAGGTGCACGACGCGGCCGTAGGCCCCGCGGTCCTGGAAGTGCAGGAACCAGTCATCGCCGGACGGGGTACGCACCCAGCCGCCCTGGTGCGGCCCGTTGACCTCGGTGCGGCCCTGCTGGAGCACGACGCGTTCCTCGTAGGGGCCGTGGAAGTCGCGCGCCCGGAAGGCGCCCTGCCAGCCCGTCGGTACGCTCCCCGCGGGGGCGAGGATCCAGAACCAGCCGTCGTGCCGGTACAGCTTGGGGCCTTCGAGGGTGAACCAGCCGGGCACGCGGTCGCCGTCGATCAGCAGCCGTCCCTCGTCGAGGAGTTCGCGGCCGTCGCGGCTCATCCGGTGCCCGGTCAGCCGGTTCTTCACCCCGGAGCGGGACCTGGCCCAGGCGTGCACGAGGTAGGTCTCGCCGCTCTCGTCGTCCCACAGGGGGCACGGGTCGATGAGTCCCCTGCCGGGCTTGACGAGATGCGGGCGGCTCCACGGCCCCTCGATGTTCGGGGAGTTGACCTGGTGGATGCCGTGGTCGGGGTCGCCCCAGAAGATCCAGAACCGCCCGTCGTGGTGGCGCAGGGAAGGCGCCCACACCCCGCCGTCCGGGCGGGGCACCGCGAAGGCGTCGGCGGGTTCCAGGCGGTCCAGGGCGTGCCCGACGAGGGTCCAGTCGACCAGGTCCCTGGAGTGCAGGAGCGGCAGGCCGGGAGCGCGTCCGAAGCTGGAGGCGGTGAGGTAGTAGTCGGCACCGACGCGCACGACGTCCGGGTCGGACCAGTCGGCGGGCAGGACGGGGTTGCGGTAGATGCCGTCGCCGAGGTCACCCGTCGGCAGACCGGCGCGGGCCCCGGCCGCCGCTGTCACTCCGGCCGCTCCGGCCACCACTCCCCCTCCGGCCGCTCCGGCTCCCCCGGCCACCCCGCCCGCCCCGGCCGTCCCGCGCGCCCTCACGCCGTCACCGCCTTCCGCGCCAGCGCCGCCACCTCGTCCCGGCCCGGGCGGCCGTCGGCGACGACGGTGACCACGCGGCGTACGACGGTCTCGCCCTGCGCGACGGGCAGACGGTCCGTCGAAGCGAGCGAGGAGCCGACACCCGGATAGTCGGCGGCCCGCACGAACCACGGATCACGCCGGGTGCGCGCGGTGGCGCCGGCGAACACCAGCGTCCAGCCGTCGCCTGCGAGCGCCAGCCAGTCGGCGCACGCGGCGTGCGCGCGGACCTCGCCGTCGGCGGCGGCGGTGAACACCTCGGGCGGCTTCGCCTCCTTGGGGGCACGCCAGAAGAAGCCTCCGTAGGCGGCGCCGCGGCGGCCGTTGGTGGCGGGGCTGCCGATGCTCAGGTCGGCGCCGGTGGCGTTGGTGAGGGCGAAGGTGAAGTCGAGGGCCCAGGCGGACGCGGTGAGCGCGACGGCCGCCACGGTGCGGCGCTCGCGCAGCAGCACCTCACCCCCGGCCGCCCACACCAGTTCCTCCACGAAGCCGTCCGGGTCGTGCAGCTTGAACCCCTGGTGGCGCTGCGTGCCGTGGTTCTCCAGGTCGACCGGGCCCTGGTCGCGCACGAAGGTGCGCCCGCCCCAGAAGTTGCTCCCCGCCACGTCGGGCACGGCCACACTCGCGCCCAGGTGGTGGGGGTGGTCGTCGGGGCTCAGATCGGTGACGGTTCTGCCCGAGAGGGTGCTGACGGGATGGAGGTAGGGGCGCGGCGCGTGACGGCGGTCCACTTCCGGGCGGACGACGTAGCGGACGACGGGGCGTCCCGAGCAGCGCAGGACGAGGGAACGCGGGATGAGGGAATGGTTCATGACGTACTCACCTCTTCGTGGACGTCTTCGGCGGGGTCTGGGCCCAGCGGGCGCCCAGTTCGGAGTAGAGACAGAGGGTGTCGGCGGCGGTCGCGACCAGGCCGTCGACGCCGTGCACGACGCGTCGCCCGGCGCCGTCGCCGGGTGCGCGGGTCCACGCATCCGGGGGCAGCGCGACCGGGTCGGGGGCGGTGCGGACCGCCTCGACGACACGCGTGAAGGCGCCCGTGGCCGCGAGCGGGACGAAGAGCCCGGTGCCCCGCGTGAGGTGCTCGACGAGGTTCTCCAGGAGGTCCGTCCTGGCGAACAGCAGCTCCTCGTCGTCGGCGGAGGGAGCCGTGCGGGACTCCGTGCGGTGGCGCCGGAGGCGAACCCGAACGCGGTCCTGCCTGTACCAGAACGTGAGGGTGCCCTCGCTGCCGTGCACCACGACGTACGGCTCCTCGGGCGTGTCCGCGCACAGGGTCGCGGCGACGGTGATCCGGCGGCCCGGCGCCGTGGTGATCCGTACGCACGAGGTGTCGTCGGACTCGATGGCGTGGGCCCGGAACAGCTCCGTCTCCACCGCGCGCACGTCGTCGGCGCCCGTCGCGCCGTCGAGGGCGAGCGCGGTGGCGACGGCGTGCGCGAGCGGGTTGGTGAGCACCCCGTCGACGACGTCGAGGCCGTCTAGGCGGCGCCGTCCCGCCCAGCGGGCGCGGCGGAAGTACGCCTCGTCGCGCGCCCAGGCGCCGGCCGCGCCCACGCCGCGCACCTCGCCGATCGCGCCGTCCGCGATCCGGCGGCGGATCGCGGGGACCGCGTGCGAGCCGAGCGACTGAAAGCCGACCTGCACCGCCGTCCCGGCCGCCTCGGCCGCGTCGGCGATCCGCCGGAACTCGGCCGAGGAGGGGGCGGGCGGCTTCTCCAGGAGCAGGTGGACCCCGCGCTCGGCGGCGGCGAGGGCCAGCGGCGCATGGGTCGGGATGGGGGTGCAGACGACGGCGACGGCGGCGCCCGTCGCGTCGAGCAGGCGCGCGAAGTCCGGTGACTGCAGGGGCGCGCCGTGCCCGGCGAGCTCCTCGCCGGTGAGCGGCACGGGGTCACAGATCCCCACCAGCCGTACGCGACCGGCGAGTTGGAGCCGCCGGATGTTCTCCAGGTGCCAACGCCCGTGGCCGCGCGCGCCCGCGAGGACGACGGGCAGCGGCGACGCGGAGGGCAGGACGGGCGGCACGGCGGCGCTCATCCCTTCACCGCCCCCGCGCTGAACCCGGTGACCAGCCACTTCTGGATGAAGGCGAAGACGATGACGACGGGCACGGCGGCCACGACACCGCCCGCGGCGAGCGCGCCCAGGTCGACGCTGTCGGCGCCCATCAGCGTGGCGAGGCCGACAGGGATCGTCTGCTTGCCCTGGTCGCTGAGGAACATCAGCGCGAACAGGAAGTGGTTCCAGCTGTGCACGAAGGCGAAGGAGCCCACCGCGATCAGGCCGGGGCGCAGCATCGGCAGGACCACGGCGCAGAAGGCGCGGAACCGCCCGCAGCCGTCGACCCAGGCGGCCTCTTCCAGGGCGTACGGCACGTTCCTGATGAAGCCGCTGAGCAGGATCATCGACAGCGGGAGCTGGAAAACGGTCTCGGCGATGACGACGCTGCCGAGCGAATTGATCAGCTGTAGTTCGGCGAAGATCTCGAAGAGCGGCACCAGCATCAGCGCGCCCGGGATGAACTGCGAGCACAGCAGCGCCAGCATGAAGCCGCGCTTGATCCGGAAGTCGAACCGGGCGAGGGCGTAGCCGCCCGCGAGGGCGACGAGCGTCGTCATCACCATGGAGGCCAGGCCGACGAGCAGGCTGTTCTGGAAGAACGTCGCGAAGCTCCGTTCGGTCCACACCTTGTCGAAGTGCTCGAAGGTGACCGGCCACGGCACCAGCGAGGTGGAGCCGGAGGGGCGCAGCGCGAACAGCAGGATCCAGTAGAAGGGGATGAGGGTGAAGAGCAGATAGAGCCCGAGCGGGGCGTAGATCTGCCAGCGGGGAACGCCCCTCATCTGTCGGCCCTTTCGGCGGGTCACTTGACGTCACCGCCGAACTTGCTCAGGCGCAGATAGACGATCGAGCAGAACAGCAGGATCACGAAGGCGATGGCGGTCAGCGCGGAGGCGTAGCCGAAGTCGTGGGAGTCGACGGCGATGGACGCGATGCGCAGCGGCAGCGTCGTCGTCTCGCCCGCGGGGCCGCCGCCGGTGAGGGTGTAGAGCAGGTCGACGTTGTTGAACTCCCAGACCGCGCGCAGCAGCGTGGAGAGGATGATCGCGTCCTTCAGGTGCGGCAGCGTGATGTGGAAGAACTGCCGCAGCCGGCCCGCGCCGTCCATCTCGGCCGCCTCGTACAGGTCCTTCGACACGGACTGCAGGTCGGCGAGGATGAGGATCGCGAAGAACGGCACGCCGCGCCAGAGTTCGGCGACGACGACGGCCGGGAAGACGGTGCCGGTGTCCGACAGCCACGACGTGCCGTACGAGCCGATGCCCGCGTCGGCGAGATACCGGGTGACGCCCGTCTGGGAGTTGAAGATCAGCAGCCAGATCGTCGAGGTGAGGACGCCGGAGACGGCCCACGGCGAGAACACCAGGGACCGGGCGAGCGCGCGCCCGACGAAGGTCTGGTTGACGAGCAGCGCGAGCCCGAGGCCGAGCAGGAGTTGCAGCACGACCTCGACGGCCACCCACTGGAGGCTGAAGCCGAGCGTGCCCCAGAAGTCCGGGTCGTCGGTGAACGCGGTGACGAAGTTGTCCAGGCCGGCGAAGCCGTCGCGCCAGGGCTTGGTGGGGTTGTAGTGCCGCAGGCTGTAGTAGAAGACGCTCGCCACGGGATACGCGATGAAGCCGAGCATCAGTAACGCGGCCGGGGCGATCAGCAGGTACGGCAGGCGGCGCGGGGTCGCCATGACACTTCTCCGTTCTGGGGTGCGGAGGTGCGGGTGTGCGGGGGCGTGCCGGTGTGCGGGAGCGTGCCGGTGTGCGGAGATGCGGGTGAAGCGCTTCGCAGACGTCGTTCGAGATGTCGGACAAAGAGAGACCAGGAGCCGGGTTCAGCCCGCGTACGGGTCGGGGACCGCTCCCGGACGGGCCAGGAAGTCGAAGTCGCAGCCGGTGTCGGCCTGCGTGATGTGCTCGGCGTACAGGGCGCCGTAGCCGCGTTCGTAGCGGACGGGAGGCGGCGTCCACCGCGCCCGGCGGCGCGCCAACTCCTCCTCCGGCACGTCGAGTCGGAGGCTGC
This sequence comes from Streptomyces aurantiacus JA 4570, assembly GCF_000414115.1. Classification (GTDB taxonomy): domain Bacteria; phylum Actinomycetota; class Actinomycetes; order Streptomycetales; family Streptomycetaceae; genus Streptomyces; species Streptomyces aurantiacus_A. The sequence continues at coordinate 17,461 of NZ_AOPZ01000264.1, forward strand.
GCGCGGCCACGTCCAGGGTGATGGTGTCGCCGGTGCGGACCAGCGCGAGGGGGCCGCCGACATGGGATTCGGGCGCGATGTGCAGCACGCACATGCCGTACGAGGTGCCGCTCATCCGGGCGTCGGAGATCCGCACCATGTCGCGCACGCCCTGCTTCAGCAGCTGCCGGGGAATGGGCAGCATGCCGTACTCGGGCATGCCGGGGCCGCCCCGGGGCCCGCTGCCCCGCAGGACGAGGACGTGGTCGGCGGTGATGCCGAGGGACGGGTCGTCGATGGTGGCCTGCATCGTGCGGTAGTCGTCGAAGACGACGGCCGGTCCTGTGTGCTTGAGCAGGCGCGGGTCGGCGGCGATGTGCTTGACGACCGCGCCGTCGGGGCACAGGTTGCCGCGCAGGACGGCGACTCCGCCCTCGTCCGCGACGGGGTTCTCGCGGATGCGGATGACGTCGTCGTCGTGGACCCGGGCGGGGGCGAGCTGTTCGCGCAGGGTGGCGTGCGCGACCGTGGGGCGGTCCAGGTGCAGCAGGTCGGGGATGCGAGACAGGAAACCGGGCAGGCCGCCCGCGAAGTGGAAGTCCTCCATGAGGTACGTGGAGCCGCCCGGCCGCACATTGGCGAGCACCGGCACCCGCCGTGCGGCGCGGTCGAAGTCGTCGAGGGTGAGGCGGACCCCGGCCCGGGCGGCCATCGCGATGAGGTGGATGACTGCGTTCGTGGAGCCGCCGAGACCGAGGACCGTCGTCACCGCGTCCTGGAACGCCTCCGGAGTGAGGAGCCGGGACAACGTGCGTCCCTGGCGGACGAGTTCGACGATCCGCAGGCCCGACGCGGCGGCCATGCGGTCGTGCGCGGAGTCCACGGCCGGGATCGACGAGGCGCCGGGCAGCGTCACACCGAGGGCCTCGGCGGCGGCGGTGAGCGTGGACGCGGTGCCCATGGTCATGCAGTGGCCGGGCGAGCGGGCGAGGCCGCTCTCCAGCTCGGCGATCTCGCAGTCGCCGATCAGGCCGGCCCGCCGCTCGTCCCAGTACTTCCACATGTCCGTGCCCGAGCCGAGCACCTGGCCGCGCCAGTGGCCCGGCAGCATCGGCCCGGCGGGCACGAAGACGGTGGGCAGGTCGACGGACGCGGCGCCCATCAACAGCGCGGGCGTCGACTTGTCGCAGCCGCCGAGCAGCACCGCGCCGTCGACGGGATAGGAGCGCAGGAGTTCCTCGGTCTCCATGGACAGCAGGTTGCGGTAGAGCATGGGGGTGGGCTTCTGGAAGGTCTCGCTGAGCGTCGAGACGGGGAATTCCAGGGGGAAGCCGCCCGCCTGCCACACCCCCCGCTTGACCGCCTGGGCGCGCTCGCGCAGATGGACGTGGCAGGGGTTGATGTCCGACCAGGTGTTGAGGATCGCCACGACCGGCTTGCCCAGGTGCTCCTCGGGCAGATAGCCGAGCTGGCGGGTGCGGGCCCGGTGCGAGAACGACCGCAGGCCGTCCGTGCCGTACCACTGGTGGCTGCGCAACTCACGTGTGCCATCGGGCCCGTTCACGCCGCCCACCCCGCGACTATCCTCGCGACCTCGGTCCGCGTGTGCGGCGGCAGCGGGCTGCTCGGCGGGCGCACGTCGCGCCGGCACAGGTCGAGGGACGCCAACGCCTCCTTGACCACCGTGACGTTGTCCGCCGAACGGTCGGCGGCACGCAGCTCCTCGAAGCGGCGGATCCGTTCCCACACCCGCATCGCCGCCGGGTAGTCCCCGTCGCGCAGCGCCCGGAGCATGCCCAGGGAAAGCCGCGGCGCGACGTTCACCAGGCCGGAGGTGAAGCCGGTCGCCCCGGCCGAGAAATACGCCGGAGCGTACGGCTCGGCCAGGCCCGCCACCCACACGAAGCGCTCCAGGCCCGCGTCCCGCGCGAAGCCCGCGAACCGGGCCGCGTCCGGCACGGCGTACTTCACCCCGATGACGTTCGGGCAGAGGTCGGCCAGCTCGGCGAGGCGTTCCCCGGGAAGCCGGGCGTCGCGGAGATAGGGCACCACGCCGAGCTCGGGCACGGCCTCTGCGATCGCCCGGTGGTAGTCCACCCAGCCGGTCCGCGAGACGTAGGGGTGCGCGGGCTGATGCACCATCACCATGCCCGCCCCGCAGGCGCGGGCGTGCCGGGCGTCGGCCACGGCCGTCGCCACGTCGTGCCCGACGCCCACGAGGACCACGGCCCGCTCGCCCGCCTCCTCCCCTGCCACCTCAGCGGTCGCCTCGGTGACGGCACGTCGCTCCTGGGGCGTCAGGGCGTAGAACTCGCCGGTGTTGCCGTTCGGCGTCAGCGTGCGCACCCCCGCCGCGACCAGGCGGCGCAGCAGATCCCGGTGCGTCACGAGGTCGATCGAGCCGTCCTGGGCGAACGGCGTCACCGGGATGGCGACGACGTCGGCGAGCGCGGCCCGCAGCCCTTCGTGTGCCGCGTGCGTCATTCCGCGTCAGCCCCTTCCTGAGGCCCCGGCTCCACGTCCGCGCCGGGGAAGGCGCGCCGCACGAAGGACCCGATGTGGCGGCGCAGCGCGCCGGCCGCGGCGTCGGCGTCGCCGCCGAGGGCGAGCCGCAGGATGTCGCGGTGCTCGGCCGCCTCCCGTTCCCAGGAGGGGTCGGCCGCCCAGGCGACGGCGGAGACGAGCGCGGCCTGGTCGCGGACCTCGTCCAGCATCCGCGCGAGCAGCGGGTTGCCGCAGTCGACGTACAGGGCGCGGTGGAACTCCCGGTTGGCGAGGGACCGTTCGGCGGCGTCGGCGGCCGCCTCGGCACGCTCAAGGGCCTCCCCCGCCGCCGCCAGTGAGCTGCCGCGCCGCACCGATCGCCGCAGGGCCTCCGGCTCCAGGAGCAGCCGTACGTCGTACACCTCGCGCGCCATGGCGGCGTCGACCTCGCGGACCGTGCCGCCCTTGTACTGGCTCATGACGACGAGGCCGGTACCGGCGAGGGTCTTCAGGGCCTCGCGCACCGGCGTCTTCGACACCCCGAACCGGGCTGCCAGCTCGGCCTCCACCAGGGCCTGCCCGGGCCTCAACTGCCCGGTGAGAATGCTGCGTTTGATCGCTTCCTGCACGAACTGCGTACGGGAGGGGATCGGGACGGGGGCGGGGGCAGGGACGGATGTCATGGGCGCTTCGGATCTCCCCTGATCGCGTCTCATATATGACGCATGACGTATGACGCGTCGAAGCTAGAAGAGGCACCACGGATCGTCAACGCTTGTGACAGAAACGCTTGTACAGACAGGCGCGCCCCGCACGGTCAGCCGCGCGAACGCGGGGACAGACAGGCGCGCGGAGGCCGGTCAGCCGCGCCGGAAGACGGCGACCGTGCGCGCGGGCACGTGGAAGGTTCCGGACCTCCGCGCGTACGAGGCCGACTTGACCACCTCGTCGGCGCCCCGCGCCTGCACGGGGTGCAGCGAGTACGCCGCGCCTTCGAGCGCCGCGACGCGCTGCGTACGCTCCTGCGGCGTCGCGTTGAAGACGACCACCAGGTCACCGAGGCGCATCGTGATCACACCCGGGGTCTCCCCCGGGGTCCCGGACAGCGGGAAGGACAGCGCCTTCTGCACCTGGCCGGTCGTCGCCAGTGAGAACGCCGGCTCGGTGGCGCGGAGCTTCAGCAGGTCCCGGTACGCGGCCGAGGCGCCGCCGATCTCCGCGCAGCCCGGCGACAGCGCCGGGTCGGCCAACAGGGGCTTGCCGTAGGGCCACTTGTTCTTGTTGTCCGCCGCCGGCGGCAGCCCACGGCCGAAGCCGTTGCCGTCACGGCAGTCCCAGTGGATCGCGTTGAACCAGTCCCCGCTGTCGTAGGAGTTGCGGTCGAGGGACTTGGAGCGCAGCAGGTCGCTGCCCGCCTGATAGAGCGCCGGGCCCTGCGAGAGGGTCGCCGTGGCCGAGGCGAGGACCTGCATCCGGGCCCGGTCGGCGGCCGGCGTCTGGCGGGGCAGCTTGAAGGCGAGCGCGTCGTACAGCGCCTCGTTGTCGTGGGCGTCGGCGTACGCGAGGGCGTCACCGGGAGCGGCCGCGTAGCCCGCGGGGGCGCCGTTGTAGTCGACGCCCGCGCCGGTCACCTTCCGGCCCGCGGAGTCGGTGAAGGCGTACCCGGCCAGGTTGCCGGTGAGGCCGACCTTGATCAGGTCCTGGTAGTGCAGGAGGCGGGCCTTCTGCTCGGCCGGAGTGCCGTTCGCCTTGGACGTGTTGGGGTCGGTGTGGAGGCCGCTCGCGAAGCCCTGTACACCGGGGTCCTCGTCGAACGGGCCGCCGCCGCGCACGGCGTCGCGGGCCCGGTCGGAGAAGGTGGCGATGCCCGTGCCCGCCATGTTCCGCTGCGTGGCCTGCTCGAACCGGGCGTCGTCGGCGATCTCGCCGAAGTTCCAGCCCTCGCCGTAGAGCACGATCTTCTTGCCGTCGACGCCGTCCTTCTTGGGCGTCAGCGCGTCGAGGGCCTTGCGGACGGCGAGAATGTTGGCCTTCGGATGGTGTCCCATGAGGTCGAAGCGGAACCCGTCGACCTTGTACTGCCTGGCCCAGGTGACGACGGAGTCGACGACGAGCCGGCCCATCATGGCGTTCTCGGGCGCGGTGTTCGCGCAGCAGGTGGAGGTGGCCACGGAGCCGTCCGCGAGCAGCCGCTGGTAGTAGCCGGGCACGATCTTGTCGAGGACGGACTTGTCGGCCTGGCCGCTCGCGACGGTGTGGTTGTAGACGACGTCCATCACGGTGCGCAGCCCGGCGCCGTTGAGCCCTTGCACCATCTTGCGGAACTCGACGGTGCGGCGGGTGCCTTCGGGGTCGCTCGCGTACGAGCCCTCCGGCACGGTGTAGTGCAGCGGGTCGTAACCCCAGTTGTAGGCATCCTTGGCGGCCGCCTTGCCGACGCACGCCTGCTGCTCCTCCGAGTCCGCCGCGAAGGACGCCAAGTCACAGTCGGGCACGGCCTGTTCCGACTTGCGCTCGGGGATGGTGCCGATGTCGAACGCGGGCAGCAGATGGACGTACGACGTACCGGCCTTGGCGAGCTTGCGCAGATGCCGCATGCCGTCGGACGTCCGGTCCGTGAACGCCAGGTACTGGCCCCGGTGGGCGGCGGTGCGGTCGCCGACCGAGAAGTCCCGGACGTGCAGCTCCTGGATCTGCGCGTCGCGCAGCGGTGTCGCGGGCGGCTTGCGCAGGGTCCGCCAGCCCTCGGGCGCGAGCTTCGGGTCGTCGAGGTCGACGAGCAGGCTCCGGGCGGAGTCGGTGGTGAGGGCCGTCGCGTAGGGGTCGGTGACCTTGTTGGTGACGACCTTCCGGACGCTCGGCGCCCACACCTTGACGACGTACCGGTACGGCTTGCCGTACCAGCTCTTCGGCCCCGCCGCCGACCAGACACCCGAGGCCGCGTCCCGCCGCATCGGTACGCTCCGGCCGCCGATGTCGAGCCGGACGTCCTGGGCGGTGGGCGCCCACACGGTGAGCGAGGGCCTGCCGCGGGTGAAGCCGGGGCCCAGCGCGGCCTTGGTGGCGGCGGGGGCGTAGAGGTCGTCGAGTACGCCCTGTGTCTGTACGCCGGTGGCGGCGCGCAGGTCCCCTCCGGCGGCCCGGTGAACCGCGACGACCTGACCGGTGAGGGCCGTGCGGACGCGGCCCCGGTCGCGCGGGTCGACGCGGAAGGCCGCGTAGGCCCGCAGGTGCGGGAATTTCGCCCGCTGCGCGTCGGTGAGACCTCCGGGCACCGGGTCGAGACGGATCCGGCGCGCCGCGCCGGTGAGTTCACCGTCGTCGACGGCGATCCCACCCTTCCGCGCGTACGCCAACTCCGCGTCGGCGCCCGCGCCGGTGTTCCAGGCGACGGTGTCACGATCGATCCACTGCGCCTCGGCCTTGGCGAGGTCGGGGGCGGCGGGGGCGGAGGCGGGCACCGCCACCGCGCCCGTCAGGGGCACGGTGGCGGCGACCAGAACCAGGGCCGCTGCGGCAGCGGTACGGCGTACGAAGCCGGTCACGGGCTTGCGTTCTCCTTCGGTGTAATCAGCAGGACCTAAACGGCTGCGGTGCGGAGGCGCCCTAAAGGGGCGCGGGGAACTGCGCGACCAGCCACAACGAACCCGCAGGCACAAGACGGCCTCATCCGGCACATCCAGCGGAGCGCTTCGCGCCGGTGTGCAGGGCGAGGGCAGTACCAGGGGCGACGGAAGCCGTAAACCGGCCGTCACCGCCGACAGTGACGTTCCGCCCGCTCTGCACGTCGCAGTAGACGCCCGCGGCAAGCGAGGTCTGGAACGTACGGTCCAGCGCCGAGCCCTCGTGGTTGATGACGACGTAAGCCTTGTCACCCCGGCCGAAGGCAACCGCATCGTTGCCGTTGTCCCACCAGTTGGTCACGGCCGCGCCGCGCGAGGCGTTCCGCAGCTTCACCATGCCCGCGACCTCGGGCCACGCGTGCTGGCACTTCCAGCCGTCGCTGTAACAGGAGTTCACCTGGCCGCCGTTCGGGGGCCCGGCGTCGCGGTCGGTGAACTCGAAGCCGGAGTGCACGTCCGGGGAGCCGTAGGGCCAGGCCAGCATGAACACGTGCGCCAGCGTGTGGCTCGAACCGTCCTTGTAGGTGAGGGTGTCGCCGCTGCGCTCGGTGTCGTGGTTGGCGACGAACACGGCGGACTTGCCGGAGGGCATATAACCCCAGCCCTCGCCGTAGTTCTTCAGGTACGCGAGCTTCTCGCCGGTGAAGACGCGCTTGAGGTCACGGGCGTACCGGAACTCCTGGACGTCTCCGCTGCCGAGGTACTCGTCCGGCGAGACGGCCTCGCCCGCGCCGAAGATGGCCTCCTGCTTCCAGTAGGCGTTCGGGTCGCTCAGCCGCGACTTGATGTTCTTCAGGTCGTCCGCCGCCATGTGCTTGGCGGCGTCCACGCGGAACCCGTCGACGCCGAGGGAGAGCAGGTCGTTCATGTACGCGGCGATGCGGCCGCGTACATGGTCCTCGCCGGTGTCGAGGTCCGCGAGGCCGACGAGCTCGCACTCCTGGACGTTGAAGCGGTCCTGGTAGTTGCTGATCGGCGTGGTGCAGTTGTCGAAGTCGGGCCGCGAGTAGATGCCCGGGTAGTCGTACTTCGTGTACGAAGTACCGCCGGTGCCGGTGCCGTTCCCGGCCGCCATGTGGTTGATCACCGTGTCGACGACGACCTTCACACCGGCGGAGTGGCAGGTGTCGACCATGTTCTTGAAGGCCGCCCGGTCACCGAGGCGGCCGCCGATCTTGTAGCTGACGGGCTGGTACGAGGTCCACCACTGGGGGCCCTGGATGTGCTCCTGCGGGGGCGACACCTGGACGTAGCCGTAGCCGTCGGGGCCGAGCCGGTCCGTGCACGCCTTGGCCACCGAGCTGAACTTCCACTCGAAGAGCACGGCGGTGACGTCCTTGGCGCCGGGCGGGGCGGCGGCGGCCTGCGGCGCGCCGCCGATCAGGCCCCCGCCGACGCCGGCGAGGAGAGCGAGCGTGGCGGCCTGCGATCTGCGGCCGACCGAGGGCTTGGTGCGCGTGCGACGGGTCACGGGGGCCTCCTGCGCGGGTGAAGTGGGGGGCCTTCGCGGGCAACGTGCCGTGTTCATCGGGCCGTTGAAGGATGTTGCAGCAAGATTGCGGCAATGTTTTCGGTCGTGACCGTACGACCCTCAACCACCCCGGTCAACCCTCCGCGCGCCCTCAATCCCGCGCGCACCGAACGGCCTTCACCGCCGCCGGACGCCCTCAGTGCCGCGCCTGCGCGGTCGAGCCGCGCACCACCAGTTCCGGCTGGAAGACGAACTCCGTGCGCTGCACGGGGTTTCCGTTGATCTCCTCCAGGAGGGCGCCGACCGCCGCCGAAGCCATCGCCTGCACGGGCTGGCGCACCGTGGTCAGCGGCGGGTCCGTGAACGCGATGAGCGGCGAGTCGTCGAAGCCCACCACCGAGACGTCGCCGGGCACGGCGAGACCCCGCTCCCGGGCGGCGCGGACGGCGCCGAGCGCCATCATGTCGCTGCCGCACACCACGGCGGTGCAGCCGCGGTCGAGCAGCGCGCTCGCCGCCGCGTGCCCGCCCTCGACGGTGAACAGCGTGCGCTGCACGAGCTGTTCGGCCTCCCCCTCCAGCAGGCCGACGTAGTCGTGCAGCGCCGTCGCGAACCCCTCGGCCTTGCGCCGCGAGGGGACGTAGCGCGTCGGACCGATGGCGAGACCGATCCGCTCGTGCCCCAGGTCCACGAGGTGCCGCACCGCCATCCGCACGGCCGCGCGGTCGTCGGGCGACACGAAGGACACCGGGATGTGCTCGTTGTAGCCGTTGATGAGGACGAACGGCACGCCCCTGCCCGCGAGCGCCAGATAGCGCCCGTGGTCGGCCGTGGCGTCGGCGTGCAGCCCGGACAGGAACACGATGCCGCTGACACCGCGCTCCTCCAACTGCTCCACCAGCTCGTCCTCGGTGGCGCCGCCCGGCATCTGCGTACACAGCATCGGCGTGTAGCCGTGCCCGGCGAGCACCTGCTCCACGACCTGCGCGAACGCCGGGAAGATCGGGTTGGTCAGCTCGGGGATCACCAGGCCGACCAGGCCCGCGCTGCGGCGTCTCAGGCGCAACGGCCGTTCGTAGCCGAGCACGTCGAGCGCGGCGAGCACGCGGCGCCGGGTGGCGGCCGCGACGCCCGCCTTGCCGTTCAGGACGCGGCTCGCCGTGGCCTCGCTGACCTCGGCCTGGGCGGCGATGTCCGCGAGCCGCGGGGCGCCCCGGCCCCCGCCCTCGGAGGCCCCCGGCGCCGACGTCGTCGTCACACCGCCCACCAGGCGGTGGTGTCGGCGGGCAGCTCCACATCGCCGTCACCCACGTCGACGGGGCCGCTGGCGAGCAGCAGTCGGCCCGGTGCCGTCAGCCGCACGGGTTCGCCCGTGGTGTTGGCGGTGCACGCGAAGTCCTCGCGGCGGAAGGCCAGCACCCCCTCGGGGGCTTCGGTCCACTGCAGCGCGTCGCCCGCGCCGAGCCCCGGCTGGGTGCGGCGCGTCTGCAAAGCCTTGCGGTAGAGCTCCAGCGTCGAGGTGGGGTCGCCGGTCTGCGCCTCGACGCTCAGCTCGCCCCAGCCCGCGGGCTGCGGCAGCCAGCTCCCGCCGGTGCCGAAGCCGTACGACGGTCCCTCGACGGTCCACGGGATCGGCACCCGGCAGCCGTCGCGGAACCCGTCCTGGCCCTGCGCCCGGTGGAACGACGGGTCCTGGCGGACCTCGTCGGGCAGATCGGTGACGTCGGGCAGGCCGAGTTCCTCGCCCTGGTAGAGGTAGGCGGAGCCGGGCAGCGCCAGCATCAGGAGGGTCGCGGCGCGGGCCCGGCGCAGGCCGAGCGCGCGGTCGCCCGCGGTGCGCAGCTGGGTGCCGAGGCCCGGCGGGTTGGCGAAGCGCGTGGCGTGCCGGGTCACGTCGTGGTTGGAGAGCACCCAGGTGGCGGGCGCGTCGACGGGGCGCATGGCGGCCAGCGAGCTGTCGATGACCTCGCGCAGCTCGGCGGCGTCCCAATGGGTGCCCAGGTACTGGAAGTTGAATGCCTGGTGCATCTCGTCGGGACGTACGTAGTGCGCGGTGCGCTCGACGGTGGGCGTCCACGCCTCGGCGACCAGCACTCGCCCGCCCGTCTCCCGCCCCCGCCCTTCCAAGGAAGGCCCTTCGGGCCCTATTTCATTTTCCGCATATTCCGCAAGGACGTGCCGCCAGCTGCGGTAGATCTCGTGCACGCCGTCCTGGTCGAAGAACGGCATGGTGTCGTTGCCGAGCAGCTTCAGCTGGTCGTGGTGGCCGATGTCGGGCAGCCCCTCGGCCTTGACCAGGCCATGGGCGACGTCCACCCGGAAGCCGTCGACGCCCATGTCGAGCCAGAAGCGCAGGATGGAGCGGAACTCGTCGCGTACGGCGGGGTGTTCCCAGTTGAAGTCGGGCTGCTCGGGCGCGAACAGGTGGAGGTACCACTCGCCGGGCGCGCCGTCCGGGTCCGTGGTGCGGGTCCAGGCGGGGCCGCCGAAGATGGACTCCCAGTCGTTGGGCGGCAGTTCCCCGTCGGCGCCCTTGCCGGCCCGGAAGTGGTAGCGGTCCCGCAGCGGCGAGCCGGGGCCCTCCTTCAGGGCCCGCTGGAACCAGTCGTGCCGGTCGGAGGAGTGGTTGGGCACCAGGTCCACGATGATGCGCAGGCCCAGGGCGTGCGCGTCCCGGATGACCGCGTCGGCGTCGTGGAGGGTGCCGAACATCGGGTCGATGGCGCGGTAGTCGGCGACGTCGTAGCCCGCGTCGGCCTGCGGCGAGGCGTAGAACGGGCTGAGCCAGACGGCGTCGACGCCGAGGTCCCTGAGGTGCGGCAGACGGGCCCGGATGCCCTCGAGGTCGCCCATGCCGTCGCCGTTGCCGTCGGCGAAGCTGCGCGGATAGACCTGGTAGATCACCGCGTCGCGCCACCAGTCCGTACGCGTGCCGGAGTCAGGGGCGGCAGGGGCAGCGAGATGCTGGGTCATGTGTTCCCTGGGAGGTCGAGTCTGTGGGCGGATCGAAAGGGGAGCTTCAGAGGTTCGTCGCGCCGGAGTTCAGGACTTCGTCGCGCCGGCCGTCAGTCCGGAGACGAGGTGGCGCTGCACGAAGCCGAAGATCACCGCCGCGGGCACCGCGACGATCACGGCCGCGGCCGTCAGCGAACCCCAGTCGCTGGTGTACTGGTTGACGAAGGTCTGCAGGCCGCCCGCGAGGGTGAGGTTCTCCTCGCCGGTCATGAAGGCGGAGGCGTAGGCGACCTCGGCCCAGCCGGTGATGAAGCTGTAGAAGCCGGTCACGGCCAGGCCGGGCTTGGCGAGCGGCATGATGAGCCGCCAGAAGGTGCCGAACGGGTTGAGGCCGTCCACCCGGCCCGCCTCGTCGATCTCCACGGGGATGGTGTCGAAGTAGCCCTTCATCATCCACGCGGAGAACGGCACGGCGATCGTCAGATACGTGAGGACCAGGCCCATGGGCTGGTTGAGCAGCTCCATGCTCGCGAGCAGGTTGTACAACGGCACGATGAGCACGGCCACGGGGAACATCTGCGTGATCAGCAGCAGCCACATCAGGGGCCGCATGCCGGGGAACTTGAACCGGCTGACGGCGTACCCGGTGGTCGCCGAGATGAAGACGCCGATGACGGTGGTCAGCCCCACCACGAACAGGGAGTTGCCGACCCAGCTCAGGAACTCGGTGTCGTTCAGCACGTGGTCGTAGTTGCCGAAGGTGAAGTCCTTCACGAGCGCCGTGGAGAACGCCTCGCTCTTCGGTTTGAACGAGGTGACGAGCAGCCACAGCGGCGGCAGGACCGCGACCGCGCTGGCGATCAGGAGCGTGACGTGCAGGGCGACGGAGGCCAGCGGGCCGCGCTCGCCGCGCGGCCTGATCCTGCCCTTGCGCGGGGCCCCGGGTGTGGCCGAGGTGGTTTTCATGGCGGTCACCACACCTCTCCTTGCTTGCGGAGCGCGCGGCGGTAGACCACCGCGAAGAGCGAAAGGAGCAGCAGGATGAGCACGCCCCAGGCCGCGGACCCGGCGAAGTCGCGCGGGCTGACGACGAACGAGAGCCGGTAGGCGTACGTCACCAGGATCTCCGTCGCGTCCCCTGGCCCGCCCCGGGTGAGCAGGAAGATCACCGGGAACATGTTGAAGGTCCAGATGGCGCTGATCAGGATGACGGTGCTGCTCACCGAGCGCAGGCCCGGCAGCGTGATGTGCCGGAAGCGCTGCCAGGCGTTCGCGCCGTCCATCTCGGCGGCCTCGTACAGCTCGCCGGGGATGGACTGCAGTCCGCCGAGCATGGCGACCAGCATGAAGGGCACGCCGAGCCAGACGTTGACGGCGATCACCGAGAGCTTCGCCCAGGTGGGGTCGTTGAGCCACGGGATCGCGTCGATGCCGCCGCCCGCGAGGATCTTGTTGAGGATGCCGCTCTTCTCGTTGAAGAGCAGCCGCCAGGTGAAGACCGAGACGAACGCGGGCACCGCCCACGGCAGGATGAGGGCCATCCGGTAGAAGGAGCGGCCCTTCAGCTTGCGGTTGAGCATGTTCGCGAGGGCGAGGCCGAACACGAACGACAGGGCGACGCAGGAGACCGTCCATATGACGGTCCAGGACAGCCGGTCCCAGAAGACGCCGTCGTCGAGGATGGCCGTGTAGTTGTCCAGGCCGACCGATTCGTACGTCGCCGGGATGTGGTTGACGCCGATGGTGCGCTCGACGTTCGCCTCGTTGGCGTCCGTCGTCGACAGGTACACGCCGCGCAGCAGCGGATAGCCGACGATCACGCCGATGACGGCCACCACGGGGGCGACCATGGCCCAGGCGTACCAGTGGGTGCTGAGCGCCCTGCGCAGGCGGCCAGAGTTTCCGGAGGGCTTGCCGTTCCGCCGGCCGGGGCCGTGGACGCGCCGGGCGTCCACGGCCTCGGTCACGGAGTGGCCGCTGTCGACCGCCATGCCTACTTGTAGTCCTTCAGGAGCTTGCGGTAGGCGTCGCCGATGTTCTTGGCTCCGTCACCGGGCGACGTGCTGCCGTTCAGCACCTTCCCCATCTGCAGCCGGATCGGCTCGAAGAGGGAGTTGGCCTCGGGGATCCAGGGGCGCTGCACCGACTTGTCGACGGCCGGCTTGAAGAACTGGACCATCTGGTTGTTCTTGACCGACGGCACCTCGTAGACGGAGGTGCGGGTGGGCAGCAGGCTCAGCTTCTCGGTGGTCTGCTGCTGCACCTTCGCGGAGCTCATGTACTTGATGAACTCGTAACTGGCGTCGAGGTTCTTGGAACCGGCGTACGCGGCGAGGTTCCAGCCGCCCTGCGGCGACGCCTGGCGGGCGCTGCCGCCCGGGACGGGCGCGACACCGAGGTTGCCCTTGCCCGCGGAGCCCTTGAACTGCTTGCCCTGCAGGGCGCCCTCGATGGACCAGGGGCCGTCGAGCGCCATCGCGACGTCGCCGTCCTTGAAGGCGTTGAGCTGGTTGTTGTAGCCGTCGCTGGCGTCGGTGACCGCGGCCTTGGAGTCGACCAGGTCCTTCATCACCTTGAAGGCGGCGGCGCCTTCGGCGTCGTCGACGGTGATCTCCTTCTTCTTGGTGTCGAGGAGGTCACCGCCCTCTCCGTAGAGGTACGGCAGGTAGAAGTACGGGTCGTCCCCGCGCAGGTAGAGCCCGGTCTTGCCGGACTTCGACTTGATCTTCTTCGCGGCCGTCCTGACCTCGTCGAAGCTCTTGGGGACCGCGACGCCCGCGTCCTTGAGCATCTTCTTGTTGTAGAAGAGCGCGAGGGTGTCGATGGTCTGCGGCGCCGCGTACGTCTTGCCCTTGAACCTGGTGCTCGCGGCGGCCTGCGGGAGGAAGTCGTCCGGCTTGTCGAGCGCGGGCGTGTTCTCCAGGGGCGCGAGGTAGCCGAGGTTGGCGAAGTCGGCCACCCAGGCGACCTCGGTGCGCATCACGTCGGGGGCGCCGGAGTTGCCGCCGGCGGCATTCTTGAACTTGGCGTTGGCCTCGCCGAACGGCACGTTCACGTACTTGACCTCGACGCCCGGGTGGAGCTTCTCGAAGCCCTTGGCCAGCTTCTGGTACGTGGCCTTCTCGGCGTCGTTCGAGGTGTCCCAGAAGGTGACGGTCCCGGAGAGCTTGCCTCCGCTCTTCTTCCCGCTGTCACCGTCGTCGCCGCCGCACGCTGCCGCTGTCATCGCCAGGGCTGCGACCAGTGCGGTGGCCGCTATGCCACGCCGCATGTGAACTCCTTCAACTGGTCCCGGAATGGCCCGGAATGAGGAGAGACGAAGAGGTGCCTCCTGCAGGCCGCACTCGAGGCGGCGCCGGGTTGGCAGGAACGTAACAGGCTTGAAAACGTCCCGAAAGACCTTGCGAGAAATTTCTGCAAGAGCACCGGATCGTTACCGCCGCGTGTCCTTGGGATTTCCGTCCGGCCCGGACTCGGCCAGGTCAGAGCGCCCTGCAAGCTTGCGCAACAAGTGGGCAGACCCCCGGTCGGCCTGTACAGTCCCGTCCATGACCGCGCGGCTCGTCGACATCGCAGCACAGGCAGGGGTCAGCGAAGCCACCGTCAGCCGGGTGCTCAACGGCAAGCCCGGCGTGGCCGCGGCCACCCGCGAGGCCGTCCTGGCCGCGCTCGACGTGCTCGGCTACGAACGGCCCGTCCGGCTGCGCCGGGGCACCAGCGCGGGCCTGGTCGGCCTGATCACGCCCGAGCTGGACAACCCGATCTTCCCCGCGCTCGCCCAGGTGATCGGCCAGGCCCTGACGCGGCAGGGCTATACGCCGGTGCTCGCCACCCAGACCCCCGGCGGCTCCACCGAGGACGAGCTGACCGAGATGCTGGTGGACCGCGGTGTCGCCGGGATCATCTTCGTGTCCGGGCTGCACGCCGACACCACCGCGGACATGGAGCGCTACGCGGCGCTGCGCGCCAAGGGCGTCCCCCACATCCTGGTCAACGGCTTCTCCCCCAAGGTCGACGCGCCGTTCGTCTCCACCGACGACCGGGCCGCGACCCAGCTCGCCGTGCGGCATCTCGCCTCGCTCGGCCACACCCGCGTCGGCCTCGCGGTCGGCCCCCGGCGGTTCGTGCCGGTGGTCCGCAAGATCGAGGGCTTCCGGCTCGGCCTGCGCGAGCGGCTCGGCCTGTCCCCCGCCGAGGCCGACGAGCTGGTCCAGCACTCCCTCTACACCCTGGAGGGCGGTCAGGCCGCGGCGACGGCTCTGATCGCCAAGGGCTGCACCGGCATCGTCTGCGCCAGCGACATGATGGCGCTCGGCGCCGTCCGGGCCGCCCGCGAGCAGGGCCTCGACGTGCCCCGCGACGTCTCGGTGGTCGGCTTCGACGACTCCCCGCTCATCGCCTTCACCGACCCGCCGCTGACCACGATCCGCCAGCCCGTCCAGGCCATGGGCCAGGCCACGGTGCGCACGCTCCTGGAGGAGATCGGCGGCACCCCTGCGCCGCACAGCGAGTTCGTGTTCATGCCGGAGCTGGTGGTGCGGGGGTCCACGGCTTCGGGGCGGCGCGGGGGCTCCGCGGCGACGGTCCGTCCGCCGGGCCGACGCCCAACGAGCTGACGAGCTGGGCCAGTTCCTCGCGGAACAGCTTGTCCGGGCTCGCCGTCTGGCCGCGCAGGTGGCCGTAGATCTCCAGGGACACCAGGCCGTGCAGGCGGCCCCAGATGCGCAGGGCCAGGGCCACCGCCGCCGGGGGCAGGTCGGGGAACGCGGGGCGGACCTTGTCGAGCAGCCCCGGCTCGAAGTCGGACCACGCGAAGTCGCTGTCCGCGTACAGGTGTTGGACATGCGGCCAGGCGGCGGCCGCGAGGGCCGTCAGACCGGTGCAGACCCGGCGGGCGGCGTCGGGCGCGGCGCCCGGCGCCGGAGCGCGGTAGCCGGGGACGGGGTCGCCGTAGATGAGCCGGAAACCCTCGGGGTTGGCCAGGGCCCAGCCCCGGAACGCCTCCGCCCATGCCTGGATGCGCGCGGCCGGGCCCTTGCGTGACGCGTCCTTCCAGGCGGCGTCGACGGTGTCGGCCAGAGCCGTGTACACGTCGTTCACCAGCGCCGTGACCAGGTCGTCCCGGGTGGCGAAGTATCCGTAGATCGCGTTGGCGGTCATGCCCATCTCGCGGGCGATGGCCCGCAGCGTGATGGCGTCCGGACCGCCCGTCGCCATCAGGCCGAGCGCGACCTCCTTGATCTCCGCCGTGGTCTCGGCGCGCAGCCGCGCACGGCGCCCGCCGCTTCCGCTACGTCCCGTGCTTTCGGTGCTGATCCCCACGACGGCCACTGTACAGGCCCCCAGATTCTGATTGCCGTACGGAAACTTCACGCCATATAGTCACTGCACGCCGTGCACTCACATGGGGGCGCGGAAGCATCAGGCACAGGGGAGAGCCATGCACATCGGAGTCATCGGGGCCACGGGCACCATCGGCAGCCGCGTCGTCACCGAGGCCCTCGGGCGGGGGCACACGGTCACGGCGTTCAGCCGGGACGCCTCCCGCGTCACGGAGGACCGGCCGAACATCACGTGGCGGAGCGTCGACGTGTTCGACGCCGCGAGTGTCGCCGGGGCGCTGCCCGGCATGGACGTACTGATCAGCGGCTATCAGCCGGGCAACGCGGCCCGGGACATGGCCGACACGCTGCGCCGCTCGATCGCCGATCCGAC
Organism: Streptomyces aurantiacus JA 4570; assembly: GCF_000414115.1. Taxonomy (GTDB): domain Bacteria; phylum Actinomycetota; class Actinomycetes; order Streptomycetales; family Streptomycetaceae; genus Streptomyces; species Streptomyces aurantiacus_A. The sequence goes on from NZ_AOPZ01000264.1 coordinate 33,688, forward strand.
CGTGTACGCCACGGCGGCGCGGGCCCTGCTCAAGGCACTGGAGAGCCACCCCCGCACCCGGCTCGTCGTGATCGGCGGGGCGGGCAGCCTGGAGATCGCGCCCGGCGTCGTCCACGCCGACTCCGACGACGTGGTGCGCGAGAGCCTCGACGGGCTCGGTCTGCCGCGCGAGTACGCGGTCGCGGTGCGCGGGCACCGCGAGGCCCTGAACGTCCTGCGTCTCTCCGACCGGCTGTGGACCTACTTCAGCCCGGCGGAGGACATCGCCCCCGGCGAGCGCACCGGGCGCTTCCGGGTCGGCGGCGACCATCCGGTGCTCGACGCCGAGGGGCGCAGCCGCATCTCGGCCGAGGACGCGGCGGTCGCCCTCGTCGACGAGGCGGAGCTGCCGCGCTTCGTGCAGCGGCGGTTCACGGTCGGGTACTGAGGCGGGCCGCCGGAGCCACCCGCTACCCTACTTGCATGGACGCGCAAGGACAGGCGTGGGACGCGGCGGCCGCGGACCGCGCGGTGGCGGTGCTGAAGGCGGTGGCGGATCCCTCGCGGTATCGGCTCCTGTGGGCGCTCAGCCGGCAGGAGCTGCCCGTCAGCGCGCTCGCCGAGCTGCTCGGCGCGCATGTGGCCGCGACCTCCCAGCATCTGGCGAAGCTGCGGGCCGCCGGACTCGTGGTCTCGCGCCGTGAGGGCACCCGGATCTACTACCGCGCGGCGGAGGTGCGGGGGCTGCTGGACGAGGCGGCGCTGGTGGCGGGCGCCGCCGGGGGTGGTGGCGCGGCGGCCGACGCGCCACCGGAGTCGGCGGCCACGGCCGCGCAGGAGCAGGCCGCTCCCGCGCGCCGCCGACCGGTCGGGACGGGCCGCCGCCGACCGGCCACCGAACACTAGGGACTGCCAGCACTGGCGCCTGCCCGGTGGGGCCTAGCACTCCGGCTGACGGCCCAGGGGCCCGCTGACGTACTCGACGCGCACGGAGTCGTTCTCCCGCACCACCCACAGCGTGCCCTTGGAGGGGCGCCACTTCCAGGCCACGAGGTACACGCGGTCGCCGGAGACGTAGAACAGGCGCAGGCCCGTGTAGCGGAACGCGTACGCGCTGTCCTTGCCCTTCACGTACTGGTAGCAGGACCCGTCCCCGCGGATCATGAGGTCCTTCTCGCTGAAGACCACGACGCTGGGGAACGCGGACGTGTTCACCGCTCGCGCGGCTTCCTCGGCGCGGCCGCGGCCGACGATGCCCGCGTACGAGGAGACCGCCCAGAACAGGGAGAGCAGGCACAGGACGAGGGACAGCGCCCAGATCTGGAGGCGCAGCCGCCGTTGCGCTGCGTCGGACGCGGCGTCCGGCGGGGTCCGGGTGAAGGCGTAGGCGGTCGCGAGGAGTCCGGGGATGGCGACGAGGGGGATGATCAGCTCGAAGAGGGCCGGATACAGGCGGTAGAAGGGCGCGAGGGCGGCGGGGAGCAGCCATCCCCAGCGCATGCGCCGTACGGCGGTCCCGGCCCGGCCGGGAGACTTCGTGACCCAGCGCTGGAGCCCGATGCCGGCGAGCAGGGCGCCGACGAGCAGCAGGGCGGGCAGGAAGAGGGGCTCGACGCTGCGCAGCAGGTAGTCGCTGGTGGAGAGGCGGAAGATGCTGTCGTGCAGGCCGAGGGCGCGGGTCTCCGCGTCGGTGCTGGCCCAGCCGAAGTAGAAGAGGACGGCCGCGAGCAGGGACACCAGTGAGCCTACGGTGCCTAGGAGTTCCATCCAGCTGGGGCGTTCGGGGGCCTCTGGTTCCGGGGCTGGGGCCGGTGCCGGCTCTGGTTCCGGTGGCGGTTCTGGTTCCGGTGCCGGTTCTGGTTCCGGCTGCGGAGGAGAGGGGGCAGGTACAGGGGTACGCGTGCCCCGGAGGCGGGCTGTCAGTGATCTGAACCAGGGACCGTCGTCCGGCGTGGTCATGGTCTGGGGGCGGTGATCTCGATGGTGCCCCCGTCCAGGGTGACGGATCCGGCTGTCAGGGTGAGCGGCGCACCCCCCGTGGGCATGTCCGCGGGCACGTGGAAGTTCACGGTGGCGTTGTGGCAGCAACCGGCGTCCGGGTTGCCTTCGTTGACTTCGACCTTGGGCTCACGGCTTCCCAGCCGGATCGTCACCGCGCTGGGCCAGGTCCCGGTCACCGACACCCTGGTTCCCCGAGCCACCTTCCTGTCGGACACCCTGGTGATGACCGCCGGGCAGGCCCGAACCCCATTCGACGCGGGGCGAATTCGAACTCTGCCGTTCGGATGTGCGACGCGGAATTCGGCCAGCGCCTTCAGCGTCCCGTGGCCCGCCCTGAACTTGCAGTCTCCCGACGACGTATTCCTGACGGCGGAGTACGCGTCGATCACCTTTCGCCACTCGTCTTCCTGCCCGCCGACCGCGTGGCAGGCGGCGATCAGCCCTTCCAGGACTTTCCACGGAGCGGGATTGCTCTGCCACCTCTCCGGACCTGCCGCGTTGTACTTGTACCTGGCCTCAGCGCATTTCCTGGACTGCACCAAGTCGTAGACGTGGTCGGTGTTGACCGAGTTCCACTGCGGGGAATTGGGGCCGAACGGAGGCCAGGAGAACTCCTTTTCGGGGGGCGGCTCGGTGGACCTGTCGCGATCCCCGCCGGAGCCGCCGTCGCCGCGCCCGCCGTCGGTCCGGCCGGGCTTCCACGTGGAGCCGCCGCCGCTGCCGGGGTCCCAGGTCGCGCCATCACGGCCCGAGCTGCCGGAGCCACCTGATCCGGACGTGCCGCCGGACGATGAACCTCCGTTCGCCGACCCGCCGTTCGCCGACCCGCCGTTCACGGAGCCACCGTCGGAGGAGGAGCCACCCTCCGAGGAAGAGTCTCCGTCCGCGCCGTCCGCGTCAGGCGCTCCCCCGCTGTGCGGCGGACCATCGGGAGCACCGCCACCCCGAGAATCGTCAGGCGAACCACACCCGGCGGTCACCAGAACACCGGAGAGAACGATCACGGAGATGGCCGTCAACGGATTCCATCTGCACGAATTCGCCCGCCCCGATAAGCCGTCGAGAAACACCTTCACCTTGCGCCCCCCACCCCCACGGCACGGCTGAGAACTGCTCAGCACACCGGCGATACGGGGTCAGATTTTAGCCGAAGCACCCTCGTCCAACCGGTACTCCTGCCGATCGGCGTCGTACGTGTAAAGCTCCGCATAGCGGCCCCAGTCCGTGGCCGTCTCCAGTTGCCGTTCCACCTGTTCGCTCGTGAAGTGGTGGGCGAGCAGGTCGCGGAAGAACCCCGCGCGCACGGCGGCGTCCGGCCGCTGCCGCAGGCTGTTGGTGATCAGCTTGACCAGCGGCACCTCGGTCGCGGCGCGGGCGAAGAGGGGCTTGGACGCCTGTACGTCGGCTCCGGCGAACTCGGTGCCCGCCTCGGTGAGGACCAGGTCGTCGCCGCTGACGCGGGCGAAGCCGAGCAGGTCGAGCGCGTCGACCTGCGGGAGCATGTCGTCGACGTCCAGGCCGAGTTCGTCGGCGAGGTCGGCCAGGTCGCAGCGGCCGCCGCGGTGCGCGACCATCTCGGCGAGGCCGGAGAGGCCGTCGACGGTGGCGGCGGGCAGCGGGGTCCCGGCGACCGTGCGCCTGTCCTGGTCGGCGGCGGGCTGGTCGGCGGGTTCGGCGCGGCCCGAGATCCGCGTCTCCTTGGCGCGGCCGGTCATGATGCGGTAGACGCGGTCGATGAGTTCCTGGAAGGCGGGCGCGTCGCGGTCGCGCGGCCGGTCCAGGCCGACCTCGACGGTCTCGCGGATGGTGCCGTAGGGGCGGGAGCCGAGGACCACGATGCGGTCGGCCATCAGGACGGCCTCCTCGATGTTGTGGGTCACCAACACGACGGCCCGCGTGGGGAATTGACCCGACTCCCACAGCTCCATCAGCTCACCGCGCAGATTCTCGGCGGTCAGGACGTCGAGCGCGGAGAACGGCTCGTCCATCATCAGCACGTCCGGCTCGACGACGAGGGCGCGGGCGAACCCGACGCGCTGCCGCATCCCGCCCGACAGCTCCTTCGGGTACGCGGACTCGAAGCCGTCGAGGCCGATCAGGTCGATGGCCTGCACGGCGGCGCGGGCCCGCTCCTCGGCGGGCACGCCCCGTGCCTCCAGGCCGAGTTCGACGTTCTGCTGCACGGTGAGCCAGGGCAGCAGGGCGAAGGTCTGGAAGACCATGGCCGTGCCGGGGTTGGCGCCGGTGAGCGGCTCGCCGCGGTAGCTGACGGTGCCGGAGCTGGCCGGGATGAGACCGGCCAGGCAGCGCAGCAGCGTGGACTTGCCTGAGCCGGACTTGCCGAGCAGCGCGACGATCTCCCCGGCGCGGACCTTCAGGTCGATGCCGGCGAGGACGGGCAGCTCGCCGTCGGCGCCCGCGTAGGACTTGGTGAGGCCCGCGGTCTCCAGGAGGACGTCGCCGTCGGCGGCGCGCGGCGGGGTGGCGACCGGGCCGGTGGGGGTGCCGGGGGCGCCCGTGGTGCCGGTCGGGAGCAGCTTGCGGAGGGCCTTGAGTGCCATGAGAGGGGCTCCAGTTCGCCGGAGGGAAAGGGAAGTCTGCGGGTGGGCGGGGGATTCGGCCCGGGCCCGGGGGCGGATCGCGCGGATCACAGGGCGTACCTCGTGTCGGCGAGGCGGTAGAGGCGCCGCCACAGCAGGCGGTTGAGCCCCACGACGTACAGGCTCATCACCGCGACGCCCGCGATCAGCCGCGGGAAGTCGCCGTCGGAGGTCGCCTGCGCGATGTACGCGCCGAGACCGGTCGCGGTCAGCGTGGTGCCGCCGAAGGTGACGACCTCGGAGACGATCGAGGCGTTCCAGGCGCCGCCGGACGCGGTGATGCCGCCGGTGACGTACGACGGGAAGATCCCGGGCAGGATCAGCCGCTTCCAGCGCTGCCGGCCGCGTACGCCCAGGTCGTCCATGGCCTCGCGCAGGTCCGTCGGGATCGACATGGCGCCGGCGATGGTGTTGAAGAGGATGTACCACTGGGCGCCGAGCGCCATCAGCAGGATGCCGCCCACGTTGATCGAAAGGCCCGTCTTGAGGAAGAACCAGACGGCGAGCGGGAAGAGGAAGTTGGCCGGGAAGCTCGCGAGCACCTGCACGATCGGCTGGGCGACGCGGGTCAGGCGCGGCGAGAAGCCGATGCGTACGCCGATGGGCACCCAGACGACGGTGGCGACGGCGACGAGCACGACGACGCGGACGAAGGTGACCAGGCCGAGGAGCAGCGGTTCGCCGAACACCCCGAGGCCGGTGCGGTCGTTGAGGTAGAAGCCGAGGTCGACCAGGCCCCAGGCGATGAGGGCGCCCGCGACGATCCCGAAGGTGAGGTCGCCGGTGCGCCTGCGCGCCGGGTCGACCGTGAGCGGCCGGTCGTCGGTGCCGAACACCCGGGCGGCGCGGCCGAGCGCGCGGCCCACGGGACGCAGCGACGCACCGAGCAGGCGGGGCCAGTGGGAGCGGCGCAGGAAGTCGAGGACGGCGGAGCGCTGGATCTCGGTCGCCTCGGACTGCTCGTTCTTGAACCGCTCCGCCCAGGCCGTCAGCGGGCGCCAGAACAGGAAGTTCACGCCGATGACCATGACGGCCATGGTGAGGATGGCCCAGCCGACCTTGCCGAGGTCGCCGTCGGTGACGGCGGCTCCGGCGTAGGAGCCGACGCCGGGCAGCGCGTAGTCCTTGTTGTTGACGCTGATCGCCTCGGACGCGACAAGGAAGAACCAGCCGCCGCCGAAGCTCATCATGCCGTTCCAGACCAGGCCGATCATCCCGGCCGGGACCTCGACCTTCCAGAACCGCATCCACTTGGTGAAGCGGAACGACCGTGACAGCTCGTCGAGTTCGCGCGGCAGCGAGGTCAGCGAGTGGTAGAAGGCGAACGTCATGTTCCATGCCTGGGAGGTGAAGATCGCAAAGATCGACGCGCATTCCAGACCCAGCATCGAGCCGGGGAACAGGGCGATGAACCCGGTCACGGCGACCGTGAGGAAACCGAGCACCGGCACGGACTGGAGGATGTCCAGGGCCGGGATGAGAATCCGCTCCAGGCGGCGGCTCTTCGCGGCGGCGTACGCGTACACGAAGGTGAAGGCGATCGACGCGGCGAGGGCGGCGAACATCCGCAGGAGCGAGCGCGCCGCGTCGTACGGCAGCGCGGACGGGTCGGTGTCCACCGCGACCGACTGATCGGTGGAGAAGCGGACGGTGGTGCCCTGGCCGACCCGCAGGACGAGGTAGAGCAGGACCAGGACGGCCGCGGCCACCACCACGTCCACCCAGGTCATCCGGGACAGGCGGCCGGCGAACCGGGAGGAGAGCGGGGCGCGCGGCGGGGCGCCGCCGGCCTTGAACGACATCACAAGAACCTCCGACCACACTCTGGGCACAGCGGTCCCCAGGCCGCTACCGCAAGGCGCGGACGGCAGCCGGGGTCACGAAGTGGGCAGGTGTGCGCACGTGAACTGGCAACAGGAAGGAGCGGCCGGGGGCGCGCGGTGTGCGCGGGGGCCGCGTCGCGCCGGTCCCGTGCCGTGCGTGCGGCGGGGAGCGGCGGATCAGGTGCTGCCGGGGAGGCAGCGGCTGCTACTGGGAGGGTCCGCGCCCATGGCTGCCTCCTTCGCGAATGCCGGGGTCGTGCCTCCGGCTGCGACGCCGGGGCCTGGTCCTTGCCTCCGGAAGTGTGCGCTTCTTTGCGTGGATACGCAAATAAGGGCACCGAGCGCCGGCCGTCACCCCGGCCCTTTGTTCTTACTTGCGTAAATATGCAAGTATGGACGCGTACCCGGCCATGCCTCAGGAGGTGCCGCCATGCAGTCCCTGACCACGTTCGACTTCGCCCTGCGCCTGGCCACCGGCGTCGGCTGCGGCGCCCTCATCGGCGTCGAGCGGCAGTGGCGCGCCCGCATGGCGGGGCTGCGCACCAACGCCCTGGTGGCGGCCGGGGCCACGCTGTTCGTCCTCTACAGCGAGGCGATGCACGACCCCACGAGCCCGACCCGGGTCGCCTCGTACGTCGTCTCCGGCGTCGGATTCCTCGGCGGCGGCGTCATCATGCGCGAGGGCGCGTCGATCCGCGGCCTCAACACGGCCGCCACGCTGTGGTGTTCGGCGGCGGTGGGCGTCCTCGCGGCCTCCGGGCGGCTGACCCTCGCGCTGCTCGGCGCCGCCACCGTCGTCGGCGTGCACCTCGTCCTGCGGCCCACCAGCCGCCTGATCGACCGGGCCCCGCAGGGCAACGACGACACCACTGCGCACGTCACCTTCCACGTCACCTGCGACCGCCGCGACGAGGCCCACATCCGCGCGCTGCTCGTCCAGCTGCTCAGCAGCGCCGATCCGCGCCTCGCGGGGCTGCGCATCCGGCGCGGCGAGGACGACGGCACGACCACGCTGGAGGCCGCGGTCGTCATCGACGGCGCTCCCGGCGCGGACATGGAGCAGCTCGTGTCGCGCCTCTCCCTGGAGCCGGGCGTCCGCGACCTGCACTGGCACGTCGCCGACCAGGACGAGCAGGCCCGCGCGGAGCGCGAGGCGCTGGTCTGAGCCGGAGCCCCGCCGGGCGGCGTCCCCTGAGTCACCCTCCGCCCAGCCTCCGCACAACCTCCTCAAGGCCCTCCCGCACGGCCCGGCCCCGGTCGTCGCCGAGGACGTCGATCAGCTGGTCGCGGACGACCCGGACGTGGCCGGGCGCGGCCCGCTCCAGGCGTGCGCGGCCCGCGTCGGTGAGGACGGCGTGGACGCCGCGCACGTCGTCGGCGCACGAGCGGCGGCGCACCAGGCCCGCCTTCTCCATCTGCGTGATCTGGTACGTGAGTCCGCTCTTGGTGGTGACCAGGGCGCCGGCGAGTTCGCTCATGCGCAGCTCGCCGCCCTCGGCGGCGGACAGCCGCACCAGCACCTCGTACTGCACATGGGACAGCCCCGACTCGGCCTTGAGCTGCTCCTCGACGCGCCGGTCGAGGAGCGCCCCGGCCGTGAGGAATGCCTGCCAGAGGGCCATCTCGTCGTCGTTCAGCCATTGCGTGTCGCCCATGGGAGCAGCGTACGCCTGTTGTTCAAATTCGAACCATCGAGTACGGTCGGCATGCGTATGTGCTTCAAATTTGAATCACACCCGCACGTCAAGGAGGCGACCATGACCACCGCTCCCCCGGAACGCCCGCCATCGCGCATGCCTGCCCTCTTCATGAGCCACGGCGGCCCGACCCTCGCCGAGGACGCCTTCTGGCCCGGCCAGCTCGCCCGGTGGGGCGCGGGGCTGCCGCGCCCGACGGCGATCCTGATGGTTTCCGCCCACTGGGAGGAGGCCCCGCTCGCACTCGGCGCGACCACCACCGTGCCGCTGGTCTACGACTTCTGGGGCTTCCCCGAGCACTACTACCGCATCCAGTACGCCGCGCCCGGCGCCCCCGGGCTCGCCGAGCAGGTCCGGGGCCTGCTGCGCGCCCCGGGCATGCCGGTGCACGACCTGCCCGAGCGCGGCCTCGACCACGGCGCGTACGTCCCGCTGCGGGAGATGTACCCGGACGCGGACATCCCGGTGCTCCAGATGTCCCTGCCGACGCTGGAACCGAAGAAGCTGATGGACATCGGCCGCAGGCTCGCGCCGCTGCGCGACGAGGGCGTACTGATCGTCGGCAGCGGCTCCTTCACGCACAATCTGCGCGCCATCAACCCGCAGAACGAAGTCCCCTCCCCCCTGGCCGAGTTCGACGACTGGGGGCGCCGGGCCCTGGAGGCCGGTGACGTCGACGCGCTGCTGGACTTCGCGCAGAAGGCCCCGGCCGCCCAGTACGCCCACCCCCGCGAGGAGCACTTCGTGCCGCTGGCGGTCACGCTCGGCGCTGCGGCGGACGACCTGGACAGCCCGCGGAGCGTCATCGAGGGCACCTGGCTGGGGTTGTCGAAGCGGTCGGTGCAGTTCGGCTGAGGGCCTGGTTCATTCGGCTGAGGGCCTGGTTCAAAGGCAGGCTCTCGGGGCCCGCCGCGCCGGTCTCACCCGTGCTGCCAACCCCGGTCGGTGCGCACCAGTTCCGTGAAACCGAGCGCCGTCAGGCGTGCGATCGCTTCCGGGTCGTCGGCCGCCTCGTAGGCGAGCAGCCGGTCGGCTCCGGCGAGGCGCAGCCACTCGGCGGCTTCGCCCAGGAGCCAGGCGTCCAGGGCGTCGATGCCGTGGCCCGGCTCGGTGCGGAAGTTGCCGACGTCGGCCAGCGAGCCGTTGCGGGCCTGGCGTTCGGGGCGGCCGAGCGCGGTGTCGACCTCGATGAAGCCCAGGTCGCGCCCGTCGGCATGCGCGGTCAGCCGCGTACCGCACTCTCCGAGGGTGCGGCGGACGGCCAGGCCCGGCAGCGGCGGCGGGGTGCGCCGCAGGTCGGGCACGGCGGCGATCAGGACGACCTCGGTGTCGCCGGTGTGCCGGAATCCGGCGCGCTCGTAGGCGGCGCGGACGTGGGGCCAGGCGCGCGGCAGGCCGTAGACGGCGGGGGCGGGCAGCGCGCCGTCGGCCGCGCGGGCGCGCACGTCCCAGCGGGCGAGCTGCGCGAGGCAGGCGCTCATGAGCAGGTCCGCGGCCGTGTCGGCGTCCGGCCAGAAGGACGCGGCCGGGTGGCAGACGAACCAGTTGATCTCGCCCAGGTCGCGGTAGTCAGGGCCGACGTCGGCGCCGTCCCGGTAGCGCAGCAGATGCGCGGCGGCCACGACGAACGCGCGCTGCTCGGCGACCAGCGTGACGCGCTCGGCCACCCACGGGTCGGTGATGAACTCGTCGGGCTGCCGCGCGAGATGGCCGAGGACGGTGTTCACGGACACGGAGACGCCGGGCACGACGGCGGCGACGTGGCTGTTCACCAGCTCGGTGAGCTGGTCGCGGTCGTCGCGGTGGAAGGGGCGTACCTGGAGCGCGGACGCGGACACGCGTGGGGACGCGGACATGCGGGGACCTCCCGGTCGGGCTTCGGATGCTTCAGGAGGCCGCCATGCGATGCGGTATGCCGCAGATCATACGGGCAGTCGGCCGACTCCGTACGTCCGGGCGAGCGCGGCCACGGTGTCGGACATGGCCGTGCGCAGCTCGGCCGGGGCGACCACCTCCACGTCGGTCCCGAGCCGCAGCAGTTCGCCGCAGGCGTGCCCCGTGCTCTCGGTCGGGATGACCGCCTCCACCCATCCGTCCGCGCCGACGGCGGTCGCGGTGGACTCGACCGCCCGCACCACTTCGGGGGCGACGTTGTCGGGCAGGCGCAGGCGCCCCCGCGGGGACAGCCGGACGGTGGCGGTGCCGGTGTAGCGGCGGGTGCGGAAGTCGTCGAGGTACGCGGCCCAGTACGCGCCCAGGTCGAAGTCCGCCGGGCGGTCGAACCGCTCCTCAGTGACCTCGGCGTCGAGGACTTGGGCGACGCGGTAGGTGGCCGCCCGGTCCTTCCCCGCGTCGGCGGTCTTCCCGGCGGCCACGACGTACCAGACACCGGATTTGAGGACCAGGCCGTACGGGCGGAGCCGGCGGCGCACCTCCTGGGGCGCGCGCCAGCGGCGGTACCGCACGTCCACCGCGCACCGGCCGAGCACCGCGTCGGCGAACAGGGAGAGGAACGGCGTCTGTTCGGGCTCCCGGTACCAGCCCGGGGCGTCCAGGTGGAACGTTTCCGCGGACCGCGCCGCCTGCTCGCGCAGTCCCGCCGGCAGCGCGGCCAGCAGTTTCAGCCGGGCCGCCGTCACCTCCGCGGCGAGCCCGAGATCGGCGGCGGGGCCGGGCAGCCCGGTGAACAGCAGCGCCCGCGCCTCGCCCTCGTTCATGCCGGTGAGGCGGGTGCGATAGCCGTCGAGCAGGCGGTAGCCGCCGCCGCGGCCCGGCTCCGCGTAGACCGGCACCCCCGCGTCCTGCAGCCGCCCCAGGTCGCGGTAGGCCGTCCGCACGGACACGCCCAGTTCCTCGGCGATCCCGCGGGCCGACACGCGGCCGCGGGACTGCAGCAGCAGGAGCACCGACAGGAGCCGGCCGGGAGCGGACGCAGACATGCGCCCATTCTCCAAAACCCTGACAGCCCCTGGCACACCGCTCCCCTACCGTCGGCTCGCGCCCGGCCCCGCCACAGCCGCCCGGCCCCGCCACAGCCGACGCGGCCGACCGAACCGACGAAACAGGAGCCGTCCATGCCCCCGACCGATCCCCGCCGCGACCCCGCCGTGGTCGAACTCCGCCAGTACACGCTGCTGCCCGGCCGCCGCGACGAACTCATCGAGCTGTTCGACCGGGAGCTCGTCGAGACCCAGGAAGCGACCGGGATGGCCGTGCTCGGTCAGTTCCGCGACCTCGACGACCCGGACCGCTTCGTGTGGCTGCGCGGATTCCGCGACATGGCGGCACGCCACCGCGCGCTGACGGCGTTCTACGACGGTCCCGTCTGGGCCGAGCACGGCCCCCGGGCGAACGCCACCATGGCCGACTCCGACGACGTCCTGCTGCTGCGCCCCCTGTCTGACGACACCAAGGGCCTCGCCGTCCTGCCGTCGGAGCGGCCGGGCATCGGCGCCGCCGCACCGAACCGGTTCGTGGCCGCGACCGTGTGGTCCTTCGCTCCCGGACGGGACAAGGGACGCACGCTGATCCGCGACCAACTCCTGCCCGTCCTGCGCGAGACGGGACCCGCGCCGCTCGCCGCGCTCACCACCGAGACGGCGCACAACACCTTCCCCAGACTGCCGGTCCGCGCCGGGGAGAACGCCGTCGTGGTCCTCACCTCGTACGCGGACGAGCGCGCGCACCAGCGCCACCTCACCGAGGTGCGGGCCCGTACCTTCGCGCGCGAGGCGATCCTGCCGGCCATCGAGCGGGAGCAGACGGCCGCGCCCCGGACCCTCCGTCTCGCGCCCACCGGCCGTTCGCTCATCGCCTGACGCCGCCACGGCACCGCCGTCAGGCCGCTCGGCCCTCCCCGGGCCACGGCCCGTACAGCGCGCACTCGGCCCCGGTCGCCAGCGCCCAGTAGCGGTCGCCGTACGACCAGTGCCACCACTCCGTGGGGTAGTTGACGAGGCCGGCGGCGGTGAGTGCGGCGCCCAGGATCTCGCGGTTCGCGCGGGCCTCGGCGCTGATGCCGGGCGCGTCCGTGTAGCAGGCGCCCGCGCTCTCCTCGGGGCTGGCGTCGATGGCGGTGCCGAGGTCGCACTCCGTGCCGTCGGCGGCCGCGAGGGTCAGGTCCACCGCCGCGCCCGCGCTGTGCGGGGCTATCTCCGGCGGGGCGACGAAGCGGCTGGCGGCGGCGTGCACGCGGGCGGGCGGCCAGGTCGGGTTGTCGGCGCCGAGCCCGGCGGCGTACTGCTCGAAGTAGTGGCGCTGGAGGGACAGCGGGCGGTATCCCTCGACGAAGAGGAGCCGCAGGCCCCGGGGCAGCAACTCCTGTGCGCGCAGGAGGCGTTGCAGTACGCCCTCGCGCAGCTGGGCGTAGGCGTCCGCCGGGTCCGCCGCCCGCGCGTCGACGAGCAGGGTGCCCGCGGCGCGCACGTCCACCAGGGGTTCGCCGCAGTCGCGTACGGGTACGGCGGCGACGCTCGCGTCCGACATCAGGGTGATCTCAGTCATGCGAAGATCATGCCGCCGGGGCGCGGCGGATGCGGAATAGGCGCGGCAGGAAGAGACTCGTACGGATCCGGCGCCGCCGGAAGTCTCGTACGGATCCGGCGCCGCCGGAAGTGAGGAGTCCCCGCCGCGTATGCCCACCCCACCGCACCGTCCCCGGCCCACCGCCGCGCTCGCCATGTCGCCCGGCGCCGCGGCGGCCCTGCTGGCACCGGACGCGCTCACCGCGTTCGGCGAAGTCTGCGCGCTTCAACACCCGCCCGTACTGCACGACTTCACCGGCGAGCGGGCCCGGGACCTGCTGGGGCGGGCCGAGGTGCTGATCACCGGCTGGGGCTGCCCGCCGCTCGACGAGGCCGCGCTCGCCGCGGCGCCGCGGCTGCGGGCCGTCGTGCACACCGCGGGATCCGTACGCGGCCATCTCACCCCGGCCTGCTGGGAACGGGGCATCGAGGTGTCGTCGGCGGCCGCCGCGAACGCGCTGCCCGTCGCCGAGTACACCGTCGCGATGATCCTCCTCACCGGCAAGCACGTCCTGGAGCGCGCGCACGCCTTCAAGGCCACCCGCCGCCGCGACGACCCGCTGGACACCCCGCGCACCGTCGGCAACTACGGCCGCACCGTGGGCATTCTGTCGGCGTCGCACGTCGGGCGGCGGGTCGTCGAACTGCTCCGCCCGTACGACGTCCGAGTGCTGCTCCACGATCCGTACGTGGACGAGGCGGAAGCCGCGGCGCTGGGCGTGCGGGCCGTCGGCCTCGGGGAGCTGTTCGAGCGGAGCGACATCGTCAGCGTCCACACGCCGCTGCTGCCCGCCACACGTGGTCTCGTCGGCCGACGGGAGATCGCGGCGATGCGGCGCGACGCCGTCCTCATCAACACCGCGCGCGGAGCCGTCGTCGACCAGGACGCGCTCACCGAAGCGGTCCTCGCGGGCCGCGTCCGGGTGGTGCTCGACGTCACCGAGCCCGAAGTCCTGCCGCCGGGACACCCGTTGTGGGGCTGCGAGAACGCCCTCATCACCCCGCACCTCGCGGGCTCCCAGGGCAACGAGTGGCAGCGCCTGACCGATGTGGCGACGCGCGAACTCGCGCGGTGGGCGGCCGGCGACGGCTTCGCCCATCCCGTACGGGCCGACCGGCTGGAGTTCCTGGCGTGAGCCGGACGCCTCGCGCCCGACGCCGGGCCGCCGGGGTCAGCCTCCGGTCGTCGAGCCCGGCCTGACGATCATCAGGATGGTGACGGTGGCCCACAGGACGTTGAAGATTCCTGTGAACATGGCGAGTTGGACGCTGGTGCGCGCGTCGAGCCGCACGGCGCCCTGCGCGGCCGTGGCTTCCTCGGTTCCACCGGTCCCCCCGCCCGCGGCGCCCACCGCGGCGACCGCCTCAAGCGCCGACTCCTGCCGGGGCAGCACCAGCACGATCAGGATCACCGCGGCGATGAACGTCAGCGCGATCGACGTGATCAGCCAGGCGCTGTCGAGCACGCCCATGCTGCTGGCCGTGGCGAAGCCGAAGATCACCACGGCGATGCCGACGCCCGCGTAGACACGGCAGATGCGGTGCAGCGTACGCAGCGTCGTGACGGGCGCCGCCTCGCCCGGTCCTGCGAGGGCGCCGCGAAGGACCGGCGGGAACATGCTGGCCGCGACGGCGACCGGGCCGACGGCCATGATGGCCGCGAGGACGTGCAGGATCAGGAACAGCTTCGTCATGGGAGGACTTCCGGGTCGGGCTTCGGGGCGGGAACGGGGGCTGATCAGATCTGATCTGATCAGATCGGCGCGGGCTCCGCCCCGGTGGGGCTCCACACCACCCCGCGCCGCTCGTGCGCGAACATCTCCTCGACGGCGTGCGCCACCCGCGGCCCGAACTCCCGCTCCAGCAGGTGCAGTCCGAGGTCGATCCCCGAGGTCACCCCGGCCCCCGTGACCAGATCGCCGTCGTCGACGACGCGGGCCCGCACGACGGACACCCCGAGGCCCCACAGGGCGTCGAGCGCGTCGTGGTGGCCGGTGGCGTACCTGCCCTTGAGCAGCCCCGACATCGCCAGGACCAGGGAGCCGCCGCACACGGAGGTCATGGTCAGGCCGGGGTGCGCCATGGCGTCCGACAGGAGCGCGGGCAGGGCGGTCCGCTGGGTGCGGGCAAGGCGGGAGGGGATGCTGTCGTCCTCGGGGTCGTGCTGCTCGCTGGGCCCCGCGGCGCCCGGCACCAGGATCAGGCCCGCGCGTTCGGGGTCGAGCCGCGCCGTGGCCCTGAGGGTGACCAGCTCCAGGCCGCTGGGCACGTCGCGGGCGCCCTCCGCCGAGACCAGCTCGACGGTGATGCCGCCGTTCGTCGCGATGCCTCCGGCGTACAGGATCTCCAGCGGACCGAGGACGTCCAGCGGGTCGAAGCCGTCGAAGAGGACTACCTGAGCGTGCATGCGCGGGTTCCGTTTCCTGGTGGTGACCGTGGCGGCCGGGGCGGCCCTGGCGGCGCAGGGCTCCGGTCCGCCTTCCCGGCGCCGACGTTAGCCAGCGGCATCACGGCACCGACAGTGGCCGTAATGACAGCTTTCAACGGAAAATCGCCACGCGGTCGGCGTGGCGGACCGCCCCGCTAAGGGCCTGGTCCCGCAGGCGTGCGGGGGCGCATGGCGGGGAGAGCGCGCTTGGCGGGATGACGGCGGTGCCGTACGTTGCCGCCATGCACACCGTGGCCATCCTCGCGCTCGACGACGTCATCCCGTCCGACCTGGCGATGCCCCTGGACGTGTTCAACAGGACCCGGCTGCCCGGTGAGCGGCCGGGCTACCGGGTGCGGGTGTGCGCGGCCGAACCCGAGGTCGACGCGCGCACGTTCACGCTGCGGGCGCACCACGACCTGAGCGGGCTCGTGGACGCGGACACGATCGTCGTGCCCGGCACCCACGACCCGACGGCGCCGGTGCCGGAGAAGACCCTGGCCGCGCTGCGCGAGGCGGCCGCCGCCGGTACCCGCATCGCCTCCATCTGCGTGGGCACCTTCGTCCTCGCGCAGGCCGGGCTCCTCGACGGCCTGCGCGCCACGACGCACTGGTTCGCGACGGACCACCTGGCGGCGGCCTACCCGGACATCGACGTCGACCCCGACGTGCTCTACGTCGACAACGGTCAGATCCTCACGTCCGCGGGCGCCGCCGCCGGCATGGACCTGAGCCTGCACATGATCCGGCGCGACTACGGCTCGGCGGTCGCCGCCGACGCCGCGCGCCTGTCGGTGATGCCCCTCGAACGCGAGGGCGGGCAGGCCCAGTTCATCGTCAACCAGCCCCCGGCGCACCCGCGCGGCCGCGAGCTCGAACCGCTGCTGCGCTGGCTGGAGGAGAACGCGGCGCGCGAACTCACCCTCGACGACATCGCCGGGCACGCGGGACTGAGCAGCCGCACCCTGCTGCGCCGGTTCCGCGAGCAGACCGGCACGACCCCGCTGCAGTGGCTGCACCGCGCGCGGGTCCGCCAGGCCCAGCACCTCCTGGAGACCACCGAGCACCCGGTGGAGCGCGTCGCCGCGCAGGTCGGCTTCGGCTCGCCGACGGCGTTCCGGGACCGTTTCAAGCGGATCGCGGGGGTGAGCCCGCAGGCGTACCGGCGGGCGTTCAGGGGCGCGCCGAGGTAACCGGGCCCTCGTGCAGGAATGGCTTGCGCGCCACCACGAGCCGCCAGCGCGGGCTGCCGTCGTCCCGGCGGCCGAACTCCTCCAGCGGCCGCAGCTCCACGGCGAACCCCGCCCGTTCCAGGTCGGCCCGCACCCCGGCCAGCCCGAAGGTGCGGTAGTACATGACGAAGCGCGGCCGCCACAGCAGGTTGCGCGCCCGCATCGCCCCGTCGAAGCCGAGCATGGCCCAGTACCATGGTGACGTGAGTGGCTGTGGTGCGCCGAGGGGAAAGGCGCCGGGGCGCAGCGCCCCGTGCACCTGGCGGAAAAGGCCGGGCCGCTCGGCGGGCAGGAAGTGTCCGAACGCCCCGAAGCTGACGGCCACGTCGAAGCCCTCGATGAAGGGCAGCGCGCGGGCGTCGGCCCGTACCCAGTCGACCACCGGCCCCCTGTCCCCGAGCCGGTCGTCAGGCGTGAGCGCCGCGCGCGCCTCGGCCAGCATCCCGGCGCTGAAGTCGACCCCGGTCACATGCTCCCGGCACATCGGCCGCAGGATCTCCACGCCCGCGCCGGTGCCGCAGCACACGTCGAGACCCGCCGCGAACGGGCCAAGTGGACGCAGGGCCTCGGCACACGCGTCGAGGATGCGCTCGGGCGTACGGAAGGGCGTGTGGTCGAACTTGGGAGCCAGCAGGTCGTAGCCGTGCTCGGTGGAGGACAGCGCCTGCACGGTCAGTTCGCGGAGCGAGGGGCCCTGGGAGGTGAACACCGGCACAGCCTAGTGAGTCCAGGGGGCCAGGAGTGGCCAGGAACCGTCTTGTGGCCTTCCGGGCCCGTGAGACGTCGGGTAGTGCTTCAGCTGCCGCACCCCCGAACCCATGTCACGAGAGGCACACCCATGCGCGCACGCAGGCACCCCGGCGCACCCGGCACCCCCGACGCCGCGGCGGACCCCATGGCGGGCAAGACACGCTTCGACGACATCTACGACCTGCCCGACCCGCGCTCGTACTTCCGCCGCCTCGCCCCCTACGAGTACGAGATCCCGCACCATGCCCAGGGCGTCTTCCGCCGGACTCTCGCGGCACGGCGCGCGAGCACGCCGCCCGCCCCCGACGGCGGCGACGGGTTCACCGTGCTCGACCTGTGCTGCTCGTACGGCATCAACGCCGCCCTGCTCAACCACGATCTGACACTCGCCGACCTGTACGCGCACTACGCCGGCGAAGACACGGCGGAGCTCACCACGAGTGAACTCGTCGACGTGGACAAGGAGTTCTACGCCGCGCGCCGCCGCCCGGACGCGGTGCGCCTGGTCGGCGTGGACACCGCCGCCAACGCCACCGCCTACGCCCTGGCCGTCGGCCTGCTCGACGAGGCGTACGCGGAGAACCTGGAGCGCGTGCCGCCCAGCCACGGCCTGGCGCGCGCGATGTCCGGCGTCGGCCTGATCACCGTCACCGGCGGCATCGGCTACGTCACGCACCGCACCTTCGACGCCCTGCTCGACTGCGTCCGACTTCCGCCGTGGGTCAGCGCGTTCGTCCTGCGCACCGTCCCCTACGACCGCATCGCCGACAGCCTCACCGCGCGCGGCCTCGTCACCGGGTGCGACCCCGCGCGCACCTATCCGCAGCGCCTGTTCACCAGCCCCGACGAGCAGCGCGACGCCGTCGAGCGCGTGCGCGCGCTGGGCCTCGACCCCACCGGACTCGAGGCCGCGGGCCGCTACCACACGCGCCTGTACGAGTCCCGGCCCCGGCCCGTCCGGCCCGTTTGACCCGCTCCCAGGGGCTCGCCCCGCCCCCGCGTCCGGGCGTATCGTTGATTGACGACGGCTCGGAGCGACAGGGGGTCGTCATGGTGCAAGAGCTTCTCGCGGCGGGCGCGGCGACACTCTCCGCCGCCCTTGTGTACGTGATGTCGGCCGCCCGCGTCGTCAAGCAGTACGAACGCGGCGTCGTCTTCCGCCTCGGCCGCCTCTCCGGTGACGCGCGCCAGCCCGGATTCACCATGATCGTGCCGGGCCTGGACCGGATGCGTAAGGTCAACATGCAGATCGTGACGATGCCGGTGCCCGCGCAGGAGGGCATCACGCGCGACAACGTCACGGTGCGCGTCGACGCCGTCGTGTACTTCAAGGTGGTCGACGCGTCCAGCGCGATCGTCCGGGTCGAGGACTACCGCTTCGCGGTCTCGCAGATGGCACAGACCTCGCTGCGGTCCATCATCGGCAAGAGCGACCTGGACGATCTGCTGTCCAACCGCGAGAAGCTCAACCAGGGCCTGGAGCTGATGCTCGACAGCCCGGCCATCGGCTGGGGCGTGCAGATCGACCGCGTCGAGATCAAGGACGTGTCGCTCCCGGAGACGATGAAGCGGTCGATGGCCCGGCAGGCCGAGGCCGACCGGGAGCGGCGCGCCCGCGTCATCAACGCCGACGCCGAGCTCCAGGCGTCCAAGAAGCTCGCCGAGGCCGCCAAGCAGATGTCCGAGCAGCCCGCCGCCCTCCAACTGCGGCTCCTGCAGACCGTCGTGGCCGTGGCCGCCGAGAAGAACTCCACGCTTGTGCTGCCGTTCCCCGTCGAGCTGCTGCGCTTCCTGGAACGGGCCGCGAACCAGCAGCCGCAGCCCGGGGCCACGCCACCCCCGGCCGCCGCCCCGCAGGCTCAACCCACCCCGCAGGCTGAAACCGCTCCGCAGGTCGAGGCCGCGGCACCCGATGCAGCGGCCCTCGACGTCAAGGCGCCCGACAGCATCGCACCCGGAGCCTGACCGCACGGTCGACTTCTGTCACGGCCATTGAGTCCGTCGACGCGTACATGCTAGAAAGCGCTTACCAAGCCTCGGTCACCCTCATCCCGGCACGTGCCCCGCTCCCCCGCCCTCGCCCCAGCCCACGGAGCCCCGCATGCCCCCTCCCTGGCCCCGCCGCGCCTTCCTCCTGACCACCGGCACCTCGGCGTTCGCGCTCGCCGCGCCCGGCACTCTCCCCGCCGCCGCGCGCGACACCGCCGGGCCGCGCCCCACCGCCGCTTCGACCCCGGCCGCCGACGCGTACGCCGCGCTGCGCGCCAAGTGGCGCACCCTCGTCCTCGGTGAGGGCTTCAGCCCGACCGCCGAGCCGTTCAAGAGTCGCCTCAGCGAACTCGGCGCCACAGCTGGGGAGTTGATGGCCACGATGGCCCCGGCGACCGGATCGCTCTGGCCCGATGCCTCGTACGCGGACCCCGAGCCGGACACCGACCAGGAGTCGTACGGCTACTCCGCGAACATCGTCACCAGCTGCACCCGGCTCGCCACCATGGCCCACGCCTACAGCCAGCAGGGCACCGGCCTCACCGGCGACGCCACGCTCAAGGCCGCCGTCCTGACCGGGCTCGACCACCTCTACGCACAGGTCTACAACGAGCGGCAGGCGCGCTTCGGCAACTGGTGGAGCTGGCAGATCGGCGCCCCGCAGGCGCTGCTCGACATCTGTGTGCTGATGTACGACGCGCTGTCCGCCGACCGGATCGCCCGCTACTGCGCGGCCGTCGACCACTTCGTGCCGGACTCGGCGGTGGCTCAGTACACGGGCACCAGCACCGGCGCCAACCGCGTGGACCTGTGCCGGGTGCTCGCGCTGCGCGGCGTCGTCGGCGCGAACGCGGCGAAGATCGCGCTGGCCCGGGACGCCCTGTCGCCCGTCTTCCCGTACGTGACCAGCGGCGACGGCCTGTACACGGACGGGTCGTTCATCCAGCACACCACCGTGCCGTACACCGGCTCCTACGGGTCGGTGCTGCTCGGCGGGCTCGGCCTGCTGTTCGCGCTGCTCGACGGGTCGCAGTGGGAGGTGACGGACGGCGGGAAGCAGATCATCTTCGACGCCGTGGAGAAGGCGTGGGCGCCGTTCCTCTACAACGGCCTGATCATGGACTGTGTCGCCGGGCGCGCCATCAGCCGCGGTGTCGCCGCCTCCGACGCCAAGAGGGTCCAGGCCGACGACCATCTGCGCGGCCACCCGATTTTGGCCTCGATCGCGCTGCTCGGCCAGGGCGCGTCCGCGGCCGAACACGCCCGCTGGCGCGGCCTGGTGAAGGGCTGGATACGCCGCGACTACTACAGCCCGCCGCTGAAGGACCCGCAGCTCGGCCTCGCGCACCTGGCCCGGCTCAAGGCCATCGAGGACGACGCCGCCGTCACGCCCGTGCCCGAGCCGACCGGCCACCGCCTGTTCACGAACATGGCGCGCGCCACGCACCGCCGCCCCGGCTGGGCCGCGTCGATCAGCATGGCCGACTCCCGCATCACGTACTACGAGACCGGCAACGGCGAGAACCTGCGCGGCTGGCACACCGGCTCGGGCCTGCTCGCCTGGTGGGGCGACACCTACGCCAACGGCCAGTACAGCGACGCCTTCTGGCCCACCGTCGACCCGTACCGGCTGCCCGGCAGCACCGCGTCGCGCAAGGTCCTCGCGGACGGGGCGGGCGGCGACTGGGGCGCGGCGCGGCCGGACGTGAGCTGGGTGGGCGGGGCGAGCGACGGCCAACGAGCCGTCCTCGGGCAGCACTTGAAGGGGCTGCAGAGCACGCTGTCGGCGCGCAAGGCGTGGTTCTGTCTGGACGACGCGATCGTGTGCCTGGGCGCGGGCATCACCTGCGCGGACGGGGCGACCGTGGAGACGACCGTCGAGAACCGCAACCTCGGCCCGGAAGGACGCGCCCCGTTCCAGGCCGACGGCGTCACCAAGCCCACCACCACGCCCTGGTCGCAGCGGCTCACCGGCGCGAAGTGGGCGCACATCGGCGGCCACGGCGGCTATGTCTTCCCCGGCGGCGCGACCGTCGAGGCGCGCCGCGAGCAGCGCACCGGCAAGTGGAGCGACATCAACAAGGGCGGCGCGACGACCCCGCTGACCCGCACCTATCTCACGCTGTACGTGAACCACGGCACCGATCCCACCGACGCCACGTACGCGTATCTGCTGCTGCCCGGCGCGAGCGCGGCCCGCACCGCCGAGCGCGCGGCGGCCACCGGCTGGCTGCGGATCCTCGCCAACTCCGGTACGCGGCAAGGCATCAGCGTGCCCTCGCTCGGCTTCACCGGCGTGACGTTCTGGGCGGCCGGGACCGCCGGCGCGCTCACCGCGAGTGCCGCCTGCGCCGTCCTGATCGGCGAGCGGCCGGACGGGACGGCGGTGGTGTGCGTCAGCGACCCGACCCGCGCGGCGCGCTCCGGTCTCACCGTCACCTGGAACCGGCCGGTCGCCGCCGTCACCGCCAAGCCCGCCACCGTCACGTCGGCCACGACGGGCACGTTCCTGAAACTCGTGTTCGGTGATCTCGGCCCCACGAGAGGAGCGACTCAAAGAGTTGCTGTGCGGCTCGCGTGAACACCCTGCGACGCGCGTGAACACCCTGCGGCCCGGCCGTTGCGCGCACGCCCGCGCCGCTATGGTGCCGCCCATGTCGATCTCGCGCGTCCTCACCTGGCAGGTCACGGAGAGCACCGGATACGAGACGGCCTGGGCCGAGGTCGACGGCGAGTCGCTGCGGGCGCGCGGCCGCGCCGTCGGCACGGTCCCCGATCCCTATTGGATCTCGTACACCCTCGAAACGGGCGACGGCTTCGTCACGCGCGTGCTGCGCGTCTCGTCCGAAGACGCGCTCGGCGCCCGGGAGTTGGAGCTGGTGCGCGACGGCGCGGGGCGGTGGAGCGCGGACGGCGCGGCGCTGCCCGCGCTCGACGGGGCGCTGGACTGCGATCTGGGGCTGTGTCCGCTGACCAACACCATGCCGGTGCTGCGGCACGGGCTTCACCGGTCCGCCGCGCGCGGCGAGCGGCGGTTCCTGATGGCCTGGGTCTCGGTGCCGGATCTGACGGTGCACGCCTCGCCCCAGCGGTACGCGCCGCTCCCGCGCACGGTGCACGGGGCGCGGGTCCGCTTCACGTCCGGCGACTTCCAGCGGGACGTGACGTTCGACGGGGACGGCTTCGTCGTCGACTATCCGGGGCTGGCGCACCGCCTCACGCGCTGAGGGCCTGTCTTTGAGGGCCCGCCCCGCCGGGCCGCGTTCGGCCGGGCGGGTGAGGCGCTCGCGGAGTCACCCCGCCACCGGACGACGAGGGGGGCCGTCACCGTCGGTGCCGTTCTCGCCCTCGACGTCGTGCGGATGCGCGGGGGCGGACTTCCGGCGCAGGGTGCCCGGTGCCGGGCGGGCGCCGCGGAACCGCAGCCGCCGGGCGGCGCCCGCGCTCCGGCCCCTCGCTCGCCCCGGGCGGTCCCCGGCCGGGGGCGCGCCGCGCCACCTGCGCCGCAGCGCCCCCGCGAGCCGCGAACGGGGCCCCCGCGAGCCGCGAACGGGGCTGCCAGTCGAGTCCGCTCGGCAGCCCCCAGCCCCGCTTGTACGCGGTGAGCCGCAGGACGAGCGCCACGGTGACGCCGAGCACGATGCCGAGGGTGGGCTGCTCGGCGTAGCTGCACACGACGGTGATCGCGGCGGCGACCACGGCCACGGACGCGTACAGCGCGTTCCCTCCCAGCACGGCCGGAACGCGGCGCAGCATCATGTCGCGCAGCGCCCCGCCGCCGACCGCCGTGATGGTCCCGAGCAGCAGCGCGGGCAGCCAGCCGAGCCCCGCCGCGAGCGTCTTCTGCGCCCCGGCGACCGCCCAGAAGCCGATGACCGCGGCGTCCAGGGCGGTGAAGAGCCGGTCCCAGGCGTCCTGGCTGATGCTGATCACGAAGGCGATGAGCGCGCCTGTGAGAGCGGTCGGCAGGTAGAAGACGTCGGTCAGCGCCACCGGCGTCCCGTGCTGGAGCAGGGTGTCGCGGATGAGCCCGCCACCGAGGCCGGAGACCACGCCGACCGCGACGAAACCGAACAGGTCGAGGCGTTCGGTGCGGGCGATGGCGCCGCCCTGCAGCGCGGCGGCGAGCACCCCGGCGAGGTCGAGCCCGCGCGTGGCCAGGGCCACGCCGTGCGGCGTCAGCAGCTCGGCCATCACCGCCCGCCTCCCGGCCCGCGTCCCGTACGTCTCTCCGCCGCGTACGTCTCCGCGTTTCGTGCCTCTCTACGTTTCGTACGTCACGGGACGGCGGGCGGCGACCGGAGCGGGCTCAGTTCGTGGCGGCCGCGGGCAGGCCGGGGCTCGTCTGCGGGCGGCCGGGGACCAGGCGCAGCGCGAGGACCATGGTGAGCCCGCCGCCGGGGGTGTCCTCGGCGGCGAGGGTGCCGCCCATCGCCTCGGTGAAGCCGCGGGCCACCGCGAGGCCGAGGCCGACGCCGGCGCCGCGCGGGGCGTCGCCGTAGCGCTGGAACGGCTCGAAGATGCGGTCCTTGGCCTCGTCGGGCACGCCGGGGCCGCGGTCCACGACGCGGAGCTGCACCTGGTCGGCCGTGGTGCTGGCGGCGACGAGGACGGGCTTGCCGTCGGGGCTGTACTTGAGGGCGTTCTCTATGACGTTGGCGACGGCGCGCTCCAGGAGGCCCTTGTCGGCGGCGACCATCGGCAGCGCCTCGGGGATGTCGAGGACCACGTTGTCGGCGGGCGCGGTCATGCCTTCGAGGGCGAGCGGGACGACCTCGTCGAGGTCGATCTCGCGGACCATCGGCGTCACGGTGTCGGTCTGCAGGCGTGACATGTCCAGGAGGTTGCCGACCAGGTGGTCGAGGCGGTCGGCGCCCGCCTCGATGGCGGCGAGGAGTTCCGCCTGGTCCTCGTCGGACCACTCGATGTCGTCCGAGCGGAGGCTGGAGACGGATGCCTTGATGCCGGCGAGCGG
>NZ_AOPZ01000265.1 GCF_000414115.1 Streptomyces aurantiacus JA 4570
TACGGCTACCAGGTCACCAACGTCGAAGCCGCCATGTCATCGCCGTCCTCCCTGCTCCACTGGACCCGGCGGATGGTCGAGATCCGCAAGCAGAACCCCGCCTTCGGCCTCGGCTCCTACACCGAACTGCCCTCCTCCAACCCCGCCGTCCTCGCCTTCCTGCGCGAACGCGGCGACGACCTCGTCCTGTGCGTCCACAACTTCTCCCGCTTCGCCCAGCCCACCGAACTCGACCTGCAGACCTTCAACGGCCGCCACCCCGTCGAACTCATCGGCGGAGTCCGCTTCCCCGCCATCGGTGAACTCCCCTACCTGCTGACCCTCGCGGGCCACGGCTTCTACTGGTTCCGGCTGCGCGACGACCTGCGTCCGCGCCGTCCGGCGGCCCCGGCGCGCCTTTGAAGGGACGAGCCGCATGAAGGGATGTGCCGCATGCTGAAGACCGCACCTCGCCCGCAGGGCACCCTCAGTCCGCCCCTGCTGCTGACGTCGCTCGCCGGACTGTTCCGGGAGTGGCTGCCGCAACAGCGGTGGTTCGCGGCCAAGGGCCGGCCGCTCACGGATCTCGCCGTGGTGTCGATGACCGAGCTGCACCCGGGCTGCCTGCACCTGCTGCTGCGCACCGGGCACGCCGGTTCGCCCGCGCACTGCTACCAGCTGATCCTCGGCATGCGCGAGGAGCTGCCGCCCCGGCTCCACCACGCCGTCATCGGCCGGCCCAGCGTGGGACCGCTCGCGGGACTCAACGTGTACGACGCCCTCCGGGACCCCCGTTCGACGGGGCTGCTCCTGGAGCGCCTGCGGGTCCCGGGCGCGGCCGGACCGCTGCGTTTCGAACGCGACGCGCGGACCGTGGTGCCCGCCGGGCTCGCGCCCCGGCTGCTCGACGGTGAGCAGTCCAACACCTCGCTGGTGTACGGGGATTCCTTCATCCTGAAGCTGTTCCGCCGCATCCAGTACGGCGTCAACCCGGACCTGGAAGTCCCGTGGGCGCTGGCCGGCGAGGGCTGCGCGCGCGTACCCGCCCCGGTGGCCTGGTTCTGGACCACCGAGCCGCGCAGGACGACACTCGGCGTGCTCCAGCCGTTCCTGCGCGGGGCGACGGACGGCTGGACGCTGGCGCTGCGGTCCCTCGCGGCGGGCGAGGGCTTCGCCGACGAGGCGTACGAACTGGGGCGGGCCACCGCCGAGGTGCACGCGGCGCTCGCCGCCGCGCTGCCGACGGTGACGCTCGGCCACGTCCAGGTGGAACTGCTCGCGCGCGGCATGACGGAACGCCTGGAGGCCGCGGCGCGGGCCGTTCCCGCGCTCCGCCCGTACGAGCCCGCGCTGCGCACCGCCTACCGGGCCCTCGCCGACCTGGCCTCCGAGGGCGGCACCGCGCTGACGGCGCAGCGCGTGCACGGCGATCTGCACCTGGGCCAGTTCCTGCGCGCGCCCTCCGGCCAGTGGACCCTCATAGACTTCGAGGGCGAGCCCGCGCGGCCCCTGGCGGAACGCCGCATGCCGCAGCCGCCCGCCCGCGACATAGCGGGCATGCTCCGCTCCTTCGACTACGCCGCCCGCAGCATCCCCCCGGCTCCCGGCCCCACCCGAGCGGATCAGACCCCGCCCCCGTCCCGGTGGTCCCCCGAATGGGCCGACACCTGCCGCGCCGCCTACTGCGCCGGCTACGCCGACGTCGACGGCCACGACCCGCGGACGTCCCCCGTCCTCCTCCGCGCCCACGAGACGGACAAGGCGGTCTACGAAGCGGTGTACGAGGCCCGGCACCGTCCCGACTGGCTCCCGGTGCCGCTGGCCGCCCTCGACCAGCTGGCGTCCGACGCCTCCCTCTGATCGTCCCGACCCCCTGACAGGAGGCTTCCCCCGTGACCCGCCGCCCCACCTCCCGCACCCCGTCGGAAGAGCCCGACCCCCAGGTCACGTCCACGCCCCCGCAGCCGGAGCCGGCGAAGCAGGTCGGGCCCCCCAAGGCGGCGAAGGCCGCGCAGGATGCCGCCAAGGCGGCGGAATCGGCCGGGGCCGCCAAGACGGCCAAGGCGGCCAGGACGGCCAAGGCCGCGAAGACCCCGAAGGCAACCAAGACGGCAAAGGCCGCCAAGTCGGCCAAGGCCGCGGCGCCCGCCCCGAAGGCATCCCGGAAGACGGCGGCGGCCCGCGAGCCCGCCGCCCCCGCTGCTTCCGCCGCCGTGCCGCAGCCCAGGTCGGCCTCCGCCGCGCCCAAGGCGCCGCCCGAGGTGGCGGCGTCCCCGCCCCGCTCCCCCGTGCCGGACACGGACCGCGCGCGGCTGCTCGCCGGGACCCACCACGACCCGCACTCCGTGCTCGGCGCGCACCTCACCGCGGAAGGCACCGTCTTCCGCGCGCTGCGCCCGTACGCACGGTCCGTGGCCGTCGTCGCCGGTGAGCTGCGGGCCGAACTCCTCGACGACGGCGACGGGTTCTTCTCTGCCGTGGTGCCCCTGCGCGCCGTACCGGACGACTACCGGCTGCACATCACGTACGCCGAGGCGGAGCTGGAGATCCCGGACGCGTACGGATTCCTGCCCGCGGTCGGCGAGCTCGACCTGCATCTGATCGGCGAGGGGCGGCACGAGCGGCTGTGGGACGCGCTCGGCGCGCGGCCGATGACGCACCAGGGCGTGCCGGGCACCCGCTTCACCGTGTGGGCGCCCAACGCCCAGGGCGTGCGCGTCGTGGGCGACTTCAACTACTGGGACGGCAGCGGCTTCCCGATGCGTTCGCTCGGCGGCACCGGTGTGTGGGAACTGTTCGTGCCGGGGCTCGGCGCGGGCGAGCTGTACAAGTTCCAGATCACCCGGCCGGACGGCGGCACGACGTTCCGCGCGGACCCGCTGGCGCGCCGCACCGAGGCACCGCCCGCCAACTCCTCCGTGGTCGACGCCTCG
>NZ_AOPZ01000266.1 GCF_000414115.1 Streptomyces aurantiacus JA 4570
GCTGTTGGGCCGTTCCGACGTCTCAAACTTTAGCGGATTCTCCCGGCAGTTCCTAATCGGGCCGTTTCCGGTCGCGACAAGATCACGAGAATGAATTCGGGCGTGCCGAAATCAATCCCAGTGGGAGTTCGTGCAGGTGGTTTGAGTGGCCGCGTGAGCGGCGGGAGTTGCTGTCGCAGAACCGTTACAGCTCGGCGGCAACC
Organism: Streptomyces aurantiacus JA 4570; assembly: GCF_000414115.1. Lineage (GTDB taxonomy): Bacteria > Actinomycetota > Actinomycetes > Streptomycetales > Streptomycetaceae > Streptomyces > Streptomyces aurantiacus_A. The sequence continues at coordinate 204 of NZ_AOPZ01000266.1, forward strand.
CGAAGAACCTTACGGATCGGGCAGGCGACTGTCAACCTCCGCCGGTCGACGGGGGCAACGGTGCCGAGGGCGCCGTCAGTCGAGGTCGCTGAGGCGGCCGCCCGCGTCCGGCTGGGCGTGCTCCACGCGACGTAGAAGACGGGTCAGCACCTCGCCGAGGACGCCGCGCTCCTCCGCGGAGAGGTCCTGGAGGAGGTCGTCCTCGAAGACCGTGGCGAGGCGCATCGCCTCCAGCCACTTCTCGCGGCCCTCCGCGGTGAGCTCGACGATGACCCGGACGCGGTTGGACTCGTCGCGGTCACGGGTGACGAGGCCCTCGCTCACCATGCGGTCGATGCGGTGCGTCATCGCGGCGGGCGTGAGGCCGAGGCGCTTGGCCAGGTCACCGGGGCCCATTTGGTACGGGGCGCCGGACAGGACCAGCGCCTTGAGGACCTCCCACTCCGCGTTGCTGATGCCGAGCGTCGCGGTCTGCCGGCCGTAGGCGACGTTCATACGGCGGTTGAGCCGGCCGAGGGCCGAGACGATCTTCTCGACCTGGGGGTCGAGGTCCTGGAACTCCCGCTGGTAGGCGGCGATCTGCTCTTCGAGTGTCGGCTCTGTGGGGCCGGGGGTATCGCCCATGGCCGCAGTATGGCACGGGCCTGGTTGCCGTTGAAGTCCTTCGATGTGTATTGTTTAGATCCTAACTTTAGCTTCGAAGTCTTCACTCCTAAGGCAGGTGAAAGTGACCAAGGCGATGGGCGCTGCGACGATGCGCCGGATCCACGTGGGCAACGCGCTGAGTGCGTTCGGTCTGGGCTTTACCGTCCCCTTCTTGTACGTGTACGTGGCGCAGGTGCGGGATCTCGGCGCCGTCACGGCGGGCCTCGTGCTCGCCGCGTTCGCCGTGGCCGCGCTCATCGTGCTGCCCTTCTCCGGCCGGGCCATCGACCGGCGCGGGCCCCTTCCCGTACTCATCGCCGCACTGCTCACCGCCGCCGTCGGCGCGCTGAGCCTGGGCCTCTCGTCGAGTGCGCCGCTCGTGCTGCTCTCGGCCGGGGCGCTCGGCGCCGGTCAGGCCGTGATGCAGCCCGCGCTCGCCACGATGATCGTGGAGTGCTCCACGCCGGGCACCCGGTCGCGCGCCTTCGCCACCCAGTTCTTCCTGCAGAACCTGGGCCTCGGCGTCGGCGGGCTGATCGGCGGCCAGATCGTGAAGCACGAGCGGCCGAGCGACTTCACGCTGCTCTTCGCCATCGAGACCGTGATCTTCCTGGTGCTCATCGGGATCATGCTGACGACCCGGATGCCCCGCTCGCCGCGCATCACCGACGCGACGCCGCAGTCCGGCGGCAGCATCAGGGACGTATTCCGCAACCGCGTGATGCTGCAGCTGTGCGTCCTCGGCTTCGTGCTGTTCTTCGCCTGCTACGGCCAGTTCGAGTCGGGCCTTTCGGCGTACGGCGTGGAGGCCGCGGGGATCTCCCCGTCGACGCTCGGCATCGCCCTGGCCGCCAACACCGGTGCCATCGTGATCGCGCAGTTCGCGGTCCTGCGGTTCGTCGAGCGCCGCAAGCGCTCGCAGGTGATCGCGGCCGTCGGCCTCATCTGGGCCGTCGCGTGGATCGCGGCCGGGTACGCGGGCCTCGGGCACGGCAGCCAGGCCATGGCGACCGCCGCGTTCATCTCGACGTACGCGCTCTTCGGGCTCGGCGAGACGATGCTCGCGCCGACCGTCGCGCCGCTGGTCGCCGATCTGGCGCCGGAGTCGATGGTCGGGCGCTACAACTCGGCCTTCGCGCTGGTCAAGCAGCTCGCTCTCGCCGTCGGCCCGGCCGTGGGCGGGCCGATGGGGGCCACGCTGCACGCTCCGTACATCGTGACGTTCCTGCTCTTCTCGCTCGGCATCACGGTGCTCGCGCTGCGCCTCGGCCGGCACCTCAGCCCGGCGCAGAACCACCCGCACCAGCAGAAGAGCCGCGTGGTGGCCCAGGGCTCCCCGGAGACTCCGGAAGCCGTCACCGCACTCCCCTAGCGGCTTACGCGCGCGGGAGCGCGAACTCGCACCAGACCGCCTTGCCGCCCCCGGGCGTGCGCCGTGAGCCCCAGTTCGAGGCGATCGTGGCGACGATGGCGATGCCCCGGCCCGCCTCGTCGGCGGGCTCGGCGCGGCGGCGCCGGGGCAGGTGGTCGTCGCCGTCGGTGACCTCGATGATCAGGCGGCGGTCGGTGCGCCGAAGGCGCAGCCGCATCGGCGGGGTGCCGTGCTGCAGGGAGTTGGCGACCAGCTCGCTGGTGGCGAGGACGCCCAGGTCGTGCAGCTCGGGCGGGAAGCGCCAGCTCGCGAGGACGCCGGTGGCGAAGGCACGCGCGCGTGGGGCGGCCTCCACGCCGCCGAGCAGCTCCAGGGCGGCGTTGCGGAACAGGTCCGCGTGCACGCCCGTGCGGGACGGCTGCTGGAGGACCATGACGGCCACGTCGTCGTCGTGGTCGGCGGTCACGCCCAGGGCGCGGATGAGGCGGTCGCAGACCACCTGGGGCGTGCCGGTGGCTCCGGCGAGGGCGCGCTCCAGGGCGGCGACGCCCTCGTCGATGTCCTCGCTGCGGCGCTCGACCAGGCCGTCGGTGTAGAGCACGGCGGTGGAGCCGGGGCCGAGCGGCACGGAGCCGGAGGCGTGCAGCCAGCCGCCGGTGCCGAGCGGCGGGCCCGTGGGCTCTCCCGCGCGGTGGATGGTGCCGTTCTCGTCGCGTACGAGGATCGGCAGGTGGCCGGCCGACGCGTACACGAGGCAGCCCTCGTTCGGGTCGTGCACCGCGTACGCGCAGGTGGCGATCTGGCTGGCGTCGATCTCCGCGGCGAGGCCGTCGAGGAGCTGCAGGACCTCGTGCGGCGGCAGGTCCAGGCGGGCGTACGCGCGCACGGCCGTGCGCAGCTGGCCCATGACGGCGGCCGCGCGGACGCCGCGGCCCATGACGTCGCCGATGACGAGGGCGGTGCGGCCGCCGCCGAGCGTGATCACGTCGTACCAGTCGCCGCCGACCGCGGCGTCCGTGCCGCCCGGTTGGTACGTGGCGGCGATGCGCAGGTCGTCGGGCTGTTCCAACTCCTGGGGCAGGAGTGAGCGTTGCAGGGTGACGGCGGTCTCGCGCTGGCTGCGCTCGCTGGCGCGCAGGCGCTCGGCGGCTTCGGCGTGGTCGGTGACGTCGGCGGCGAAGACCAGCACGCCGCCGCCCGGGGTGTCCCCCACGGGGGCGCCGAGCGGCAGGGAGACGGGCGTGCAGGTGAAGGTGTAGGAACGGCCGCCGGGCGCCTTGCGGGACTTGACCGTGCGCGGTTTGGAGCTGCGCAGGACCTGGTCCAGGAGCGGCAGCAGGCCGACCTCTCCCAGCTCGGGCAGCGCCTCGCGCGCGGGGGCGCCGATCGGGCGGGTGCCGAACGTAGTGGCGTACGCGTCGTTGACGTACGCGATGCGGTGGTCGGGGCCGTGGACGAGCGCGACGAGGGCCGGGATGCGGTCGAGCACCTCGCGGGCCGGCAGTTCGTCGACGCCGCCGGCGGGCGTGTCCGCGAGGCGCTCGGCGCGGGCCGCGGGGACGGAGCTCTCGCCCCGCTGTGCCGGGGAGCCGCCGGTCTCGGTGCGCGCCGCTGCGCGGCGCTGTGTTCCGGGGAGCCGGGCGCTCCAGCGCGTGAAGTTCACTGCGGTTGGCCTCGTGGTGTCGCTTCTGGATCGGGCGGGGGTGTGCGGCCGGGGGGCCGGCCGGTGGCGCGGCGGCTGTGGGCGCCGCCTCCCGGGGAGACACAGCATGGCGTGGAGCGGAGGTTCTCTCTTGGGCGTGCCCGTCTTGGGTGTGCCCGCCCATCATGGTCACACGCCCAGTCTGGCCGACAGGACTGACATTCGTCAGACGCCGGGCCCGCCCGGGGAGTTCCTGCCGGAGGTGATCAGGACTCCTTCGGGCGCTCGCCTCCGGCTGCGAGTTCGAACTCCGCGCGGGGGTGTTCGAGCGACCCCAGGGAGACGATTTCGCGTTTGAACAGGCCGGCCAGGGTCCATTCGGCGAGCACACGGGACTTGCGGTTGAGGGTGGGCACGCGGCTGAGGTGGTAGACGCGGTGCATGAACCAGGCAGGGTAGCCCTTCAGCTTGCGTCCGTAGACGTGCGCGACACCTTTGTGCAGTCCGAGGGACGCCACAGAGCCGACGTATTTGTGCGCGTACTCCTGGAGGGGCTGTTTCCGCAGGGACGCGGCGATGTTGTCCCCGAGGACCTTGGCCTGGCGCACGGCGTGCTGGGCGTTGGGCGCGCACTCCTTGCCGGGTTCGCCGGCGGTGACGTCGGGGACGGCGGCCGCGTCGCCCGCGCCCCACGCGTGCGGGGCGCCGTCGACGGACAGCTCGGCGGTACACCGCAGGCGGCCGCGTTCGTTGCGGGGCAGGTCGGTGGCGGCGAGCAGGGGGTGCGGCTTGACGCCGGCGGTCCAGACGACCGTGCGGGTGCGGAAGCGGGCGCCGTCGCTGAGCACCGCGACCCGGTCCTCACAGGTGTCGAGCCGGGTCTCCAGGCGTACGTCGATGTTGCGTTTGCGGAGCTGGCTGACGGTGTACTTGCCCATCTCCTCGCCGACCTCGGGCAGGATCCGCCCGGACGCCTCGACGAGGATCCACTTCATGTCCTCGGCCTTGACGTTGTGGTAGTACCGCGCGGCGTAGCGGGCCATGTCCTCCAGCTCGCCGAGTGCCTCCACTCCGGCGTAGCCGCCGCCTACGAAGACGAAGGTCAGGGCGGCCTCGCGGACGGCCGGGTCGCGGGTGGAGGAGGCGATGTCCATCTGCTCGATGACGTGGTTGCGCAGCCCGATGGCCTCCTCGACGGTCTTGAAGCCGATGCCGTAGTCGGCGAGGCCGGGGACGGGCAGGGTGCGGGAGATGGAGCCGGGGGCCAGGACCAGTTCGTCGTACGAGATGTCGAGGGCGCCGGTGCCCTCCTCCGCGGTGGCGAGCGTGGTGAACGACGCGGTGCGCTTGGCGTGGTCGATCGACTGCACCTCGCCGACGACGACCCGGCAGTGGTCGAGCACGCGGCGCAGCGGTACGACGACGTGGCGCGGGGAGATCGAGCCGGCCGCCGCTTCGGGCAGGAACGGCTGATAGGTCATATACGGATCGGGCGAGATCACCACGATCTCCACCTCGCCCCGCTTCAGCTCCGGCTTGAGTTTCCGCTGGAGGCGCAGCGCGGTGTACATCCCGACGTAGCCACCACCGACAACGAGAATGCGCACAGGTTCCGTCACCATCCCATGACGCACCCGCACTTCGTGTTTGTCCACAGGCTCGGCAATTTGTATGACAGGAAGTGAGTGGTGCCGCTGTGCCGTGCCGTCCTCGGGCAGGGCAGAATGTGTGCAGGTCAGAGGGGGATGACGGGGTGGGGGTGCGGGGTGCAATCGGGTGGGAACCGGTGCGTACTCCGATCGGGGGGCGCTCCGTGCGGAACCCACCCCTTCTGAATTGACTCTGGCTCAACTATGTTCGTGTGACGTCGGGGTGTCGGGGGATGCGCTCGTCGAGTCCGGTTTGCCGGACTCGTGCAGGGGCTCGCTCTCGCACGCCGGTCATCGATGGCGGGGAGTGTCTCCGGGGGGAGACGTCATTACCGGGGGAACGTATATGCACATTCAGGACTCTCACTGGACTTCCGCGACAGCGTCGGCGTCGGCCGTCGCCACGGGCGGAAACGGCCGCGAGGTGGCGGACGGAGCGCGTCCGGCACCGCTGCGCGTGGACGCGCAGCGGAATCTCGAACACGTGCTGCGCGCGGCCCGTGAAGTATTCGGAGAGCTGGGGTACGGCGCGCCGATGGAGGACGTGGCACGGCGCGCCCGCGTCGGGGTGGGCACGGTCTACCGCCGCTTCCCCAGCAAGGACGTACTGGTGCGACGGATAGCCGAGGAGGAGACCTCCCGGCTGACGGAACAGGCACGTGCGGCGCTCGGCCAGGAGGACGAGCCGTGGTCGGCGCTCTCGCGCTTCCTGCGGACGTCCGTGGCCTCGGGCGCGGGGCGGCTGCTGCCGCCGCAGGTGCTGCGCGTGCGCGTCGACGGCACCGACGCGGCGGCCGGCCCCGTGGGCGTGGAGGAGGCCCGGGTGCCGCAGCAGCGGCAGGTGTCCCCGGTGGCCTCGGTGACTCCGCTGTCCTCGCCCGATCTGCGCCTCGTGGAGCAGCGGCCGGCGCCCGCGGAGGAGAGCGACGACGCGGGTGCCGCGGCGCTGCTCGACGTCGTCGGGCGGCTCGTGGAGCGGGCGCGGGCGGCCGGTGAGCTGCGCGCGGACGTGACCGTGTCGGACGTGCTGCTCGTGATAGCCACGGCGGCTCCCTCGCTGCCGGACGCCGCGCAGCAGGCGGCGGCCTCGTCGCGGCTGCTCGACATCCTGCTCGAGGGGCTCCGCTCACGGCCCGCGTAGCCGTTCACACCGCCCACATGGGCCTTTCGGGCTCGTCATGCTCAACTCCCGTGGAGGTCACGGGGGTTGAGCATTCCCCGAATGAGTGAACGGTAGTGCTCGATTCCGGGAACTCGCCCCGGACGAGTGGTTGCCTGTCGTCACTGTTCGGCGGAGCGCGACCGTGTGGCACTCTTGCCCGGTGTTCGGGTCCGAGTGTGCGTGCGGAGGCGTTCCGCGATGAGTGTTGACGGGCGGGACGAGCCCACCTCCTCCGGGGGTGAGTCGAGCGGGCTTCCTCCCCGACAGGTGCCGAACCAAGGCGGTCCCGGGGGCAGCAGCGGTGCCGCGAGCGCCGGTTCCGCGAGCGGCGGGTCCGGGGCGCCCGGCCCCGATCCCAGTGTGCCGACCCAGCGGGAGCGCGGGCCGGAGGACGGTGCCGCGCCCGGCGGTCCCGGCGGTGGTTCGGCAGGCGGCCCCTTCGCGGGTACGGAGGCCGGGGTGCCCGCCGCCCGGAGCGGCTCCGGTGACGTCCCGCCGTCCGACGCCGATCTGATCGAGCGCATGCGCGCGGGCGACGACACCGCCTACGAAGAGCTGTACCGCAGGCATGCCGAATCGGTCCGCCGCTACGCCCGCACCTGCTGCCGCGACGCCCACACCGCCGACGACCTCACCGCCGAGGTCTTCGCCCGGATGCTGGGAGCCGTTCGCTCCGGGCACGGGCCCGAGCACGCGGTGCGCGCCTATCTGCTGACCACGGTACGGCGCGTCGCCGCCGGATGGACGAAGTCGGCGAAGCGGGAGCAACTGGTCGAGGACTTCGCGGTGTTCGCCGCGCAGGCCGCCCGCGGCTCCGAGGTCGCCGACGACACCGCGTCCTTGGGCTCCTTCGGAGCGGGCCTCGACCTGGGCGCGGACGTGCGCGCCATGCACGAGGCGGAGCAGTCCCTCGCCATGCAGGCGTTCCGCAGCCTGCCCGAGCGCTGGCAGGCCGTGCTGTGGCACACGGAGGTCGAGGACGAGTCCCCCAGCGATGTCGCCACGCTCTTCGGCCTGGACGCCAACGGCACCCGGGTGCTCGCGAGCCGCGCCCGCGAGGGCCTCAAGCAGGCGTACCTCCAGGCCCATGTGAGCACCACGCGCACCGAGAGCGAGGAGTGCGCGCGCTACGCCGACCGGCTCGGCGCCTACGCCCGCGGCGGCCTGCGCACCCGCGCCGAGCGCGGACTGCGCAAGCATCTGGAGGAGTGCGCCGACTGCCGCCTCGCCGCGGGCCAGATCAAGGAAGTCGCGAGCGGCATTCCCGCGGTCGTGCCGGTCGCCGTCATCGGCTGGTTCGGCGCCGCCGGGTACGCGAAGGTGGCCGCGCTCGTCGGCGGCGGTGCCGCGGGCGCGGGCGCGGCGGGGGCCGCCGGGGCCG
>NZ_AOPZ01000267.1 GCF_000414115.1 Streptomyces aurantiacus JA 4570
GAGCGGCGGCGGGGGCGGCACCGGGCGCACCGATGACGGCGAGCTTGGCGCCGACCTCGGCGGTCTCGTCCTCAGCGACGACGATCTCCAGGAGAACGCCGGAGGTGGGCGACGGGATCTCGGTGTCGACCTTGTCCGTGGAGACCTCGAGCAGCGGCTCGTCGGCCTCGACGGACTCGCCGACCTCCTTCAGCCAGCGGGTGACGGTGCCCTCGGTGACGGACTCGCCGAGCGCGGGCAGGGTGACCGCGGTGCCCTCGGCGGAGCCGCCGGAGGAAGCCGGGGCGGCGGGGGCCTCGGCGGGGGCGGCCGGAGCGGCCGGGGCCTCGGCGGCGGGAGCCGGGGTCGGCTCGGCGGCCGGAGCGGG
>NZ_AOPZ01000268.1 GCF_000414115.1 Streptomyces aurantiacus JA 4570
AGGGGCGCCGGTGCGGCGGCTGCGCAAGGCGTCCCGGATGCCGAGGATCCATGCCTCGACACGGGTGAGGAGCGGCTCGACCCAGGGCAGCGCGAGCAGGATGAGCAGGCCCGCGGCCCAGCCGAGCAGGACGTCGCTCAGCCAGTGCGTACCGAGATAGACGGTGGTGAGGCCCACGCTCAGCGAGACCACGGCGGAGAGCGCCGACAGATAGCGGCGGGTGCGCGGGGTCGAGGCCAGATAGGCGAGGATTCCCCAGGTCACGACGGCGTTGGCGGTGTGGCCCGAAGGAAATATATCGCCGCCCTGCCACATCTCGTTGGAGCCGATCACGGTGGCGTAGTGCGGGCCGAGGCGGCCCATGCCGATCTTGGCGGCGCCCACCGTGGCGTTGAGCAGCAGCAGGGCCGCGCCGAACATGAGCAGCGGCCGCAGCGTGTGCTGCCGCCAGGAGCGCCAGCCCAGCCAGGCCGCGACCATCACGGCGGTCGGGCCGCGCTGGCCGAGCACCACCAGGTAGTCGAGGAAGCCGTGGATCTCGGGCCACTGCTGGTAGGGCCGGAAGAACATGACCTGCCAGTCGAACCGCACGAGCCAGGACGTGGTCAGGACGGCGACCACGATGGCCAGATAGAAGGCCAGCGTCGCGCCGAAGAGCACGACCCGGTGCGGGCTCATCCTCGGCACGCTGAGGAGGGCCGGCCGTTCCGGCTCACGGTCTAGCCGGGCGAAGAGCCGGTCCAGACGGGTCAGGTTTCGTTCGGTACGCACCCAATCGACGTTACAGCGAGTGAGTGCCCCCTCAGGTCGATTCGAAGGCTTTGTGATGACGATGTGATGTGGCATTGATCTCAGGTCCCGGTTTATTCCGGCCGGAATCCCTATTCAATGATGCCCGCTTTACCCAATGCATTGATCATTACGCGGGCGGTTTTAGGCGGCTTATGAATTCGTTCACCGGGGGCTGGTGCGGAATTCTCCCGGTGCTCACCGCCCGCTCACCGCCCGCCCACGGAAATGATCTTGAGTGGGTGATCTTGGCGGGATCAGGGCGGTCCGGAGCCGTGCAGCCAGAAGGCCCCGTACACCGCTCCGACGACGGCCACACCGCCCAGGATCAGCGCCGACCTGCTCGTACGCAGCCGCGCGAGCGCCACCGCGAGGGGCAGCAGGAGGGGGAAGGCGGGCATCAGCAGGCGCGGCTTGGAGCCGAAATAGCCGGACGCGCACAGCGCGAGCACCACGACGATCCCGCAGTAGACCAGCAGCGCCGGCGGCTGCCCCTGCCGCACCCCCACGACGTACAGCCAGATCACCCCGGCCACTCCGAGGATCAGCCCGATCCCCGCGAGCGCCCCCGGCACGGACGTGAACTTCTCGGCGACGAACGTCGCGAAGGCGTAGCCGCCGTCGAAGCCGTTGCCCCACTGCTTCTGCACGTCGAGATAGCCGAACAGGCCGTCGCCCGTCCGGTGCCCGACCCACAGCACGTAGGCCGCCGCGCCGAGCGGCGCGAGCAGCACCCCGAGCAGCACGCGCCAGTCGCGCCGCACCACTACAGGCCGCTCACCCGCCCGCCTCCTGCGGTACGCCGCCAGGGCCGCCGTCACCCACACCGCGGCGACCACGGCCGCGCCCACCGGCCGGGTCAGGCCGGCCAGCGAGGCGAGCAGGCCCGCCGTCACCCAGCGACCGGTCATGACCGCGTACAGCGACCAGGCCGCGAGCGCGGTGAACAGCGACTCGCTGTACGCCATCGACTGCACGATGCCGACCGGCAGCACGGCCCACAGCGCGACGGCGCAGACCCCGGCCTTCTTCCCGTACAAGTGATCCGCGACCGCGAAGATCCCGCCCGCCGCGCACAGCGACGCGACCGAGCTCACCACCAGGCCCGCGTCCGCGTACGACAGCGGGCTGATCGCCGACACGGCCCGCTCCAGCCAGGGCAGCAGCGGGAAGAACGCCAGGTTCGAGTGGACGCTGCCGTCGGGCAGCGTCACCTCCCAGCCGTAGCCGAAGTCGGCGACGCGGGTGTACCAGAGCGAGTCCCAGCGGGCGGTGAGCAGGGTGTGCGGGCTCTTGCCCGCCGCGGCGCCCCAGACGGCGAGCACCGCGAGCCCCAGCGCGCGCACCCCGGCGTACACAAAGAGCGCGGGCGCCGCACGGCGCAGCGCGAAGCCGGTTCGGTGCCCCGTCGCGGGGCGCTGATCAAGATCGGTCACGGGCTCGATTATCGGCTGTCCACCCGACTGGTCGTGCCCACGCGAACTTCACCGGCACGAGCGAACGTGGCACACGCCACACCCTCGCACCGCAACCATGAGAGGTCCGCCACGCGAGGCAGCCGCGGACTCGCGTACGCTGACGGCCACTCGCCGTTCACAGCCGCCACAGCCGGACGACCGGATCCCGACCGGATCCCCAAGGTCCCGCCGGCCCCCCACCTGGCCGCACTCGCGAGGAACCACTGGGAGGTACGCACATGTCCGGGACGACCACGGCCGCCGCTCCATCCGGCCGTCGGACCCCCGGCGCGGGTGCGAACCGCTGGGTGGTGCTCGTCGTCCTCTGCGTCAGCCTGCTGCTCGTCGCCGTCGACGCCACCGTCCTGCACGTCGCCGTGCCCGCCGTCACCGAAGACCTCAAGCCCGGCGCGATGGAGCTGCTGTGGATCGTGGACATCTATCCACTGGTCTGCGCCTCGCTGCTCATCCTGTTCGGCACCCTCGGCGACCGGGTCGGCCGCAGACGCGTGCTGCTCCTCGGCTACGGCCTGTTCGGCGTGGCCTCGGCCGTCGCCGCGCTCGCCGACACCCCGCACGTCCTGATCGCGGCCCGCGCGCTGCTCGGCGTCGGCGGCGCGATGATCATGCCCGCGACGCTCTCGATCCTGCGCCAGGTCTTCCCCGACCGGCGCGAGCGCGCCCTCGCGATCGGCATCTGGAGCGCCGTCGCCGCCGTGGGCGCGGCCTGCGGGCCGCTGCTCGGCGGTTTCCTGCTGGAGCACTTCTGGTGGGACTTCTGGTGGGGCTCGGTCTTCCTCATCAACATTCCGCTGATGCTGGTCAGCCTGCCCGTCGGGCGCTGGCTCCTGCCCGAGTCGACGGGTCGGCGCAACGGGCCGTGGGACGTGGTCGGCGCGCTGATGGCCGCCGGTGGCCTGTTCGGCCTCGTGCTCGGCGTGAAGCGGCTCGGCAGCGGGGAGTCGCCGTTCGGCGCCACCACGCTGCTCGCGGTCGCGGTGGGCGGCGGGCTGCTCGTGGCCTTCGTGCGCCGGCAGCGGCGCAGGCGCTATCCGCTCGTCGACCTGGCGATGTTCACGCGGCCCGCGTTCAGTACGTCCGTGGGGTGCATCGTCCTCGCGATGCTCGCGCTGGTCGGCCTCGAACTCATCGCCGCGCAGTACCTCCAGCTCGTGCTCGGCCTGTCCCCCCTGGAGACCGGGCTTCGGCTCCTTCCCCTCACCATCGCCGCCATGGCCGCCGGGCTCGCCGGATCCCGGATGCTGCAGCGCTTCGGGCCGCGCGCGATGGTCGCCACCGGGTTCGCCCTCACCGCGCTCGCCGTCGCCGCGCTCACCGCCATGGGCGGCGAGGACAACGCTCCGCTCATGCTGACCGGCTTCGTGCTGCTCGGCTTCGGCCTGGAGACCACGCTCTTCGGGGCGTACGAGTCCATGCTCAGCGAGGCCCCGCAGACCCAGGCGGGCGGGGCCGCCGCGATCGGCGAGACCTCCTACCAGCTCGGCGCCGGTATCGGCATCGCGCTGCTCGGCAGCGTCATGAACGCGGCGTACGCGCCCGGGCTCTCGTCCGTGCGGGGTGTTCCCGCCGCGGACAGCGCGGCGGCGAGCCATTCGCTGGGCGAAGCCTATGAAGTCGCCTCGCGGCTCGGCGGGGCCCAGGGCGACGCCCTGCGGGCCGCCGCGCGCGACTCCTTCGTGCACGGGCTGCATGTGACCCTGCTGGTCAGCGCGGGGCTGCTGCTGCTCGGCGCGCTGGCCGCGCTGCGGTTGCCCCGGGTGATGGATTGCGGTGCGCCCGCGGCGTGCGAGGCGGGGGCGGCCCGCGAGCGGACGGGGGTTCCGGTGGAGTCGCTGCGCTGAGCTTTCCCCAATCCCGCCCCTTCCCGTAACCAGGGGGCTCCGAACGCCGGACGGGCTAAAACCTTGCCGCACCGGCGAAGCCCCCGGCAGGGCCGCCCACGCTGGACGTCCCGCACGCCGCGCCGTAGCGTCAGCCGAGCCGTACCTGACTACCACCGCTAGTTAAGTCCGCCGGAGGCCCCCGCAATGTCGTCCGCAAGCAGCCGCACCCCCCTGCCGCCCTTCGACCCCGCCGACCCGCTCGGCCTCAACGACCTCCTCGACGCGGAGGACCTCGCGGTCCGCGACACCGTCCGCTCCTGGGCGGGAGACCGCGTCCTGCCGCACATCGCCGAGTGGTACGAGAGCGGCGAGCTGCCCGGCGTACGGGAGCTGGCCCGGGAGCTCGGGGCGATCGGCGCCCTCGGCATGCCGCTCACCGGCTACGGCTGCGCGGGCGCCAGCGCCGTCCAGTACGGGCTCGCCTGCCTGGAGCTGGAGGCCGCCGACTCCGGCATCAGGTCCCTCGTCTCCGTGCAGGGCTCGCTCGCCATGTACGCCATCCACCGCTTCGGCTCCGAGGAGCAGAAGCAGCGGTGGCTGCCGGGCATGGCCGCGGGCGAGATCATCGGGTGCTTCGGCCTCACCGAGCCCGACCACGGCTCCGACCCGGCGTCCATGCGCACGTACGCGAAGAAGGACGGGACCGACTGGGTCCTGACCGGGCGGAAGATGTGGATCACGAACGGGTCGGTCGCGGGCGTGGCCGTGGTGTGGGCGCAGACCGACGACGGGATCCGGGGATTCGCCGTCCCCACGGACAGCCCGGGCTTCTCCGCGCCGGAGATCAAGCACAAGTGGTCGCTGCGCGCCAGCGTCACCAGCGAGCTGGTCCTGGACGAGGTGCGCCTCCCCGCCGACGCGGTGCTGCCCGAGGTCACGGGGCTCAAGGGCCCGCTGAGCTGTCTGTCGCACGCGCGCTACGGCATCGTCTGGGGGGCGATGGGCGCCGCCCGCGCCAGCTTCGACGCGGCCGTGGAGTACGCCAAGACCCGCGAGCAGTTCGGCCGGCCCATCGGCGGCTTCCAGCTCACCCAGGCCAAGCTGGCGGACATGGCGGTCGAACTCCACAAGGGCGTCCTGCTCGCGCACCACCTGGGGCGCCGCATGGACGCCGGCCGCCTGCGGCCCGAGCAGGTCAGCTTCGGCAAGCTCAACAACGTACGAGAGGCGATCGAGATCTGCCGCACCGCGCGCACGATCCTCGGCGCCAACGGCATCTCGCTCGAGTACCCCGTGATGCGGCACGCGACGAACCTCGAATCGGTGCTCACCTACGAGGGCACCGTCGAGATGCACCAGCTCGTCCTCGGCAAGGCGCTCACCGGACTCGATGCCTTTCGCTGAGCGCGCGATTCCGCTGAGCGCGCGGGGCGCGGCGGACGGGCACGGCGAGCGGCCCTGCCTCAGCTCTGGTTGAAGAAGCCGTCCGCGCGGTGGGGCGTGGCTTCCCCGTTGACGATCTCCGTGTTGGCGGGGGTCAGCAGGAACACGCGGTGCGCCACCCGGTCGATGGAGCCGCGCAGGCCGAAGATGAGCCCGGCCGCGAAGTCGACGACGCGCTTGGCGTCGGCGGGCTCCATCGACGTGAGGTTCATGATGACCGGCACGCCGTCCCGGAACAGCTCACCGATGGCGCGGGCGTCGCGGAAGCTGTCCGGCGTGACCGTGCCGATCCGGCCCTTGTCCTCGGCCACGTCCGAGGCCACCTTCACGCGCGGGTCAGTGACCCATGCCTCGGCCGCCTCCGGGCCGTCGGCCGCGTCGTCTTCGTATCCGTCGTAGTAACGCTCGTCGTTGTTGTCGTCGACGAGGCCAAGCCAGGCACTCGCCTTGCGCACCGATCCCATGGACGCCTCCTCTCGCAGCGGTCTGCTTGCGTTCCGCATCCCTATGGTCGTCCATGATGCGGATGGTGCGCCAAGGGGATAGTCGCCGCGCGGGGTTTTCGTGACGGTACTGGCACACAGTCAATACGGCTACGCGCGGGATTCTTCAAGGGTCCTGCCGTGTACGGCTGCTGACAGAGAGTGAAATATGATTCTTCGCGGCGTATGGGTGACGGACGGTGCGTACGGGTGAACTGAACGATCGATACGATGCCGGAGTTCGGCCCGCGGGCCGTCCCGGCCGCGTGGATCGCGCGGTTCATCGGACTCGTCGCACTCTTCGCACTCATCGACTGGTCGACTGGTCCACTCTTCAGACATCGGATTCATAGCGCTCACGGGGGAGTCGCCATGTTCGGAATCGTCAGGCCCTGCAGTCATCGCCTCGGCGAAGGGCTCAAGACCCAGTGGATGGCGCATCTGTGCGGGCTGTGTCTCGCGCTGCGCGGGGACCACGGGCAGTTCGCCCGCGTCGTGACCAACTACGACGGGCTCCTCATCTCGGTGCTGACGGAGGCTCAGGCCGAGCGCGCCACTGGCCGGCGGCGCACCGCGGGCCCCTGCCCGCTGCGCGGCATGCGCACCGCGTCCGTCGCCCAGGGCGAGGGCGCGCGGCTCGCCGCGGCCGTCTCGCTCGTGCTCGCCTCCGCGAAGGTGCGCGACCACGTCGTCGACGGCGACGGCCTGTTGGCGCGCAGGCCGGTGGCCGCCGCCGCCCGCCGGGTCGCGGCGAAGTGGGGCAGGGCGGGCGCGAGCACCGGCGCCGGTGTGGGCTTCGACACGGCGGTCCTGGTGGACGCCGTCGAACGGCAGCAGGGCATCGAGGCGTTGGCGGGCCCCGGCACCTCCCTGCTCACGGTCACCGAGCCCACCGAGACCGCGACCGCCGCCGCCTTCGCGCACACCGCCGTGCTCGCCGGCCGGCCGGGCAACGCGGAGCCGCTGGCCGAGGCCGGGCGGCTGTTCGGCAGGCTCGCGCACCTCCTCGACGCCGTGGAGGACAAGGAAGCCGACGCCGCGTCGGGGGCGTGGAACCCGCTCACCGCCACCGGGACCTCCCTGGCCGAGGCGCGGCGCCTCGCCGACGACGCGCTGCACGGCATCCGGCTCGCGCTGCGCGACGCCGAGTTCACCGACGGCAAGCTCGCGCACATGCTGCTCGCGCACGAGCTGGGCAGGTCGATCGACCGGGCCTTCGGCGTCGACGGGTGTGGGCACGCCCATCAGGTGACGGCTCATCAGGGCGGCTCGTTCGGGCCGCCTCCGGCGCAGCAGGGCGGGCCGTACGGAGCTCACTCCGGTGGTCCGTACGGCCCGCAGAATCCGTACGGGGGCGGCAATCCGTACGGCGGCGGTGGGCCGGGTGGGCCGGGTGGTGCCAGTGGGCCGGGTGGCCCCGGTGGTCCGGGTGGCTTCGGCGGCGGTCCCGCCTTCGAGCCGCAACCGCCGAAGCCCGGCAAACGCGGCTTCTGGGCGGGGTGCGCCGTCGCCATCGGGTTGTGCTGCACCTGCAAGATGTGCTGCGCCGACCAGTACGAGGGCCCCTGGTCCCGCAAGAAGCGCGAGGGCTGCTGCAGCAACTGCGGAGACAGCGGCTGCTGCTCCTGCTGCGAGTGCTGTGCCTGCTGCGACTGCGGGCTCTAGACCGGTCCTGGTCCAGTACGTCTTTGGGTGGTGCTGGTCGTGCGAGGGGAGGGGTGCGTACACGTACGCATGTGAAGGCGGGGCAACGGCGCGTGGGCGCACGGGAGTCACGGGGGCACGGAAGTGACGGGAGTTCGGCGACGGTGAGACGGCTCGTCCGCATGATGGAACGCGCGGGCTCCGGGCCCGGACGCGCGGGCGTGACAGGCCGGCTCAGCAGTGCGTCAGCACGAAGAAGCGCATCAACACGACGCCGACCACACGCGACCGAAGTCGATGTGGGAGCGCGTGACCAGCCGCGGCTGTGGATGCATGAGCACAAGTGGAACAGGCATCCGTTTCTGCGTCAACTGCCCTGAGACGTACGGCTCATATTCTGGACAACGCCCCGGGCCGCTCCTGGACAGCCTTGACAACACGTGCAAAGCGCCCCGTAGTCTCAGAGGGCGGACCTGTGCTGAGGGGCTCGGTCCGGACGGCCCGCGCGGCCCATGTGAAGGCATGACCCGTCCTGACGGAGCCTTCACATGCCATCCGACGCCCCCGCCGAAGACCCCCTCGCCGCGCACGCCCGGCCAGGGACGCCCGCCCTGGTGATCGTCGGCGCGGGCCCCCGCGCCACCGGTCTCGTCGAACGCATCGCCGCCAACGCGCCCTCCCTGTACGGAAGTTCGCGGCTCGACATCCACCTGGTCGACCCCTACCCGCCGGGCCCCGGCCGGATCTGGCGCGAGGAGCAGTCGCCGCTGCTGTGGATGAACTCGCACGCGCAGGACGTCACGATGTTCACCGACGACACGGTCGACATCGCCGGGCCCGTGCTGCCCGGACCCGCGCTGCACACCTGGGCGGACGTCGACGGCCAGGTCTTCGCCGGACGGCGGCGGCAGGGCGCCTATCTGCGCTGGGTGTACGAGAAGTCCGTGGCCGCCCTGCCGCCCGACGTCGCCGTCCACCACCACCCCCACCGCGCCGTGCGCCTGAC
The DNA here is from genome assembly GCF_000414115.1 of Streptomyces aurantiacus JA 4570. Lineage (GTDB taxonomy): Bacteria > Actinomycetota > Actinomycetes > Streptomycetales > Streptomycetaceae > Streptomyces > Streptomyces aurantiacus_A. The sequence continues at coordinate 8,666 of NZ_AOPZ01000268.1, forward strand.
CGGCCCCCCGGACGGCCGCCAGGAGGTGTGGCTCGAAGGCGCCGACCACCCCCTCCCCGCCGACCTCGTCATCCTCGCCCAGGGCCACCTCGACGCCGAACTCGACGACGAGCAAAGGCACTTGCGGCGCTACGCCCGCCGCCACGGCCTCGTCCACCTGCCGCCCGACTTCACCGCCGACACCGACCTGAGCGCCCTCGAAGGCGGCGAGCCCGTCCTCGTACGCGGCTTCGGGCTCGCCTTCGTCGACCTGATGGTGCTCCTGACCGAGGGGCGCGGCGGCCGGTACGAGGGGGACACCTATGTGCCGTCGGGGCGCGAACCCGTCCTGTACGTCGGCTCGCGGCGCGGCGTGCCCTACCACTCCAAGATCGGCTACACCTGGGACGGCGGCGAACGGCCGCCGCTGCCACGCTACTTGGGGCCCGAGCAGATCGACGCCCTGCTCGCGCGGCCGGACGGCTACGACTTCGCCCGCGACGTCTGGCCGCTCGTCGAGAAGGAGCTTGGCTTCGCCCACTACCACCGCCTGTTCACCGCCCACCCCGAGCGCACCGCCATGGCCTGGCGGGACTTCGACGAGAAGTACGCCGTCTGCCCGCCCGGCAGCCCCGAGCTCGCCGCCCTGGTCTCCGCCGCCGTGCCCGACCCCGCCGACCGCCTCGACCTCACCGCGCTCGACCACCCCCTGGACGGCGTCCGCCACACCTCGTACGAAGGACTCCAGGAGGGCCTGCGCGCCTACATCACCGCCGATCTCACCCGCCGCCACGACCCCGCGCACAGCCCCGACCTGGCCGTCTTCCTCGGCCTCCTGTCCGTGTACGGGCAGGTGGTGCGGCTCGGCGACATCGGGCCGTGGTGGCACGGCTACTTCAGTTATCTGGCGTCAGGTCCGCCGGGACCGCGGCTTCGGCAGCTGCTCGCGCTGTCGCGGGCCGGGGTGGTGCGGTTCCTCGGCGCGGGCATGACCGTGGCGGCGGGCGGGGGAGTGTTCCGGGCGCGCAGTGCGACCGTGCCCGGGGCGAGCGTCACGGCCCGCGCGCTGGTCGAGGCGCGGCTGCCGCAGCGCGGCTGCCGCAGCCGACGCTCGCCCGCACCCGCGACCCGCTCCTTCGCGCGCTGCACGCCGAAGGGGTCGCCGAGACGCCCGACGGCCTGCTGTCCGTCGACCCCGCCGACGGCCGCGTCCGCACCCGCGCCGGCACCCCGCACCCGCGCCGCTTCGCCCTCGGCCCCCACACCGACGCACGCGGCGCCGGCGCCTTCACCCGGCCGCGCACCAACAGCCCCTCGTTCCGCCAGAACGACGCCACCGCGCGGGCGGTGCTCGCCTTCCTCGCGGACGCGGCGCCATGAGGCGGGCAGCCGCCGCCTCCACCGTCGTCCATCCACCCCTTGCCGAGAGAGGTTCACCCCTCATGACCACACCACCAGCCACGAGCCGCGGCCCCCTGCACCTCGCCGCCGCCATCGACCAGTCAGGCGCCTACGAAGCCGCCCCCTACACCGAGCTCGCGCGGCTGGCCGAACGCGGCGCGCTGGACTTCGTCACACTCGGCGACTCCTTCGCGCACCAGGGGCTCGACGCGCTCGCCGTCCTAGCGCGGCTCGCCCCGGCCACCGGACGCGTCGGCCTGGTGCCGACCGTCACGACCACGCACACCGAGCCCTTCCACGTGCAGGCCGCGGTGGCCACCCTCGACTGGGTCAGCCACGGCCGGGCCGGCTGGGCGGTGGAGGTGTCGGCGACCGAGGCCGAGGCGAAGCTGTTCGGGCGGCGCCGGGCCGCGCCCCGCGAGACGCTGTGGCGCGAGGCGGGCGAAGTCGCCGACGTGGCACGCCGGTTGTGGGACAGCTGGGAGGACGACGCGGAGATACGGGACGTGGCGACCGGCCGCTTCGTCGACCGGGACAAGCTGCACTACGTCGACTTCGAGGGCCGCACCTTCTCCGTGCGGGGCCCGTCGATCGTGCCGCGGCCCCCGCAGGGCCATCCCGTGGTCGTCGTCGACGCCACCGGCGGCCCCGCCCGCGAGACGGCCGTCCGGCACGCGGACGTCGCCCTGGTACGGGCCGCGAGCCCCGCCCAGGCGGGCGCCGCACGCGCCGACCTGC
>NZ_AOPZ01000269.1 GCF_000414115.1 Streptomyces aurantiacus JA 4570
GGTGCGGGGCCCTCGGGCGTCGGGAAACCGGTGCCTCAGAGGCTCAACGCCGCGAACGCCGCCGTCAGTTGGATGCCCCCGGCCAGCGCGAGGACGCCCGCCGTCCGGTTCAGCCGCAAGCCCCCGGCCACGACCACCGCGGCGAGCAGCAGGGCGCCGCCCAGCGGCAGCCACGCGTGCAGGAAGCCCGGGCCGCCGGTGCGGACGGCCTCGTCCGATTCGGGCTTGACCACGACGGGGATGCGCTCGCCCTTGGGGGTCGCGACGGAGCGGTCGATGACGACGCGGTCCCGCGACTTGCCCCCCGACGCGGGGGCGTACGGGCCGGTGCAGGTGTCGTCGCCGCAGCGCGCGAGGGACAGCGTGCCCCGTTCCCGCCCCCCGTCCGACAGCATCACGTACCGCGCCGAGTCCCACGACGCCCAGACGCCGGCGGCCAGGATGAGGGCGGCGACGATCCCCGCCGCGCCCCGTAGTGCGTATGCGGGCATGGCGGCGATCCTTGGGGAGCGCGGCACGCTCCGTCAACAGCCGGCGGGTCGTACGTCCCGTACGCCAGAGTTGTCGTCCCCTACGCCACAAGCGTCCCGTACGTCAGGAGTTGTACGCGCTCTGCGCCCGCTCCAGGCCCTCGGTCACGAGGCACTCCACGGAGTCCGCGGTCCGGTCCACGAGGTAGTCCAGCTCCTTGCGCTCGGTGCCGGAGAAGTCCTTCAGGACGAAGTCGGCGACCTGCATCCGGCCCGGCGGGCGGCCGATGCCGAAGCGGGCCCGGTGGTAGTCGGGGCCCATCGCCTTGGTCATGGACTTCAGGCCGTTGTGGCCGTTGTCGCCGCCGCCCAGCTTCAGGCGCAGCATGCCGTAGTCGATGTCCAGCTCGTCGTGGACGGCGACGATGTTCGCCGTCGGGACCTTGTAGAAGTCGCGCAGCGCGGTGACGGGTCCGCCCGACAGGTTCATGTACGACGTGGGCTTGGCGAGGACGACGCGGCGGCTGCCGGGGCCCATGGGGCCGATGCGGCCCTCCAGGACCTGCGCCTGCGCCTTGGCGGCCCGCTTGAAGCTGCCGCCGATCCGGTCGGCGAGCAGGTCGGCGACCATGAAGCCCACGTTGTGCCGGTTCATGGCGTAGCCGGGGCCGGGGTTGCCGAGACCCACGATCAGCCAGGGGGCGCTGGGGTCCGTCGTCATCTGCGTGTCTCCTTCATGGCGCGCGTGGTTCCTTCATACATAGCTCAACCGCCGCCCAGCGCCTGGGCGCTGAGCGGCGGTCGGAACTGCGAGCTGCGAACCGCGAGGATCAGGCCTCGGCGGCCTCGTCGCCCTCGCCCTCGGCGGGGGCTTCCTCGGCCTGCGCGGCCAGGACCTGCAGGACGACGGTGTCGTCCTCGACGGCCAGCTTGGTGCCGGCCGGCAGCGGGACGTCCTTGGCGAGGACGGAGTCGCCGGCGGTCAGGCCCTCGATGGAGACCGTGACGGACTCGGGGATGTGGGTGGCCTCGGCCTCGACCGGAAGCGCGTTGAGGACGTGCTCCAGGAGGTTGGCGCCCGGGGCGAGCTCGCCCTCGGTGTGGACGTAGATGTCCACGTTGACCTTCTCGCCGCGCTTCACGAGGAGCAGGTCGACGTGGGTCAGGATGCCCTGGCGCAGCACGTCGCGCTGCACGGCCTTCGGGATGGCGAGCTGGGTCGTGCCGTCGATGTCCAGGGAGATGAGGACGTTCGGCGTGCGCAGGGCCATGAGCAGGTCGTGGCCGGGCAGGGCGATGTGGACCGGGTCGGTGCCGTGGCCGTACAGGACGCCGGGGACCTTGTCCTCGCGGCGGATGCGGCGGGCGGCGCCCTTGCCGAACTCGGTACGGGTCTCGGCGCTGAGCTTGACCTCAGACATGGTGCACTCCTCGTAGAAAAGGTGAACAGATGCGTCACCCGGCCACGACTGGCCTGCTACGAAGAGCGCGTCGATAACGGACCGCCGCACACTGCGTTCGTACGACACGTCGGAAACGTGACGAAACGCGAGTGCGGCCTCCCTCGCCGAGCAACTTCGACAGTCTACTCGGAGCGGAGGCCGCACCCAAAAGGATCTTGCGGGGTGCCCGGGCGTCGCCGGGCGGAACGGCTACGCGGGGCCGCTCTGCTCCTCGAACAGGCTGGTCACGGAGCCGTCCTCGAAGATCTCCCGGACCGCGTTGGCGATCGTCGGGGCGATCGACAGGACCGTGATCTTGTCGAGCTCCAGCTCGTTCGGCGTGGGCAGCGTGTTGGTGAAGACGAACTCGCTGACCTTGGAGTTCTTCAGACGGTCGGCGGCCGGGCCGGAGAGCACGCCGTGCGTGGCCGTCACGATGACGTCCTCGGCACCGTGCGCGAACAGCGCGTCGGCGGCGGCGCAGATGGTGCCACCGGTGTCGATCATGTCGTCGACGAGGACGCAGACGCGGCCCTCGACGTTGCCGACCACCTCGTGCACGGTGACCTGGTTGGCGACGTCCTTGTCGCGGCGCTTGTGCACGATCGCCAGCGGGGCGCCCAGGCGGTCGCACCAGCGGTCGGCGACGCGCACGCGCCCTGCGTCCGGCGAGACGACCGTCAGCTTGTCCTTGTCGACCTTCGCGCCCACGTAGTCCGCGAGGATCGGCAGCGCGAAGAGGTGGTCGACGGGGCCGTCGAAGAAGCCGACGATCTGGTCGGTGTGCAGGTCGACCGAGACGATGCGGTCGGCGCCCGCGGCCCCCAGGAGGTCCGCGATCAGACGGGCCGAGATGGGCTCGCGGCCGCGGTGCTTCTTGTCCTGGCGGGCGTAGCCGTAGAACGGCACGATCACGGTGATGCTCCGCGCGGAGGCCCGCTTCAGAGCGTCGATCATGATCAGCTGTTCCATGATCCACTTATTGATGGGAGCCGTGTGGCTCTGGATCAGGAAGCAGTCCGCGCCGCGCGCCGACTCCTGATAGCGCACATAGATCTCGCCGTTGGCGAAGTCGAAGGCCTTCGTCGGTACGACACCGATGCCCAGCTGATGTGCGACCTCCTCGGCCAGCTCGGGGTGGGCGCGGCCGGAGAAGAACATCATCTTCTTCTCGCCGGTCGTCTTGATCCCGCTCACAGCACAGTCTCCTCAGACGTGTTCCCTGGCCGCGAGGTCGCGCGAACCAGCCGGAAATTTCATGCACCTATCAGGTTTCGTGCACCTATCACGGTACGCGGTGTCAGGCGCACCTGTTTCCGGTCAGCTTTCGCCGGCCGGAGTCTCGGGTGCGCGGGAGGCGGCCTCCGCGGCCTTCGCGGCGGCGCTTCCCGGGCGCTTGCGGGCCACCCAGCCCTCGATATTCCGCTGCTGGCCCCGGGCGACGGCCAGTGAACCGGCCGGGACGTCCTTGGTGATCACGGAGCCGGCGGCGGTGTAGGCGCCGTCGCCAATCGTGACAGGAGCCACAAACATGTTGTCCGAACCGGTCTTGCAGTGCGAGCCCACCGTGGTGTGGTGCTTGGCCTCGCCGTCGTAGTTCACGAACACGCTCGCGGCGCCGATGTTGGAGTACTCGCCGATCGTCGCGTCGCCCACGTAGCTCAGGTGCGGGACCTTGGTGCCCTCGCCGATCGTCGCGTTCTTCATCTCCACGTACGTACCCGCCTTGGCCTTCACGCCGAGCCGGGTGCCCGGCCGCAGATACGCGAACGGGCCGACGCTCGCCCGCTCTCCGACCTCGGCGCCGTCCGCGACCGTGTTGTCGACGCGCGCGCCCGCGCCCACCGTGGTGTCCTTCAGGCGCGTGTTCGGGCCGACCTCGCAGCCCTCGCCCAGGTGCGTGCCGCCCTGGAGCTGGGTGCCCGGGTGCACCACGGCGTCGCGCTCCACGGTGACCGTGGCGTCGATCCAGGTGGAGGAGGGGTCGACGACGGTGACGCCGGCGAGCATCGCCTCGGTGAGCAGCCGGTCGTTCAGGACCCGGCGGGCGTCGGCGAGTTGGACGCGGTTGTTGATGCCGGCGATCTCGCGGTGGTCGCCGGCGACACAGGCGCCGACGCGGTGCCCGGCCTCGCGCAGGATGCCGAGGACGTCCGTCAGATACTCCTCGCCCTGGCTGTTGTCCGTGCGGACCTTGCCGAGTGCCTCGCTGAGGAGCTGCCCGTCGAAGGCGAAGACACCGGAGTTGATCTCACGGATGGCGCGCTGCGAGTCGGTGGCGTCCTTGTGCTCGACGATCGCGGTCACGGCGCCGGACGCGCCGTCGCGCACGATGCGGCCGTAGCCCGTCGCGTCGGGGACCTCGGCGGTCAGGACGGTCACCGCGTTGCCGTCGGCGGAGTGCGTGCCGGCCAGGCGGGCCAGCGTCGCGCCGGTGAGCAGCGGGGTGTCGCCGCAGACCACGACGACCGTGCCCTCGACGACGCCGCCGAGCTCCTCCAGGCCCATCCGGACGGCGTGGCCCGTGCCGTTCTGCTGGGCCTGGTAGGCGGTGCGGACCTCGGGGTCGATCGCGGCGAGGTGCGCGCTCACGCGCTCGCTCTCGTGCCCGACGACGGCGACGAGCCGCTGCGGCGCCAGCTCGCGGGCGGCGACGAGGACGTGCCCGACGAGGGAACGGCCGCAGATCTCGTGCAGGACCTTCGGCATGGCCGACTTCATACGGGTGCCCTCACCCGCTGCGAGGACGACGACGGCTGCCGGGCAATTGGCGCTCACGGGGGTGCCCTTCGGCTTCGGATGCTTGGGGTGTGGACATCCGCAGGATACCGGGGCGTAGTGGGGCGGACGCATGGCCCGGGGGCGACCCCGCAATGCGAAGCGGGCCCCGACCGCGGAGGTCGGGGCCCGAACGGCTCCCGGGGAAGGAATCGAACCCTCATTCAATGGACCAAAACCATTTGTCCTGCCATTAGACGACCCGGGAAGGGCCGCGCACCGGGCCCGGTGGATCACCGGCTCGGCGTGCGGCTAACACTATGCCGTACGGTCCGCCTCCGACGCGACGGTACGAGTGGGGCCGGGGCCCCCGCCCTGCCCGGGATCGCCGAGCCGGAAACTCACCGGATACGGGAGCGCCGCCGCCCGTACGCTGGAAGGCATGACCACGACGGGGGACAGTGACACGGCGGCCAGGACCGGGCCGTGGTGGTGGGAGCGGCGGCGCAGTGCCGTCCTGGACGTCGGCCTCGCGCTGGCGTCGGCGGCCGAGTGCGGGGCGGAGGGCGTCGAGTTCGCCGACGACGCCGGGATACCGGCCGCGGTGGGCGTGGCCTTCGGGGTCCTCGCCGGGTCCGCCCTCGTGCTGCGGCGCCGCTGGCCGATCGCGGTCGTGCTGATCTCCGTCGCGATCACGCCCGCCCGCATGGGCGTCCTGATGGCCATCGTCGGCCTCTACACCCTCGCGGCCTCCGAGCTGCCGCGCCGCATCATCGGCGCCCTCGCCGGGATGTCCCTCGCGGGCACGCTGATCGTCACGCTGGTCCGCGCCAACCAGGACATGGCCAACGGCGACCTGACGATAGGCGAGGGGTTCATACCGTTCATCGCCATCACCACCTCCCTCGGCGTCACCGCCCCACCGGTCCTCCTCGGTCTGTACGTGGGCCAGCGGCGCCGCCTGATGGAGTCGCTGCGCGAGCGCGCCGACAGCCTGGAACGCGAGCTCCAACTGCTCGCCGAGCGTGCCGAGGAGCGCGCGGAGTGGGCCCGCGGCGAGGAGCGCACCCGCATCGCCCGCGACATGCACGACGTGGTGGCGCACCGCGTGAGCCTGATGGTCGTGCACGCGGCGGCGCTGCAGGCCGTGGCCCGCAAGGACCCGGAGAAGGCCGTGAAGAACGCCGCCCTGGTCGGCGACATGGGCCGCCAGGCCCTGACCGAGCTGCGCCAGATGCTCGGCGTGCTGCGGGCCGACGAGGCCCCGCCGAAGCCCGCCCCCGCGCCCGCCCCGGTGCCGCTGGCCGCCGTCGGCGAGGCCGCCGACCGGGCCGCGTCGCGCGCGGAGCCCGCTGCCGAGCCTGGTCCCCCCGACCTCACGGACGGCCCCTGCCTGGCCGAGCTGGACGAACTGGTCGACCAGTCGCGGGCCGCGGGCATGGCCGTGGACCTGTCCGTGGAGGGCGAGACCCGGGCGTACGCGGCCGACGTGGAGGAGACCGCGTACCGCGTGGTGCAGGAGGCCCTCACCAACGTCCACAAGCACGCCGCGGGCGCGAAGACCTACGTCCGGCTGGCGCACCGCGCCGCCGAGATCGCCATGCAGGTCGAGAACGGCCCGCCCCCGGAGGCGGGCGGCGCCGACGCGGGCCTGCCCAGCGGGGGCAACGGCCTGGTCGGCATGAAGGAGCGGGTGACCGCGCTGGGCGGGGTGTTCGTCTCCGGCCCGACGGACGCGGGCGGCTTCAGGGTGTCGGCGGTGCTCCCGGCGGCCGCCGGTCAGTGATCTTCCTCATAGGGGACGTGGCCGAGTCCGTATAGGGGGACATGGCCGACTTCGTACGGGCCCGTGGCCGGGCTCAGCCCGCCGTCAGCCGCACCGGCTGAGTTCCCGCGACCAGCGTGGTGAGGGCCTGGTCGAGATGCTGGCCCAGATACCAGTCGCCGCTGTGGTCGAGGCTGTAGACCCGGCCCTCCCTGTCCATGGCGAGCAGCGCCTGCGTCTCCGTCTCCTCGCCGAGCGGACACACCTCGGTGCCGAGCGCGCGCCCCAGGTCGCCGAGGGTGCGGGCCATGTGCAGGCCGTACATCGGATCGAGGTGCAGGGTCGCAGGGGCGATCTGGCGGCCCGGCCCCTGCGGCGTGATGTGCAGCCCGCCGAACTCCGCCCAGGCCTCCACGGCGGCCGGGAACACGGCGTGCTGGTGGCCCGCGGGCGAGGTGTGGCGGCGCAGGACGTCGGCCCAGATCTCGGCCTGCTTGATGTCCCAGCGGCCCGGCCGCCAGCCGGCGCCGCGCAGGGCGGCGTCGACGGGCACGGGGAAGCGGGTGGAGTTCTCGGTGTGTATGGCTCGGCCCTCGTGGTGCGGGTGCGGATGGCGGCGGCCGGCGCGTGCGGCGCCGGGGGTCGTCAGGGCGTGGGCGGCCCGCGTCACGCGTCGGGCGCGGTCGGATCGACGACGCGGACGCCGAAGTGCGCGGTGAGGGCGGTGCACGAGCGGCACGGGCGGGCGAACGCGCCGTGCAGGGGGTCGCCGTCCTCGCGGATGCGGCGGGTGGTGAGCTTGGCGTGCTTGAGGGCCTTGCGGGCCTCGCCGTTGGTCATGGGTTTGCGCGAGGCCCTCTTGGAGCGGTTCGCGTCCGCCGCCGCCAGGTGCCGGGAGATGAGGACGGCCTCCGCGCAGCGCCCGGTGAAGCGTTCGCGCTGGCCGCTGGTGAGGGTGTCGAGGAAGTCCTGTACGAGTGGGTGCAGATCCGGGGGATCCTCGCCGCGCCTCGGGGTGCTGGTCAGGGTGGTGCCGCGGACCGAGAGGGCGGCCGCCACGGTGGGCAGGATGCCGTCGCGCCGGTGGCGCAGGACGGGGGCGTCGGCGGGTGTGCTGCTCCAGCCGACCCGGGGGTCGCCGGACTCGGCGGTGGCGGTGCGGCCTGTCCGCGGACCGGAACCCGGGCCAGTGGCTGAGCCGGTGGTCGGACCGGCTGTCGTGCGGGTGCTGCCGTGGCCGGTGGCGGGTGTGCCGGCCGGGCCGGCCATGCCGGTTGGTGCCGTGTGCATGTGGTGTTTCCCTCCCCGTGCCCGCGGTGTCAGCCGCTGGTGCCACGCCCCCGCGTTGCGGGAACAGACTGCCAAATGGGGCGCGCGGTGCGGAAGCTGGGGCTCTGCGACACGCCTGGGTTTCGCCTCTGGGTGACGGGCCCGTGGCGGGTGGTCACGGAACCGGAGGCCCGGTGACCCGTGTCGTCCTTACGCATAGGCTGTCGCTGTCCGTGAATCTCACAGTGCCGCAGGGGGCAACCGCCATGACGACAGGTCGGCTCGGGGAGCAAGCCGCCCCACCGAACGCGGCCTATGCCGGGCAGGTCGTGCACTTCCCGGATCCGGTCCGCGCCGCCCGCCACCCCAGAGGCGTGCGGGTGGACGGCGACGGCTACCCGGACTTCTCGCCGTACGCGCGCGCCGCCGCCGAGATCGCCGAGCCGCCCGAGGGCTTCGGCGTGGACGAGCTGCGCCTCACGGACTACGTCTCGGCGAACGCGGCCCTCGCGGCCACCGGCCACGAGCTGTGGGACACGATCCCCGCGGTGGCCACCCCGCACGGCTGGACCTGGCACCACGTACCGAACAGCCGCCGCCTCGACCTGGTCCCCGTCGAGGTCAAGGCCCTCCTTCGGCACCACGGCGGCATCGCGACGTCGCCCGTCGACCACAACAAGCGCGGCACCCGCCCGCTGCAGGAGACGCGCCCCGCGCACCTGGCCCTGCCGAAGACCTCGGTGGCCGTCACCGAGGGGCAGATCGCGGGCGTCGAGGAGGACCTCGGCTACCGGCTGCCCGGCGCCTACCGCTCCTTCCTCAAGGCGGCGGGCGGCTGCGCCCCGGTCGGCACGGCCCTCGACGCGGAGCTCGGTCTCCTCATCGACCAGCCGTTCTTCACGGTCCGCGACGAAGCGGCCGTCAACGACCTCGTGTACGTCAACAAGTGCCTGCGCGACCACCTCACCAAGGACTTCCTCGCGGTGGGCTTCGTGCAGGGCGGTCTGCTCGCCGTGAAGGTCAAGGGCGACCGGATCGGCTCGGTGTGGTTCTGCGCGTACGACGACGCGCGGGACGTGGACCCTTCCTGGGCGCCGGCCGAGCGCGTACAGCGGCTGCTGCTGCCGTGCGGCGACGACTTCGACGCCTTCCTCTCCCGGCTCGCGGGCAATCCGCCGGAGCTGGAGACCGTGGCGAACCTGATGGTGGACGGCGGCTTCGCGCGCGCCGTCCCGGTGGGGGAGTGAGCGATCCGATGGTGACCTTCGCGCAGGCGCAGGAGCGCGCCGAGGAATGGATCAACGGCGACGTGCCCGGACCCGGACACCGCGAGGTGCGGGTGCGGGAGTTCGAGCTGGGCTTCGTGGTGTGGGCGGAGGACCGCGACGGCGGCCCCCGCTCGGACGGCGGCCACCAGCGGCTCGTCATCGCCCGGGACAGCGGCGAGGCGACGCTGTGGCCCGCGCTGCCGGTCGGCGAGGTGATCCGGCGGTACGAGGAGGAGTACGGGGTGCCCGAGGCGGCACCCGAACCGGCGCCCGCCGCGCCCCAGCGCATGGACCTGAACCAGACGTCGTTCCTGCTGAGCCCGCCCGAGTGGCTGCAGGAGGCGGCGGACAAGCTGGGGATCCCGGATCGTTCTGGCCGCTCGGCCCAGGGCGGGGACGGTGTGGACGCCGGCGGCGGGGTCGGTGCTGGTGCCGTCGCTGCGGCCTCGGGGGCCGAGCCCGCCGCGGGGCCGGGTGCTCCCGGAACCCCGTCCGCTCAGGGAGTGCCAGCTGCTCCCGCCGCGCCCGGTGGTGGTACGCCGTGGCCGTCGGCCGGTGGGCCCGGTGGTGGGCACGACTCCGGTGCGGGTGACGGCGGTGCAGGGGCGGGCGTGCCCGCGTCCGCGACGCCGTGGGCCGGTACGGACACGAACACGGGCGCCGACGACGAGGACGTCGCGGTGCCGCTGCCCGCGACGGTGTTCTCGCCGCCGCTGGTCGCCCCCGGCCGCGAGAGCGCCGACGAGGCGCCGCCCGCGGTGTCGCCGGAGGCCAAGACCGCGCTGATGTCGGGCGGCAGCCAGCTCCCGAAGACGGCCCTCGCGCCCGCCGTCGACGACCCGCAGGCGGGCGCGCCGGACCCCCACCTGCCACCGCCCTCCGGCGCTCCGGCGGGTGGCCCGAGCATGCCGCCGCCCTCCGGCGCCCCGGTCGGTGGCCCGAACCTGCCTCCGCCGCCCGCCGGTTCGGGGGTGGGCGGCCCCGCCCTGCCGCCGCCTTCGGGTGCTCCGGTCGGTGGCCCGAACTTGCCGCCGCCGCCCGCCGGTTCGGCAGTCGGCGGTGCCCACCTGCCTCCGCCGCCCGGGGGTTCCGGCGTCGCCGACACTCCGCCTCCGGCCGGTGGTCCCGGGCTGCCCCCGCTGCCCGACGGGTACGCGGCGGGCGGCTCCGAGCTGCCGCAGACGTCGGGCGGTCCGGCCGCCGGCCCGAACACACCGCCTCCCGCCGGTTCGTCCGGCGGCGGCTCCTACGCGTCCCCGCCGCCCGCCGGTCCGGGCGCCCCGTCCACGTACGGGTACCCGCAGGGGCCCGACGCTTCCGGCGCCCCCGGCGCGCCCGCGGGCGGGTACGTACCGACGCAGCTGATGTCGCCGCTCGGCCCGGAGGGGCAGGCTCCCGGCGCGGGCGCCACGCCTCCGCCGCCCGGCGGTGGCGCGCCTGGCGCGCCTGCGGCTCCGGGCGTTCCTGGGGCGCCCGGTGCTCCTGGTGCTCCGCAGCCTCCGGGTGCCCCCGGTGCTCCGGGCACGCCTCCCGGCGGTGTCCACCATGCGGCGACGATGCTGGCCGACCCGAGCTTGGGCGGCGGGGTGAAGCCTCCGGGTGCTCCTGGTGCCCCGGGT
>NZ_AOPZ01000270.1 GCF_000414115.1 Streptomyces aurantiacus JA 4570
GAGCCGCGAAGCGGCGATCAACGCCCACCCAGCCCGGGGTCCAGGCGAGCCCCGGCGAGAAGGCCCGCCCAGACCACCTGGGCGACCACCGCGCGTCACGAGGAGCCCCGCACTCGCACAAGCCCCGACTCATAGGCGAACACCACCAGTTGAGCCCGGTCACGCGCACCCAGCTTGGTCATCGCGCGGCTCACATGGGTCTTAGCCGTGAAGGGGCTGATGACCATGTGCGCCGCGATCTCCTCGTTGGTCAGGCCGCGGGCCGCGAGGGCCGTCACCTCGCGTTCGCGGGGCGTGAGGCCCTCCATGCCGGGCGGCGTCGCGCGGTCCGGGGGCCGGGCGACGAACTCGCCGATGAGGCGGCGGGTCACGGAGGGCGAGAGCAGCGCGTCCCCGCGGGCGACGACCTCGATGGCCTGCAACAGGTCGGCGGGCTCGGTGTCCTTGAGCAGGAAGCCGCTGGCCCCGGCGCGCAGCGCCTCGAAGACGTAACTGTCCAGGCCGTAGTTGGTGAGGATGACGACGCGCACGGCCGCGAGGCACGGGTCGGCGGCGATGCGGCGCGTGGCCTCGATGCCCGAGAGCACCGGCATCTGCACGTCGACGAGCGCGATGTCGGGCACGCGCTCCCGCACCAGCGCCACCCCCTGCTCCCCGTCCGCGGCCTCCCCCACCACCTCGATGCCGTCCTCGGCGTCGAGCAGCGCCCGGAACCCGGCCCGCATCAGGGCCTGATCGTCGACCAGCACCACCCGGATCACGCCGGCGACTCCAACGGCAGCTCGGCCCGCACCGAGAACCCGCCCTCGTCCCGCGCCCCCGCCCGCAGCGCGCCCCCGAGCGCCTCGACCCGCTCGCGCATCCCGGTGAGGCCGGTGCCGGGCGCGACCGGCCGCCCCGGGCGCGCGGCCCCGTCGTCGTCCACCCGCACCACCACCTGCCGCTCCCCGTAGTCGAGATGGACGCCGACGGACGCCGCGCCCGCCGCGTGCCGGGCGGCGTTGGTGAGGCTCTCCTGGACGATGCGGTAGACCCCGAGCTCCAGGTCCGACGGCAGCGCCCGCTCCCGTCCGGTGACCGTCAGCTCCACGGGCAGCCCGGCCGACCGGGCGCGCTCGACGAGCAGGGCCGGGCTGCCCGTGGGCGCGTCGGTGCGCAACACCTCCAGGGTGGCGCGCAGTTCCCGCATGGCCTCGCCGCCGGCCTCCTGGATGGCGAGCAGCGCGGGCGGCACCTCCTCGCCGCGCTTGCGCGCCAAGTGCACGGCGACACCGGCCTGCAGCTTGACGATGGAGATGCTGTGGGTCAGCGAGTCGTGCAGTTCGCGGGCGATGCGCAGGCGCTCCTCACCGGCCCGGCGCAGCGCCGCCTCCTCGCGGGTCCGCTCGGCCTCCAGAGCGCGCTCCTCGGTCTGGCGCAGATACGCCTGCCAGGTCCTGCCCGCGACGCCCATGGCGGCGGCGCACACGAACCACCCGGTGAGCAGCAGGGTCCGCTCGACGGCGCCGTCCCCGCCGGGGTCGGCGGCGAAGAAGGCGGCGAGGAAGGCGAGTCCCAGGCCCGCGCCGAGGAGCCGTTGCCGACCGTGGGCGGCGACGTGCACCGCGCCGAGCACGGGGAACGCCGCCGCCGTGGTCGGCTCGGCGTGCAGCACGAAGGCGGCCATGGCGGCCGTGCTGACGGCGAGGGAGACGCGGGGCGCGCTGTGGTAGGCGGCGAGGGAGAGGGAGCCGACGGCGATCAGGGCGTAGTCGAGGGCGTCGGCCCCGCCCTCGTACGCCGTCGCGAGCATCACGACGACGGCGACGACGGCGGCCAGCGCGGCGATCACGAGCCGCGTCCTCGGGTCGTCCCCGTGGTCGTAGCAGTCGAACACCGGTCGCCGTCCGGCGGCATCGCGCTTGGTCCCACGTTCCCCCTGCATGCCCGCACCCTAAGCGCCGGTCCGGGCGGCGGCGTCCGTCGTACGGACCGTTCCCGCGCTACTCCCCCGGTAGTAGCGCGGCGGCCGTCCGGCCCCGGGGCGGTAGCCACGACTGCCTCCGGCGGTACGACGACCGCCGGGCCCCCGCGCGGCCACCATCGGACCCACGATCACGGCGTCCCCGACGACGCCCGACGGCGAAGGAGCCGCCATGACCACGCACGCCGCCCCCCAGGCCCGGCCCGCCGACCACCCCAACGCCCGCCAGGAAGCCATCTGGAACGGCCCCGTCGGCCGGCACTGGGCCGCGCAGCAGGACCGCTACGACGCCATGAGCGGCGACCTCGACGACCATCTGTTCGCGGCGGCGGCCATAGGTGACGGGGACCGCGTCCTGGACATCGGCTGCGGCGCGGGCACGGTCACGCGGATCGCGGCCCGGCTCGCCGGCCGTGGTCGCGCGGTCGGCGTGGACATCTCCGCGCCGCTCCTGGACCGGGCCCGCGCCCGCACCGCGGCCGAGGGCGTCGCGAACGTCTCGTACGAACTGGGCGACGCCCAGACGCACCGCTTCCCCGCGGGCGGCTACGACGTGGCGATCAGCCGGGGCGGCGTGATGTTCTTCGCCGACCACGCGGCGGCGTTCGGGAATGTGGCCCGCGCGCTGCGCCCCGGCGGGCGCCTGGTGTTCGCCTGCCCGCAGCCCGCGAGCCCCGACATCGAGGAGTCCCGGGCGCTCGGCATGCTGGCGAAGCTCCTCGGTGAGCAGGGCGCCGCCGCGTCCCCCGAGTCCGCCGACGCCCGCGCCGCGATGGCCTCCCTCAGCGACCCCCGCCGCGTCCGCGCCGCCCTCGCCGCCTACACGGACGTGGACGTGACGGCCCTGACCATCGAGACGTACTGGGGCAAGGACCCGGCGGACGCCGTCGACTTCCTGCTCTCCCGCACCCCGGACGCCTCCGTGCCGAGGGTCACCCGCAAGGCCATGGAGGACACGCTCACGCCCCACGCGGGCGGGCGCGGGGTGCGGATGAAGGCGCGGGTGTGGCTGGTGACGGCGACGCGCCCGAGCTGAGCCGCCGCCGCCTTCGCGGCCGCTCCGACCTCACGGCCGCTGCTCCCTGCGCGACCACATCAGCCCCAGATACACCACGAACGCGGCCCCGAGCCCCACGGCCCAGCCGTAGTCCGCGAGCGGCTCCAGGAAGGGGATCAGGCCGTCCCGGGGGAACGGCCCCTCCCCCGGGTCCGAGTGCGAGCCGCCGACGGCGAGCACGCCGCCCACCGCGAAGGCCGCCACGGCCCGCCAGTTCCAGCCGCCCGTGTACCAGTAGCGTCCCTCGGGCCGGTAGAGGTCGGCCAGGTCGAGGGCGGTGCGCCGCACCACCCAGTAGTCGGCGACAAGGATCCCGGCGACGGTGCCGAGCAGCCCGCCGACGACGCCGAGCCAGACGAAGATGTACAGCTCGGGCGTCTCGATCAGCTTCCAGGGGAAGATCAGGACGCCGACGACTCCGGTGATCAGCGCGCCCGTACGGAAGTTGATGAGCTTGGGCGCGAGGTTCGCGAGGTCGTACGCGGGCGAGACGACGTTCGCCGCGATGTTCACGGACACCGTGGCGACGAGCACCGTCACCAGCGCGAACAGCAGCCCGAAGACGTTGTCCGCCTTGGCGGCGAGCTCCACCGGCTCCCAGACGGGCTCCCCGTACACCGCCTGCGAGCCGGAGGTGACGAGGACGGAGAGCAGCGCGAAGGCCGTCATCGTGGTGGGCAGGCCCAGGGTCTGGCCCCACACCTGCGCCCGCTGGCCCTTGCCGAAGCGGGTGAAGTCCGGGATGTTCAGGGACAGCGTGGACCAGAAGCCGATCATGCCCATGAGGGCCGGGAAGAAGACCGGCCAGAAGTCGGCGCCCCAGCCCAGCTCGGACGGCTGGTCGAGCAGCGGGCCGAGGCCGCCCGCCTTGTCGGAGATCCATACGAGCAGTACGACGGCGCCGACGAGCACGAACGGCGCCGCCCAGTTCTCGAAGCGGCGCAGCGTCTCCATACCCCGGTGGATGATGGCCAGTTGGAGGCCCCAGAAGGCCACGAAGCACAGCCACAGGGTCCACGGGTATCCGCCGATGTCCGAGGCGTCGGCCCAGGCGCCGCCGAATACCTCGTTCAGCAGGACGAAGATGCCCTGACCGCCGATCCAGGTCTGGATGCCGAACCAGCCGCAGGCGACGGCGGCACGGATCAGCGCGGGCAGGTTCGCGCCGCGCAGCCCGAAGGAGGCGCGCGCGAGCACCGGGAAGGGTATGCCGTATTTGGGGCCCGCGTGCCCGGTGAGCAGCATCGGGAGCAGCACGACCACATTGGCGAGCGCGATCGTGAGGACGGCCTGCTTCCAGTCCATGCCGAGCGCGACCAGGCCGGAGGCGAGCGTCCAGGACGGGATGTTGTGGGCCATGCCGACCCACAGGGCGGCGAAGTTGTAGGTGGTCCAGTGGCGTTCGGCGAGCGGGATCGGCTTGAGGTCGTCGTTGGCGAAGCGGCTGTCGTGCGGGTAGGCGCCGGGTATCAGCTCGACGCGGCCGTCGTCGGCCGCCCGCTGGGTGGGCGCGGCGGGCGGCCCCGGGGGCACGGTGTCGGTCATGGCCCGGTCATGAGCCGGTCAGGGCGGGGATGACCTCCGCGCCGTACGCGTCGATGACGGCCTCTCGCGCGTCGTGCATGGCGTACAGCGCGAACTGGTCCACGCCGAGGTCCTTCAGGGCTTGCAGCTTCTCGATGTGCGCGGCCGCCGGGCCGAGCAGGCAGAACCGGTCGACGATCTCGTCGGGCACGAAGGCGGTGTCGGGGTTCCCGGTCCGGCCGTGGTGGCTGTAGTCGTAGCCCTCGCGTTCCTTGATGTACGCGGTGAGCGCCTCCGGGACCATCGAGGAGTGCTCGCCGTACTTGGAGACGAGGTCGGCGACGTGGTTGCCGACCATGCCGCCGAACCAGCGGCACTGCTCGCGCGCGTGGTCCAGGTCGGCGCTGACGTACGCGGGCGCGGCCACGCAGATCTTGACGTCCGCCGGGTCGCGTCCGGCCGCGGCGGCGGCGTCGCGGACCGCCTTGACCATCCACTCCGTCAGATAGGGGTCGGCGAGCTGGAGGATGAACCCGTCCGCCTTCTGCCCGGCGAGCGCGAGCGCCTTGGGGCCGTACGCCGCCATCCACACCGGCAGCCTGCCGTCCCGCACCCACGGGATGCGCAGCCGCCGCCCCTCTATGTCGGCCTCGCGGCCCTCGGCGAGGTCGCGGATCACGTCGATCGACTCGCCGAGCCGGGCGAGGGTGTTGGGGCTCCGGCCCGCGACGCGCATCGCGGAGTCGCCGCGGCCGATGCCGCACACGGTGCGGTTGCCGAACATGTCGTTGAGCGTCGCGAAGGTGGAGGCGGTGACCTCCCAGGTGCGGGTGCCCGGGTTGGTCACCATCGGCCCCACGGTGAGCTGTTCGGTGTGCTCCAGGATCTGGCTGTAGATCACGAACGGCTCCTGCCACAGGACCGACGAGTCGAAGGTCCAGCCGTAGCGGAAGCCGCTCCGCTCCGCGCGGCGCATCAGGCCGACCACTTCGGACGCGGGCGGGTCGGTCTGCAGGACGAGTCCGAAATCCACGTGAAGCCTCCTAGTCCAGGTACTGACAGGTCGCGCGGGGCGTGTACACGCCGTGTCCGGCGTGGCCGGTGAACTCCCGGCTGTCGATGACCGGTTCGCCGCGCGAGAGTACGGTCTCGACACGTCCGGTGACCCGCTTCCCTTCGTACGCCGAGTAGTCGACGTTCATGTGGTGGGTCTCGGCGGAGATCACCTGCGTCGCGGCGGGGTCGTAGACGACGACGTCCGCGTCGGCGCCGGGCGCGATGGTGCCCTTCTTCGGGTAGAGGCCGAACATGCGGGCCGGGGTGGCGCAGGCGATCTCGATCCAGCGGCGGCGGCTGATGTGTCCGTCGACGACGGCCTGGTGGAGCAGGTCCATGCGGTTCTCGACGCCGGGAAGGCCGTTGGGGATCTTCGAGAAGTCGCCGCGGCCCAGCTCCTTCTGGCCGGTGAAGCAGAACGGGCAGTGGTCGGTGGAGACCACCTGGAGGTCGTTGGTCCTGAGGCCCCGCCACAGCGCCGCCTGGTGCTCGCGGGGCCTGAGCGGCGTGGAGCAGACGTACTTGGCGCCCTCGAAGTCCGGCTCGGCGAGGTTGTCCGTGGACAGGAACAGATACTGCGGACAGGTCTCGCCGAAGACGGGCAGACCCTTGTCCCGCGCGGTCACCAGCTCCGCGACGGCTTCCTCCGCCGAGACGTGCACGACGTACAGCGGCGCGCCCGCGACCTGGGCGAGCCGGATCGCGCGATGCGTGGCCTCGGCTTCGAGCAGCGCCTTCCTGACCTCGCCGTGATAGCGCGGATCGGTCTCGCCGCGCTTGAGGGCCTGCTCGACCAGGACGTCGATGGCGATGCCGTTCTCCGCGTGCATCATGATCAGGCCGCCGTTGGCCGAGGAGCGCTGCATGGCGCGCAGGATCTGCCCGTCGTCGCTGTAGAAGACGCCGGGATACGCCATGAAGAGCTTGAAGGAGGTGATGCCCTCCTCGACGAGGAGGTCCATCTCCTTGAGCGTGCGGTCGTTCACATCGGAGACGATCATGTGGAAGGCGTAGTCGATCGCGCACTTCCCGTCGGCCTTCGCGTAGTGGGCGTCCAGGCCCGCGCGCAGGGAGTGCCCGGCGGACTGGACGGCGAAGTCGACGATGGTGGTGGTGCCGCCCCAGGCCGCCGCCCGGGTGCCGGTCTCGAAGTCGTCGGACGAGAAGGTCCCGCCGAACGGGAACTCCATGTGCGTGTGCGCGTCGACGCCGCCCGGGACGACGTACTTCTCGCTCGCGTCGATGACGCGGTCCGCGGTCCAGGCCGCGGCGGCCTCGGTGCCGCGCGCGGCGAGGGCCGCGATCCGGCCGTCCTCGATCAGCACGTCGGCGTGCAGTTCCTCGGCGGCGGTGACGACCAGGCCCCCGCGGATCAGGGTGCGGGTACTCATGGTGATGCGCTCCCTACGTGATACGTACGTGCGGACGTCGCCACGTCGGTGCCTTCGGCGGTGAACTAGACGTCCTGCAGGGCGTGTTCGAGGATCGCGGCGCCTTCCTCCGCCTCCGCGACCGTCAGCGAGAGCGGCGGCGCGACGCGCAGCACGCTGGTGTTGTGCCCGCCGCCCTTGCCGATGAGCAGTCCGCCCTCACGGGCCGCTTCGAGCACGGCGGCGGCCGCCTGCGGGTTCGCCTCGTCGGTGCCGGGCTTGACGAGTTCGAGGCCGATCATCAGGCCGCGCCCGCGCACTTCGCGTACGAGCGGCAGGTGCGCGCAGATGGCCCGCAGCCGCTCGATGAGCAGCCCGCCGACGCGCCGGGCGTTGCCCTGCAGATCGTGTTCCAGGAGGTACGTGAGGTTGGCGAGCCCCGCGGCCATCGTCACCGGCGAGCCGCCGAACGTCGAAATCGAGTTGGCGTCCAGGGAGTTCATGATCTCGGCGCGGCCGACGACGCCGCCGATGGACATGCCGTTGCCGATGCCCTTGGCGAACGTGAGCAGATCCGGCGGGCCGGACGCGGCGTGCGCCTGCCAGCCCCAGAAGTGGTCGCCGGTGCGGCCCCAGCCGGTCTGGACCTCGTCGGCGATCCACAGGATGCCGTGTTCGGCGAGGACGTCGCGGAAGGCGGCGTACAGGCCGTCGGGCGGCGAGGTGAAGCCGCCGACGCCCTGGATCGGCTCGGCGATGAGCGCGGCCACCCCGCGCGTCTGGCCCAGCATGTCCCGCAGGTCCGCGACGCACGCCTCGGTGAACTCGGCGTCGCTCAGGGCGGCGTACGGCCCGCGGGTGCGGACGCCCCCGTGGACGTACAGCGTCTGCAACGGCGACAGGCTCGTGGGCGACCAGCTCTGGTTGCCGGTGATGCCGACGGCGCTGAACGAGCGGCCGTGGTAGCTGTTGCGCATCGCCAGGATCTGGTTCGAGCCGCGGTGGGCGGTGGCGAGGAGCAGTGCCGCGTCGTTGGCCTCCGTGCCCGACGTCGTGAAGAACACGCGCGCGTCCGGGATGCCGGACAGGGTGGCGACGCGCTCGGCGAGGTCGATCATCGGGCGGTTCAGATAGAGCGTCGAGCTGTGGATGATCCGGCCCGCCTGCTCCGCGACGGCCTTGGTGACGTCGGGCAGCGCGTGCGCGGTCATGGTGGTGAGGATGCCGCCGAAGAAGTCGAGATAGCGCCGGCCCGCGGCGTCCCAGACGTGCCGGCCCTCGCCGTGGGTGAGTTCGAGCGGCTCGTCGTAGTACAGCGCGAGCCAGTCCGGCAGGACGGCCTTGTGCCGGGTGCAGAGGTCCTTCACGGGTTGACCAGCCCTTCGTACGCGTCCGGGCGGCGGTCCCGGTAGAACGCCCACTGTTCACGGACCTCGTCGATCAGGTCGAAGTCCAGGTCGCGCACGACGAGTTCCTCCGCCTTGTCGCTCGCCGTCTCGCCGACGAACTGCCCGCGCGGGTCCACGAAGTAACTCGTGCCGTAGAAGTCGTTGTCGCCGTACTCCTCCTGGCCGACGCGGTTGATCGCCGCGATGAAGTACTCGTTGGCGACGGCGGCCGCGGGCTGTTCCAGTTGCCACAGGTGGGCGGAGAGGCCGCGGGAGGTGGCCGAGGGGTTGTAGACAAGCTGGGCGCCGTTCAGGCCGAGCTGGCGCCAGCCCTCGGGGAAGTGCCGGTCGTAGCAGATGTAGACGCCGACGCGGCCGACGGCGGTGTCGAAGACGGGCCAGCCGATGTTGCCCGGACGGAAGTAGAACTTCTCCCAGAATCCCTTGACTTGGGGAATGTGGTGCTTGCGGTACTTGCCGAGGTAACTGCCGTCGGCGTCGATGACGGCGGCGGTGTTGTAGTAGAAGCCGGACTGCTCGACCTCGAAGACGGGCACGACGATCACCATGCCGGTCTCGCGGGCGAGGTCCCGCATGCGGCGCACGGTCGGCCCGTCCGGGACCGGCTCCGCCCAGCGGTAGTGCTCCTTCTCCTGGACCTGGCAGAAGTAGGGGGCGTTGAAGACCTCTTGGAAACCGATGACCTCGGCGCCCTGCCGGGCCGCCTCGCGAGCGTGTTCCTCATGCTTGGCGATCATGGATTCGGTGTCGCCGGTCCAGGTCGCCTGGACCAGTGCGGCGCGTACGACGTTGACCATGGCCTGCTCCTTCGACGGGACGTCAGAGAGCCTCTACGCCCGTAGACTTCGTGCGTAGACAGACGAACGTAAGCCCCATCGGCGGCCTTGCCAAGACCATCGTCGTAACGCGGCGGAGTCGATCATGTTTCGCACCCGAGCGGGTGAGATCCGGACCCGCCGGGCGCGTTCTCAGGTGGTGAAGCCCGCGACCCGCAGGGCGTGCACGAGGTCCCAGTGGTGTTCGTCCGAGGCGGCCTTGGCGGTCTCCAGGAGCAGCGGGATGAGCCGGGGCGGGTCGGTGTGCGCGCACGCCGCGACGTCCTCGGCGCTGCGCACGCGGACGTACGCGTCGAGCAGCGCCCGGGCCTCGCGGTCGCGGCCCGCGTCGGCGAGCGCGATCAGGGACTCGGCGATCTCCGGGGCGGGCCGGGCCACGCCCTGGCGCAGCAGCTTGCGGCAGTCCTCGGCGCGGCCCGACCCGGCGAGCGCGTCGGCGACGGCGACGAGCCGGTCGGGCGGCAGCGAGGCGGCCTCCCACAGCAGGGTCGCCCAGTCCGCCGCGAGGCCCGCGTGGTGCAACTCCTCGGCGAACAGCGGAAGCCGGGCCGCGGGCCACCCCGCCGCCTCGACGAGCACGCCGTGCGCCTCGCCACTGCGGCCCTCGCCGCGCAGCCGGATCAGCGCCTTGACGGCGTCGGTGGTGGCGCGTTCGTCGGCGAGGCGGGCGTCGGCGGGGGCGGGAGCGGGTTCGCCGGTGCCGTGCGCGTCGGCGCCTTCGCCGGTCGTCGCGCCCC
>NZ_AOPZ01000271.1 GCF_000414115.1 Streptomyces aurantiacus JA 4570
TCCAGGGGGCGGAGCCCCTTCGGGCGCCCCCGGCAGAGTCAGCCCGCCTCGCGTTCGTGGTACGTCTTGCGCGTGTGCTCCGTATGCGCCCGCATGACCTCCGTCGCGCGGGCCTCGTCGCGGGCGGCGATCGCGGCGATGAGCCGACGGTGCTCGATCCAGGACTGCATGCCCCGCTGCCGCGCCACCGGCGTGTAGTACCAGCGGACCCGCCGGTCGACCTGCCCGGCCAGCTCGGCGAGGACGACGTTCCCGGCGAGCTCCATCACCTTGGTGTGGAACGCCGCGTTGGTGGCGACGACGAGGTCCACGTCGCCGTCCGCGACGGCCGACTCCCCCTTGGTGCACAGCTCTTCGAGGGCGGCGATCCCGGCCGATCCGGCGTTGGCGGCGGCGAGCCGCGCGGCCTCGGCCTCCAGGAGGGTGCGGACGGTGAGCAGTTGGTCGGCCTCCTCCTCCGTCGGCTCGTGCACGAACGCGCCCTGCGCGGGGCGCAGGTCCACCCAGCCCTCGGTGTTCAGCCGCTGCAGCGCCTCGCGCACCGGCTGCCGGGACACGCCCAGATGCCCGGCCAGTTCGCTCTCGACGAGGTGCTGGCCGGGGCGCAGGGCGCGCGTGGTGATGAGTTCGAGCAGCGCCTCGTAGACCCGCTCGCGCAGCGGGCCCGGCCGCTCCAGCTTGGGCACCGTCCCCTGCGGCAGTCCTGCGGACAACATCCCGGCCCCCTCCTGGACTACGTCAAGCCAAATGAATTGGCTTTTGTCTACAGTTTACCGAGCACAAGGGCCAGCGCCAGGGGGAGTTGAACGCGTCGCGCTCAGGGGCAGCGCACGACCTGCCCCGCGTACGACAGGTTCCCCCCGAAGCCGAACAGCAGCACCGGGTCGCCCTTGGAGATCTCGCCCCGTTCCACCAGCTTGGACAGGGCCAGCGGCACGGACGCGGCCGAGGTGTTGCCGGAGTCCACGACGTCCCGGGCGACGACGGCGTTCACGGCGCCGATCCGCTCGGCCAGCGGCTCGACGATGCGC
The DNA here is from genome assembly GCF_000414115.1 of Streptomyces aurantiacus JA 4570. GTDB lineage: Bacteria > Actinomycetota > Actinomycetes > Streptomycetales > Streptomycetaceae > Streptomyces > Streptomyces aurantiacus_A. Next base: position 1,032 of record NZ_AOPZ01000271.1, read on the forward strand.
AGGTTGGCCTGATGGAGGACGACGGCGGCGAGGTCGGCGGGGGTGAGCCCGGCGCGTTCGCAGGTCGCGCGGGCCAGCGGCGGCAGCTGCGTGGTCGCCCAGCGGTAGACGCTCTGCCCCTCCTGCGCGAACCGCGGCGGCGTGCCCTCGATGCGGACGGCGTGCCCCATCTCCGGCACCGAGCCCCACAGCACGGGACCGATCCCGGCCTCCTCGTCCTCCGCGCACGCCTCGACGACCGCCGCGCCCGCCCCGTCGCCGACGAGCACGCAAGTAGAGCGATCGTTCCAGTCCGTGACGTCGGACATCTTGTCGGCGCCGATGACCAGGGCCCGGCTCGCCGCCCCGGCCCGGACGGCGTGGTCGGCGGTGGCGAGGGCGTGCGTGAAGCCCGCGCAGACGACGTTGACGTCCATCGCGGCGGGCGAGCCGAGGCCGAGCCGGGCGGCGACCCGCGCGGCCATGTTCGGCGAGCGGTCGATGGCCGTGGACGTGGCGACGACGACCAGGTCGACCGAGGACGGCGGCCGCCCCGCGGAGGCGAGGGCCTTGGCGGCGGCGTGCGCGGCGAGCTCGTCGACCGGCTCGCCGGGGCCCGCGAGGTGGCGGGTGCGGATGCCGACCCGGGAGCGGATCCACTCGTCGCTGGTGTCGACCAGGCCCGCCAGGTCCTCGTTGGTGAGCACCTTGGCGGGCTGGTAGTGGCCGACGGCGGCGATGCGTGAGCCGGGCATGGGTGGGTCCCCTCGTGGTGCAAAAGGTGGTGCGGAAAGTGCGGGACCGTCCAGTCTGCTCAGCGACTCACCGGTAACAGGTGAGGTAATGCGACAGGAAAGGGGCGCCCGCTTTGGATGCTTCGCCACATCGTGTCACCCGGTGAAGAGCTGTTTGGCCTTGTGTACGAGCTCGTACAGGCCGTAGGCCAGGGGCAGGCCCACCCACAGCCAGGCCCCGATGATCAGTGGTCGGCGGCACGGCGGGGCCGGGTCACTTGGCCGCGGGCTCGGCGTCACCAGCGCCGGAGGAGTCCGCGGCGTCGGCGGAGTCGGCTGCTTCGTCATCGGAGAGCTCCTTCGGGGCGGAGACATGGTGCCGGGCAGAGACGGGACGTATCAGCTCATTGGCGACGAACCCGACGACGAGCAGGCCGATCATGATGGTCAGGGACGCTCCGTAGAGGCCGGGGCCGTGCTTGCCCGCCTCCTCCTGGCGGTCGGCCACCCAGTTCACGATCAGCGGCCCGAGGACCCCGGCGAGCGACCAGGCGGTGAGCAGCCGGCCGTGGATCGCGCCGACCTGGTAGGTGCCGAAGAGATCCTTGAGGTAGGCCGGGACGGTCGCGAAGCCGCCGCCGTAGAAGGAGAGGATGACCAGCGCGCAGACGACGAACAGCGGCTTCGACTCGTCGCCGAAGCGGGCGATCAGCAGATACATCAGCGCGCCCGCGCCCAGATAGAGGCGGTACACGTTCTTGCGGCCGACCAGGTCGGACGCGGACGACCAGCCGATGCGGCCCGCCATGTTCGCGGCCGAGAGCAGCGCGACGAAGCCCGCGGCGGCGGACGCCGAGACCGGTGTGGAGGTGTCCGCGAAGAAGTCGGTGATCATCGGCGCGGCCTTCTCCAGGATGCCGATGCCCGCGGTCACGTTCATGCACAGGACCACCCACAGACACCAGAACTGCGGCGTGCGCACGGCTTGCCGGGCCGAGACCTGCGGGCCGTCCAGCCGTGCCGGGGCGCCTGGGACGACCGCCCCCTCCGTTCTCGGCACCCGCACGAGCAGCACGCCGAGCGCCATGAACACGGCGTACGTGAGTCCGTGGACGAGGAACGCGAGCGCGATGCCCGAGGAGTCGTCGCCGAACGCGTCCAGCATCCGCGCCGACCACGGCGAGGCGATCAGGGCGCCGCCGCCGAAGCCCATGATCGCGATGCCGGTGGCCATGCCGGGGCGGTCGGGGAACCATTTGATCAGGGTCGAGACCGGTGAGATGTAGCCGATGCCGAGTCCGATGCCGCCGACGAAGCCGTAGCCGAGGACGATCAGCCAGTACTGGCGGGTCGCGGCGCCGAGCGCGGCGAGCAGGAAACCGGAGGAGAAACAGACGAGCGCGACGGACATCGCCCAGCGCGGTCCGTTGCGCTCCACGTACGTGCCGCCGAACGCGGCGGACAGACCGAGCATGACGATGCCCAGCTGGAACGGCAGCGCGCTCTGGGTGCCGCTGAGGTCGAGCGCGGACTCCAGGGGCGGCTTGAAGACGCTCCAGGCGTATGCCTGGCCGATCGAGAGATGCACCGACAGGGCGGCGGGCGGCACGAGCCATCGGCTCCAGCCGGGTGGCGCTACGGGGGGCCTCATGATCCCGAACGGTAGGAATCCGGAAGGCGGTTGGGAAGGGGGCGGACAGGGCGGGTCTCACACGAACCGGGGCAGGGCGGGTCTCGCAAGAACCCTTGCTGCCCCAACTTCCATACTGTAGACAATATTCCATCTACCGCGAGTGGCTTCTTCCCTGCCACCCGCGACCAGCGCAGCCTGAGAGCGCTGCCGGTCCGTCGGAACCCTCAACCGAACGGAGCGCCGCATCGTGAAAGTCGCAGTCCTGGGCGCCGGTGCCATCGGTGCCTATGTCGGAGCCGCGCTGCACCGCGCGGGCGCCGACGTCCATCTCGTCGCCCGTGGCCCGCACTTGGCGGCCATGCGGCAGCACGGCGTACGCGTCCTCAGTCCGCGCGGCGACTTCACCGCGCGGGCCCACGCCACCGCCGACCCGGCCGACATCGGCCCCGTCGACTTCGTCTTCCTCGGCCTGAAGGCCACTTCGTACGCGGCGTGCGGGCCGCTGATCGGGCCGCTCCTGAAGGACGACACGGCGGTGGTCGCCGCCCAGAACGGCATCCCCTGGTGGTACTTCCACCGGCACGGCGGCCCGCACGACGGGCACCGCCTGGAGAGCGTGGACCCCGGCGGGTCGGTCAGCGCGGTGCTCGCGCCGCGGCGGGCGGTCGGCTGTGTGGTGTACGCGGCGACCGAGCTCGCCGAACCCGGCGTCGTACGCCACCTCGAAGGCACCCGCTTCTCCGTCGGCGAGCCGGACCGCAGCCGTTCGGCGCGCTGTCGGGACTTCAGCGAGGCGATGCGCGCGGGCGGCCTGAAGTGCCCGGTGGAGCCGGATGTGCGCGGCGACATCTGGATCAAGCTGCTCGGCAACATCTCCTTCAACCCGATCAGCGCGCTCGTGCGCGCGACGATGCGCGAGATGTGTCTGCACGGCGGCACCCGCCGCGTCATCGAGATCATGATGGCCGAGACCCTCGCCGTCGCCGCCGCCCTCGGCTGCGAGCCGGACATCTCCATCGAGCGGCGGCTCGCGGGCGCCGAGCGCGTCGGCGACCACCGCACCTCCACGCTCCAGGACCTGGAGCGCGGCAAGCCGCTCGAACTCGACGTGCTGCTCGCCGCCGTCGTGGAACTGGCGGACATCACCGGCGTGCCCGTGCCCACCCTGCGTACCGTGCACGCCCTCTCGGACCTGCTCGCCCACGGCATGAGGAGCGCCGTAGCGTGACCAAGCCAGACCGCACCCACGTGACCAAGCCGGACCGCACCCGAACCCAGCCGGACCGCACCCTGGGCGGCCGCAAGCGCGACCGCGCCCCCAAGACGTACACCCGCCTCACTCACCCCCTCGTACGCGACAGCCGCAACGGGCCGCTGCGCGCGGCGAGTTGGGACGAGGCCCTGGCCCGTGCCGCCGACGGCTTCCGGCGCGCCCGCGCCGACCACGGCCCGGACGCCTTCGCGATGCTCTCCTGCGCCCGTGCCACCAACGAGATGAACTACGTGGCGCAGAAGTTCACGCGGGTGGTGATGGGCACCAACAACGTCGACTCCTGCAATCGCACCTGCCACGCGCCGAGCGTCGCGGGCCTCTCGGCCGCCTTCGGTTCCGGCGGCGGCACCTCCTCCTACGAGGAGGTCGAGCACACGGACCTCATCGTGATGTGGGGCTCCAACGCCCGCTTCGCGCACCCGATCTTCTTCCAGCACGTCCTGAAGGGCATCCGCAACGGCGCGCGGATGTACGCCGTCGACCCGCGCCGCACCTCGACGGCCGAGTGGGCGGAGAGCTGGCTCGGCCTGAACGTGGGCACGGACATCGCCCTCGCGCACGCCGTCGGCCGCGAGATCATCCACGCGGGCCTGCACAACACGGCGTTCGTCGAGCGCGCCACCTCCGGCTTCGACGAGTACGCCGCGCTGGTGGAGCCCTGGACCCTCACCCTCGCCGAGAAGGTGACGGGCGTGCCCGCCGCCGCGATCCGCGATCTGGCGCACGCGTACGCCACCGCCGAGCGCGCCCAGTTGTGCTGGACACTCGGCATCACCGAGCACCACAACGGCACCGACAACGTCCGCGCCCTGATCAACCTGGCCCTGCTCACCGGGCACGTGGGCCGCTACGGCGCCGGCGTGCAGCCGCTGCGCGGGCAGAACAACGTGCAGGGCGGCGGCGACATGGGCGCCATCCCCAACCGGCTCCCCGGCTTCCAGGACATCCTCGACGACGAGCACCGGGAGAAGTTCGAACGCGCGTGGGGCGCGGTCATCCCGCCGCGCTACGGCATGACGCTCACGGACATGTTCGAGGCCATGGAGCACGGCGGGCTGCGGGCCGTGTACTGCGTCGGCGAGAACCCGGCCCAGTCGGAGGCCGACAGCGAGCAGGCGATGCGGCGCCTGGCCGCGCTCGACCACCTGGTGGTCCAGGACATCTTCCTGACGCGGACGGCCGAGCTGGCCGACGTGGTGCTGCCCGCCACGGCCGCGTGGGCGGAGACCGACGGGACCACGACCAACAGCGAGCGGCGGGTGCAGCGGGTGCGGGCGGCCCTGGCGCCGCCCGGCGAGGCGCGTGAGGACATCGACATCATCTGCGAGATCGCCGCCCGGCTCGGCCACGACTGGAAGTTCGCCGACGCGGAGACCGTCTGGAACGAGCTGCGCGCCCTGTCGCCGGACCACTTCGGCATGACGTACGACCGCCTGGAGGAGCACCACGGCCTCCAGTGGCCGTGCCCCGACCTGGAACAGCTCCCCTCCAGCTTCCTGCACGGCCGCCTGTGGGAGCCCGATCCGGCGCTGCGCGGCCGCCGCGCGCCCTTCGGGCTCGTCGAGGACGATCCGCCGGTGGACCTCACCGACGAGTCGTTCCCGCTGCGGCTGACGACGGGGCGGCGCCTTGACTCGTACAACACCGGTGTGCAGAGCGGGAGTTTCGCGTCTCCGCTGCGGCGCGGCGAGTACGTCGAGCTGTGCCCCGAGGACGCGGAGCGGTACGGGGTCGTGGTCGGCGAGGAGGTACGGGTGTCGTCGCGGCGCGGTGCCGTGGTCGCGCCGGTGTGGGTCGATCCCGGCCTGCGGCCCGGGCTCGCCTTCATGACCATGCACTTTCCCGACGAGGTGGACACCAACCAGCTGACGATCGAGGCGAATTGCCCGATCGCCGGGACGGCCGAGTTCAAGGCGTCGGCGATCCGCATCGAGAAGCTGACCCAAGTGACCGTGGGGAGTTGACGGGCCGTGGACCTGCGCTTCGGCGACAGCAAGCCGACCGACGAGGAACGGGACGCGGTGGACGCGCTTCTCGGGCCGCCCGAGTCGGCCTGGGAAGGCGCGGACGACCGCTCCGACGCGGATCTTCGGTGGGCGCGGGGTGGGCGGGTCGCCCGGGAGCGGCGGGATCTGCTGCTGCCCGGGTTGCACGCGCTCAACGACCGCGTGGGGTGGATCAGCGAGGGGGCCCTCGACTACCTGTGCCGGCGGCTCACCGTGCCGCCCGCCGAGGCGTACGGGGTCGCCACGTTCTACTCCATGTTCTCGCTGAAGCCGCGGGCGCGGACCGTTGTGCGGGTGTGTACGGATCTTGCGTGCGCGGTGCGGGGCGCGCGTGAACCGGCCGAGTTCGGCTCCGCCGAGGGGGTGGACGTGGAGGCCAGCCCCTGCCTGGGGCTGTGTGAGCGGGCGCCTGCGGCGATGGTGGTGCGGGCCGGGGGCCCTGCCGGGGGCT
>NZ_AOPZ01000272.1 GCF_000414115.1 Streptomyces aurantiacus JA 4570
GACGCGCCCCAGCCGGACCCCCAGCCGCCACCCTGCGCGTACGTCGGCACGGCCGGCGGCGGGGGCGGGGGCCAGGCCCCTGCGGGGGCGTGCCCCGAAGACGCGTGCCCGGAGGGGGCCTGACCGGCGGCGGTCTGGCCCGCGCCCAGGTGCGCGGCGGTGTGGGCGTACGGATCGGGGGCGCTCGGGGCGGGGGCCGGGGTGGCCGCCGGGGGTGCCGGGGTTCGCGCCGGTCCCGCGGGCGGCTCCCCTCCGGCGGAAGCGGAGGCGGGAGCGGCGGGGGCGGCAGGATCGGCCGGGGCGGTCTGCCCCGACCGCTCGGAAGGGGCCGCCGACATCGGCGGAGCCGGTGGCGTCGGCTCCGGCGCGTCGGGGGCGGAAGCAGCGGGAGTGTCCACCGGCACAGGAGGTGCGGACGGGGCCGGGGGTACCTCAGTGCCCTCGTTCTCGGTGCTCACAGCTTCTTCTCCTCGGTCCACGCTGTCGTACTCGGTCACGGCCTGAGAGCAGCAAACGATCAAATCGGTTCAGTTTTGTCTGTAGTCAGCTTTTCCCATGGGCTGTCAGGGCACCATAAGCCGATGCTGTGCGTTCACGGCGGGCGAAACCACCCCATCCGGAAGGCCCAGCCGGCGAGCGATGGCACGATGACGCGGTGACCCACGCACGACAGCACCACATCCAGGTCGTCGCCCACCGCGGAGCCTCCGAGGACGCCCCGGAGCACACTCTGGCCGCGTACAAGAAGGCGGTCGAGCACGGCGCCGACGCCCTCGAATGCGATGTACGGCTCACCGCGGACGGCCATCTCGTCTGTGTCCACGACCGCCGGGTGAACCGCACCTCCAACGGCCGCGGCGCCGTCTCCGCGCTGGAGCTCGCCGACCTGGCCGCCCTCGACTTCGGCTCCTGGAGGTACGGCGGGGAGGGCCCGGACGGGGGCATCGACGGCGAGGGGCCCGACTGGGAAGAAGGGCCCGATCCGGCGGACACCTCGGTGCTCACGCTGGAGCGGCTCCTGGAGCTCGTGGCCGAAAACAATGCCTCCGGACGGCACGTCCAGCTCGCCATCGAGACCAAGCACCCCACCCGCTGGGCGGGCCAGGTCGAGGACCGGCTGCTGCATCTGCTCAAGCGCTTCGGTCTCGACGCGCCACCCGCCGAGGGCCCTTCGCCCATCCGGGTCATGAGCTTCTCGGCCCGCTCGCTGCACCGCGTGCGGGCCGCGTCGCCGACCCTGCCGACCGTCTATCTGATGCAGTTCGTCTCGCCCCGCCACCGCGACGGCCGGCTCCCCCAGGGCGTGCGGATCGCGGGCCCGGGCATCCGGATCGTACGCAACCACCCCGGGTACGTCGCCAAGCTCAAGCGGGCCGGGCACCAGGTCCACGTGTGGACCGTGAACGAGCCCGCTGACGTCGAACTGTGCGCCCGCCTCGGCGTCGACGCGATCATCACCAACCGCCCGAAGCAGGTCCTGTCCCAACTGGGCCGGGGCTGACCGCCGTTACAGGGAGTGCACCGGCGCGTTCGGTCCGTATTCGATGGTGACGAGTGCGTCACCATCCCGGCGTTGGCCGGTTTCCGGTCCAGTCCATTGGGGCATCCACACCGTGGCGTGGGGCAAAGGAGGTCTCGGGGGTGGCGTTTGTGGTGGCACGGGAGGTGCCCGCGTCGTCGAGCATGGCCGTACCCCATGGTCCTGCGGGCGTGGGGGAAGCAAGGCACCGGATGCGCGATCAACTGCGTATCAACGGAGTGTCCGAATCGGTCATCGACGATGCCGTACTGATCCTTTCCGAACTCCTCAGCAATGCCTGCCGGCACGGCAGGCCGCTGGGCGAGGGGATGAACGGGGACGGTGGCGGCGACGACGGAGACGTGCGCGCCGCATGGCGCGTCGACAAGACCGGACGGCTCACGGTCGAGGTGACGGACGGCGGCGGCCCGACCCGCCCGGTTCCGGCCACTCCCTCGGTCACGGCCCACGGCGGCCGCGGGCTCAACATCATCACCGCCCTCGCCGAGTCCTGGGGTGTCCGCGACGACATCCGCGGCGAGGTGACCGTCTGGGCCCTCGTGCAATCCGGGCACCGCCATGAGGATTTCGCTACGCGCGTCGCCGCACCGTCCGCGGCCGCGATAGCCGACCTGGGGTTCAACGACCCTTTCGACGACGGGGGCTGAGGCGCACCCACTGAGACGGACCCGCCGAGACGCGCCCGCCAGGACGCACTCGCTGGGACGCGACAGGCTCTCAGTCCCTCCACCGGTGAACGGCTAGGCTCGCGCCCGTACGCAAGCGAGCCGTAACCGGGAGACACCCACGATGGCCAAGAAGCGCCCGCAGACCAAGGGCAACCAGGGCAGCAAGGGCAAGCAGCCGCAGCTCAAGGACCACGAGGTCCCGGTCGTCGGCGCCCGGGAACCCTGCCCCTGCGGTTCGGGCCGCCGCTACAAGGCATGTCACGGCCGGGCCGCCGCCCACGCGGTGACCGAGCTGGTGCAGCGCCCCTTCGAGGGCCTGCCCGGCGAGTGCGACTGGGTGGCCCTGCGCGAGCTGGTGCCCGCCGCGACCGTCGAGCTCACCCTGAAGGACGGGCTGCCGGAGGGCGTGCCCTCCGTGACCCTCGCGACCGTGCTTCCGATGGCGTGGCCCGCGCTGCGCCGCGACGACGGCTCGGTGCTGCTCGGCCTGCAGAACGACACCTCGTCCGGCGACATCAGCCGCGACCTCGCCGACACGCTGGAGCGCGCGCTCACCACCGAGCCCGGCCAGCCCGTCGCCGGCCGCCGCGCGCCGTCCGAGGGGCCGCGGCTGCAGGACCTGCTCGACGAGAAGAGCGCCTTCGAGCCCGTCGTGCACGCCGGGTTCGAGTTCTGGGTGCCGGACGCGGAGAACGCGACGCCGGAGGTGTCGGCCTCCCTGGAGCGCGCGAACGCCGCCGCCATCCCGACCGTCAAGCTCCCCGGCGTGGACGCCGCGTACTGGTGCGAGACCCCGGAGAAGAACCACCTGCGCTGGGTCATGCCGCACCCCGAGGAGCAGCTGCTCGACGCGCTCGCGCGGCTGCACGCGGCCGGTACGTCGAGCCTCGGCGAGGGCACCCGCCTGGTCGGCTCCTTCCGGGCGCACGGGCTGATCGTCCCGGTGTGGGACCTGCCGAGCGGCATGGGCGCGAAGGACGTCGAGCGGCCCGCCGCCGAGTTCGCCGAGCGGCTCGCGACGGCGCTCGCGGCGACGGAGCCGCTCACGCCGGAGGAGCGGCGGGCGCGCGGCGGACTCACCAACCGCCAGGTCACCCTCAGCTGAGCGAGCGCCGGACGCGGACCGGCCCCCCGGCCCCCGGCCGGACGGCCCGGCGAGCACCCCGCCGTCACTGACCCACCAGTCAGTCGGTTCGGAACACGTGACTCCTGTCACAACTCCCCTTGGATGCAGGTAAATCCCTGTCCGGATAACTGAGATCGAATTTGCCAAGCGCCGATCTCTTGTTACCGTTCAGGTAGCCCGGTTGCTGGTGCATCCCCCGTCGCCAGCAACCGGGCGTTTCCATGCCCGGCGGAAAGTCGCATGCTCAACTGCCCCGTGCCGCCGCCTAGTTGCTGCCGGAGCGCAGCAGCAGCGCGTCGCCGCTCTCGCTCGCGAATTCCGCCACCGCCGCGTACTCCGCCGCGGCGCCCGCCGTGCGCTCCCGGGGTGTTTCGCATACCGCCGGCTCGTCCTCCGCGCCCACCGCGCAGTGCATCTGCACGGTGCGCTCCTTGGGCCCCATGAGGGTCAGTACGGCCTTCAGCGCCCGGCCGGTGGCGTTGCGGTAGTAGGTACGCGCCCAGGTGTCGTCACCCTGGGTCAGGACGCAGGTCTGGGCGTCGACGCCGTCCGGCGTGGAGAGTTCGGGGCCGCATCGGGCGGTGGTCTCGCGCGGGATTGTGTCCTGCGGCCGGGACGGCGATTCGCCGACACCTTCCAGGAGGCCGGCACGTCCCTCCGGGGCAGAGTCCGGAGCCGGGGCCTCGGCGCGCTCGGCCGTGCCCTCCGGGGGAGGCGCCGCGGGACGCTTGGCGTCCTGGAGCACGGGCCCCGCGGACGCGCCGGCGAGCGGCAACAGCGCGGCGACGGCCACGACGCCCAGGAGCGCGAGCAGACGGGGATTCACGGCCGGGCGCGGGTGCATGGCCCGAAGATAACGACCAAGCGCCCCCGGCCCGTTCGCCCCGCGCCCAATTCCCTTACAACTCGGGCGCGCTCACACCCGTACGAGTGAGGGCGTCGACCACGGCGTCCACCACGGCCTGGACGTCCGGCACCCAGGGCGCCGCCGAGCCGGGGAGCGGAGCGCGCTCCCAGCGCACCTGGCCCTGGCCCGTCTCGGACGGCGGCAGGGCGACGTACCCGCCCTCCCCGTGGAAACGGAGGGAGCCGGGGACCCAGTCCTTGGCATACAGCAGGGCGCCCAACTGCTCCATCGAATACGGCGCGACGAGGATGAAGACGCGGGCCGGGGTCGCGATGACCGGGCCGAGGCGGATGCCGGCCTCGTCGAGCGCGGAGAGGGCGCGCGCGCCCGCCATCGCGGGCAGGCTCACGGCGCACGGGGCGCGTCCGCCGGTGGCCAGGAGCACCGGTGCGCCGGGGCGGTTGGTCCACCACCAGCGCACCATGCGCCCGTCGGTGGTGGCGGCGAGCAGGCCCGGGTCCAGCGGGTGGGCGCCGGGGAACGCGCACTCGGGATCGGGGCAGGCGCAGCGCGCGGCGCGGCGGCCGGCGAGCGCGTCGAGACCCTGCCTGACCTGGCCCCCCTGCTTGGCCTGCCTGGCCTGCCTGACCTGCTTGGCCTGGCCTTCGATGCCGACGCCCGGCAGCACGGGCCAGTGCCATGCCGTCGCGAACGTCAGGGCCGCGCCGAGCAGAGCGGGACTCTGGCCAGACTTCCTACCGATTCGCCAGGACAGGAGCCTGCGTCGCCTTCCGAGGATCTCGCGCATGAGCGCTCGTTCCTTTCCGTTACACGCAGAGGGACACTTCGGGCCACATCACACCATGAGTGGATCTCTATCGCCGTGCGTACGAGGTGCGCGTACTAGGTGCATGCAAGTGCGTACAGGTGCGTACAAGCTGGCGCATCACACCCCAGCCTGCGGCATGGGGCTCCCCTATGGGCCGAGCGTTAACGTGGCGTGGGGTGGCGGCGCCTGGCGTTTGCCGTCCCGCGTATTTCTTGCCGCCCGTGCCACGGGAGGATGGGGCACGGTCGCCGTGGGTTACGTGGGTTAAGACGCCCGGGTCCGCCGCCAGGTTCCGGGCACGGTGCAACTGCCCCTGGCCATCACCGAGTACGTACCCATCACGACCGCTGTGACGCTCCTTCGAACAATGTCAGTCGACCGCAATATGCCCTTCGCTGCAACAGTTTCCGGCCAAGTTTTCAAGATCACTTACGGTTCGCAGAATTCACGTCCGCACCACTGGACACCAGGAATCCCCGCAGGACAATGCTGGACATCCCCTCTCCACTGCGTGTAGATGTGGAGACATTGCTAGCGGCGCAGAACAACAGGGGGTTTGCGATGCTATTGAGCAATACGCACCGGCCGGAAAGCCGTCAGCCATGAACGCCCCTCACCTCCCGAAAGTGGCCGGAATCGATTCCACAGTTCCGCCACCCGCCCACACTGCCCCGCCCGGCCCCGGGGCCTCATACGCCCAGGCGGCACCGGGAGCGCTCATCCAGGACCGCCTCGCCGGCTGGGTCTCGGACCTCACCACACTGCACGAACTCACGGAACGCCTGTCCCGCACGACGACACTCGACGGCGCCCTCGACGAGTTCCTGCGCGCCGGAGCCGCCCTGGTCGGCGCCCGCCGCGGCCTCGCCGTCCTGGAGCCGGCCGACGGCCTCGGCCCCGACACCACCGTCGGCCTCGGCCTCGCCCGCGCCGACCTCGGTCATCTGGAGACGGTGCCGCGCGGGGCCACGTCGTTCGGCCGGCTGCTCGACGCCACCGCCGCCGCCCTGCCCGCCACGCCCCTGCCCACGGCGCCCCTCCCCGGCACGGTGTCCACCGGCACCACGGCCGCCGCGGACACCCCGGCCCCGGCGGCCGCCACCGGCGCCACCACCCCCGCGCCCCGGCCCCCCGTCACCGAGATCGTGCAGCCGGACCTCTTCGCCGACGACACCCTCGACCCCCGCCACCGCGAGGTCGCCATCCGCCTCGGGTACGCGGCGAGCTACGCGCTGCCGCTGGTCACCGACGCGGCGGGGCGCGTCGGCGCGGCGGTCTGGCTGTACGACGAGCCCGCCGAACCGGCCGAGCGCCGACGGCATCTCGTCGGCCTCTACGTCCAGCACGCCACCGAGCACCTGGCCCGCCTGGTGGAGCTGCACCGCGCCCGCACGACCGAGGCGACCCTGCGCGCGGAGCTGCTGCCCCCGCGGCTGCCGCGCGTCGCCGGCGTGCAGCTCGCGGCCCGGCACCACACCGGGCCGCGCGGCGGCGGCGACTGGTTCGACGCGCTGCCGCTGCCCGAAGCGGCCCTCGGCCTCGCGGTCGGCTCCGTCACCGGCTCCGGGCCGAGCGCGGTCGCCGCGATGGGACGGCTGCGGGCCTCCCTGCGGGCGTACGCGGTGATGGAGGGCGAGGACCCGGTCGCCGTCCTGTCGGACCTGGAGCTGCTGCTCCGGCTGACCGAGCCCGCGCGCTCGGCCACCGCCCTGTTCGCCTACTGCGAGCCCGCCCTGCGCAAGATCGTGCTCGCCGGGGCCGGGCACAGCCCGCCGCTGATCGTCGGCGAGCGGCGCACGGAGTTCGTGGAGACGTCCCTGTCGGCGCCGCTCGGGATGCTCGCCTGCTGGGAGGCGCCGAGCGTGGAGATCCGCCCGGAGCCGGGAGAAACGCTGCTCCTCTATACGGACGGTCTGCTGCACCGCACCGGTGAAGCGATGGACCGGGCCTTCGCCAAGCTGCACGCGGCGGCCGTGAGCGTGCCGAAGGCCGCCCGCGACGACCCGGCGGCGGTCGCCGACCACGTGCTGCGCACGGTCCTGCCGGAGGGTCTCGACGCGGCCGACAGCGAGGAGGACGTGGCGCTTCTCGCGGCACGGTTCGAGTGAGGCGGCGCACACACCGCCTGAGCGCTCCGGTCAGGGCCTTCCGACCCTGGGCCGCCTTCCGTACGACCGTACGATGAAGAAGGTCCCCCCTTGCCCGACAGGTGCCGGGGGCGGCCCCCGTGTCGTACAGAGCCGTCAAACAGGAGGCAGACCGTGTCGGACGCCCTCAACCCGGAGACCCCGGAAGAGCTGGTGGAGACGGAGGAAGAGCCGATCAAGCAGCGCAAGAACGGTCTCTACCCCGGTGTCTCCGACGAGCTCGCCGAGAACATGAAGACCGGGTGGGCCGACACCGAGCTGCACGACCTGCGGCCGGTGCCGCAGGCGGAGCACACCGCCGCCCGCCGTGCCGCGCTCTCCGCGCGCTTCCCGGGCGAGCGCCTGGTGATCCCCGCGGGCAACCTGAAGACCCGCTCGAACGACACGGAGTACGCGTTCCGCGCCTCCGTCGAGTACGCGTACCTCACCGGCAACCAGACGGAGGACGGCGTCCTCGTCATGGAGCCGACCGCGACGGGGCACGACGCCACCGTCTACCTGCTTCCGCGCTCCAACCGCGAGAACGGCGAGTTCTGGCTCGACGGCCAGGGCGAGCTGTGGGTCGGCCGCCGGAACTCGCTGACCGAGGCCGAGAAGCTGTACGGCATCCCGGCCTCCGACGTCCGCGAGCTCGCCGGCGCGCTGCGCGAGGCCACAGGACCGGTGCGCGTCGTGCGCGGCCACGACGCCGGGATCGAGGCGGCCCTGTCCGACAAGGTCACCGCCGAGCGCGACGA
>NZ_AOPZ01000273.1 GCF_000414115.1 Streptomyces aurantiacus JA 4570
GCTGCCGCGCCCGCCCAAGGCCCCCCGCCAGGCTAGGCCGACTCCAGCTCCTCCGTCGGGTCCGCGTCCATCGCGGCCTCCGCCGCGTCCGCCGTCTCGGTGGATTCGTCCCGCTGGCCGGGGATCTCCGCCTCCTGACGGCTCGCCGCGCGGGCGCGGCGGGCGTCGGACTCGGCCGACAGGGCCAGGGCCGCCGCGTTGAAGCGGACCAGGGACGGCGGGTCGGACGGGCCGAGGAGGTGCTCCTTCAGCTCGGCGCGGGCCTCCGCGTACACGTCCTTCTCGGGGGCGCGCACGGCCTCCAGGAGGGCGGGCACACCGTCCGCCTCGGGCGCCAGGATCGTCGCGGCGCGCACCGTCGGGAAGCCGGAGCGGAAGTCCGCCTCGCTCAGGCCGGAGGTGTTGGCCACCGCGTACGGCTTCTCGCTGCTCAGCCAGTCCGAGACGACCGACGAGACATCGCTGATCAGCAGGTCGGCCTGGTTGAAGCAGGAGAAGATCGCCGGGCGGGACTCGGTGATGATCTGGTGCTCCCACTCGGGCAGCGAGGCCCAGTACGCCGACTCCCACGCCGCGGTCGCCTCGGCGATCGCGGCCCGGCTGTCGCCGTCGGGCGTGCCCTGGAGCATCATCCGCTCCATCTCGTCCGCGCTCCTGCGGAAGGACTTCGCCGTGAGCAGGTTCAACGCGTCCGTGCGGCGGGCGAGTTCGGCCGCGGCCTCGGGGCCGGGGCGGGCGCCGGAGCGCCGCGTGTTGGCCTCGCGGATCATGGCCTTGATGCGCTCGTTGGCGGCGCCCGCGGCCGGGTTCTGCGAACCGGTCATCGGGTGCGGCTTGTAGACGAGGCGCACGGCGGGATCGGCCAGCAGGTGCCGGACGATGTTCTCACCGGCGAGGACGACCGAGGTGTTGCCGGGGTTGCCGTCCCAGCCCTCCCAGGTCGGGGCGTACAGGACGGTCGTGAACGCGCCCGTGGGAGCGCCCGCGTACGGCCGGATCGGCGACAGCTGGGGGCGGCCGACCTCGACCACGTCCTTGTCCTCGACGCCGATGTCGGCGAGCTGGTAGCGCTCGCGGGCGGCGGGGCCCGCGACCCACACCTCGTCGTACGCCTTCGCGTACGGGTTGCAGGACGACAGCTTGTCGCTCTCGCCGTGGTTGATGAAGGCGTGCTTGAGCGAGGGGATGCGCAGGACCTGGGAGGTCTTCGCGGCGTTCGCCGGGTGCAGCATCATCTTCAGCGTCGACGTCTCCAGCGAGAACATCGTGGCGACCTTCGGGAAGCAGATGATCGGCACGTCCGTGGAGTCGATCTTCTGGACCATGAAGCGCTCGCGCAGCACGATCAGCGGGTTGCCGTCGAGCTGCGACAGCGTGGAGAGCCACATGTTCGCCTGGTACGCGGACGTGGTGCCGCCGGAGAAGTACATGGCGACGGTCGGCTTGTACTCGGACAGCCACTTGTCCAGCCACTCCATGACGGCCTGGTCGCTCTTCGCCCGCTTCTTGGGCAGCATCCAGGTCGCCAGGTACGCGGCGCCGCCGCCGATCATGACGAGGGAGATCCCGAGGCCGATGCCGCCCCAGTAGCCGTCCTTGGTGGCCGCCGTGAGGACCAGGCCGACCGTCGACGGCACGGAGAAAGTGAGCAGGCGGCGCGCCTGCTGGCGGGCCAGTATCCGCGGCGGGGCGGCGCTCAGGCGCAGCGCCGACGCGTCGATGTTGCGCGTGACGATCGGCAGCGTACGGGCGCGGCGCACCATCACGGCGACGGCCTGGCAGAAGAAGTGCAGGGCGTAGAACGCGAGCAGCGCGATGGTCAGCGGCGACTGCTCGGCGAGCGGCTCTATGCCGTCGATGCGCAGCAGGCCGACCAGGACCAGCATGTCGCGCAGCAACTGCCGGACGGTGACATCGAAGCGGATCTTGCCCAGGAGGGAGAGCAGACCCGGCTGCTTGTACTGCAGATAGATGTCGAGCGCGAGGTTCGCCGCCGACGCGGCGACGAACACCGGTACGTACGGCACGAGCGCGGAGACGAGCTGCGCCGTGAAGAGTGCGAACATCGACAGCAGCGCGGTGAGCTGTACGACGCGGCGGGGGGCGAGTCCGGCGGAGGGCACGGGCTGGGGCTCCTGGCGGGGGGCGTGTCGGACGGGGGAGGGCGGTGCGGGGCGGTGCGGGGTCCGGACGTACGGACGACACCTATCCGGATAAGTGGTCGACACCCATCCGGATGAGTGGAAGACCCCTGACCGTATGACGCTCGGTGCCTCCGTAGCAATCTTCCGTGACGCTAATCACCGGATACAGGGGCAAAGGTCACAGATCTCCAGGGCCTTGATCCGGCCGCCCGGCACGCCGGGCCTCCGCCCGTCCCGCGTCCGCCCACCGAAACGCGCGGGCGCCCCCGCCGCGTACTCACGTAGATTGCTGGTCCACAGCACATGGGGACCATTGGGGAAGCGCGTGACAAGGGCCGTGACAGGGACAAAGGGGCGGGCGGACGTCGCGGGGGCCCACCGGGTCGTCGTGAAGGTGGGGTCGTCCTCCCTGACCACCGCGTCGGGCGGGCTCGACGCGGACCGTGTCGACGCGCTCGTGGACGTACTCGCCAAGAGCCGCAGCGGCGGAGAGCGCGAGGTCGTGCTCGTCTCCTCCGGCGCCATCGCCGCCGGACTCGCCCCGCTCGGCCTGCGCCGCCGCCCCAAGGACCTGGCCCGCCAGCAGGCCGCGGCGAGCGTCGGCCAGGGCCTGCTCGTCGCCCGCTACACCGCCTCCTTCGCGCGCTACGGCGTCCGCGTCGGCCAGGTCCTTCTCACCACCGACGACACCAGCCGCCGCGCCCACCACCGCAACGCCTCGCGCACCCTCGACAAGCTCCTCGCCATGGGCGCCCTGCCCGTCGTGAACGAGAACGACACGGTGGCCACCGACGAGATCCGCTTCGGCGACAACGACCGCCTCGCCGCGCTCGTCGCCCACCTCGTCCGCGCCGACCTGCTGGTGCTCCTGTCGGACGTGGACGGCCTGTACGACGGCGACCCGGCCGCCCCCGGCACCGCGCGGATCGCCGAGGTCGCGGGCCCCGCCGACATCGAGCACGTCAAGATCGGCAGCGCGGGCAAGGCGGGCGTCGGCACCGGCGGCATGGTCACCAAGGTCGAGGCCGCCCGGATCGCCGCGGCCGCCGGCATCCCCGTCGTGCTGACCTCCGCCAGCCAGGCCGCGGACGCCCTCGCGGGCCGCGACACCGGCACCTACTTCCACCCCACGGGGCGCCGCTCCGCCGACCGCCTGCTGTGGCTCCAGCACGCCTCCGCGCCGCGCGGCGCGCTCACCCTCGACGACGGGGCGGTGCGCGCGGTCGTCGAGGGCCGCAAGTCGCTGCTGCCCGCCGGGATCGCGGCCGTCGAGGGCGAGTTCATCGCGGGCGACCCGGTGGAGCTGCGGGACACCGCGGGCCGGGCCGTCGCACGCGGTCTGGTGAACTTCGACGCCAAGGAACTGCCACGCTTGTTCGGCCGTTCCACGCGCGAGCTCGCCCGCGAGCTCGGGCCCGCCTACGAGCGCGAAGTGGTGCACCGGGACGACCTGGTCGTCCTGCATCCCTGACGTTGTGGAACGGATGCACCACAAGCCCGGCGCGAGGTGCACCACGAACCCCCGGAGACGGTGCACCACTAGTCCCGGCCGTCCCGGAGGCACCAGCGGAAATCAGGCCGAAAACAGGCGCGAACGCCGTGTCACAGCTGGCTCGGGCGAGGTGAAACTCCGCAAAACCGCCCCGCGGGAGCTCTTGTCCTGCTCAACTTTGTTGCAAGGCAGTTCCGTACGAGCGTTGCATATCCGCACCAGCACCGGTTGAAGGAGGCCGTCGTGAGACGAGTGCGCCCAGGGGCGGCGTCCCGCGGGTCGGCTGAGCGCGCGCTGACCAGCGTCGCCGCGGGGGCGGCGTACGGCGGCGACGCCGCCGAGGGCCACGACCGGGAAGCGCGCGAGCGGCAGGCGCCGGGCGGCGACGGCGGCGAGCCGGCCGACGCACCCCGCCTCTGGCACGTCACGCTCAGCGTGTCCGGCGCCAAGACCCCGCTGGAGGAAGTCCGGCGCGGCCTCGAACAGCTCGCCCACGACCACCCCTTTCTGCTCACCAGCCGGTACGCCCCGGACCACGCGGAGATCCGCTACTGGGAAGAGGCCCGGGACCTGCACGACGCCGCCGCGGTCGCGCTGCGGCTGTGGGGCGAGCACCGGCAGAGCGCGCAGCTCCCGCCCTGGGAGATCGTCGGGCTCGAAGTGATCGACCGCGACACGTATCACCACCGGATCGCGGAGGGGTACGGCCCGCTGCCCGCCACACCTGTAGGGGTCCACCCGTTCTGACGCGCGGTGGCACGTGCCTCAGTGGTCAATACCAGCCATGTCCGGGGCCGCGCCCCCTGCCACCCTGGGCCCGTCCGGCAGGGCGCCCCGCCCCCGTCTCGCAGGGCGGAATACCGGCTGGACGCCCCCCGGCGCGAGGCTACGCTGCCCTCATGACCGCGCTCTCCCCGCTCTCCCCGTACGACAACATGTCCCCGGTCGCCCAGGCCGCCTACCGGTCCCGCGCCGCCGCGGCCGCCCTCGCGCCACTGCCGCGAGCCGAGAAGGACGACGCGCTGCTCGCCATCGCCGACGCCCTCGAAGTGCGCACCGCGGAGATCGTCGCGGCCAACGCCGAGGACATCGCGCGGGCCCGCGAGGCCGGCACCAGCGAGGCCATCGTCGACCGGCTCACCCTCACCCCCGAGCGCGTCCGCGCCATCGCCTCCGACGTACGGGACGTCGTCGCCCTGCCCGACCCCGTCGGCGAGGTCGTGCGCGGCTCCACGCTGCCCAACGGCATCGACCTGCGCCAGGTCCGCGTCCCCCTCGGCGTCGTCGGCATCATCTACGAGGCCCGCCCGAACGTGACGGTCGACGCGGCCGCCCTCTGCCTGAAGTCCGGCAACGCGGTGCTGCTGCGCGGCTCGTCCTCGGCGTACGCGTCCAACACCGCCCTGGTGCGCGTCCTGCGCGACGCCGTGCACGGTGCGGGACTCCCCGCCGACGCCGTCCAGCTCGTGCCCGGCGAGAGCCGCGAATCCGTACGCGAACTGATGCGGGCACGCGGCCTCGTCGACGTCCTCATCCCCCGCGGCGGCGCCGCCCTGATCAAGACCGTCGTCGAGGAGTCCACCGTCCCCGTCATCGAGACCGGCACCGGCAACTGCCACGTGTACGTGGACGCCCACGCCGACCTCGACATGGCCGTCGACATCCTCCTCAACTCCAAGGCGCACCGCGTCAGCGTCTGCAATGCCGCCGAGACCCTGCTCGTGCACGCCGACATCGCCGACGCCTTCCTGCCCCGCGCCCTCGACGCGCTCGCCGAGGCCGGCGTCACCGTGCACGCCGACGAGCGCGTCCAGGCGTACGCCCCCGGCTCCAAGGCCACGGTCGTGCCCGCGACCACCGAGGACTGGGAGACCGAGTACCTCTCGTACGACATCGCGGCCGCCGTCGTCGACTCCCTGGAGCAGGCCGTCGAGCACATCCGCCTGTGGACCTCCGGGCACACCGAGGCCATCGTCACCACCTCGCAGCAGGCCGCCCGCCGGTTCACGCAGCTCGTGGACTCCACGACCGTCGCCGTGAACGCCTCCACGCGGTTCACCGACGGCGGCCAGTTCGGCTTCGGCGCCGAGATCGGCATCTCCACGCAGAAGCTGCACGCGCGCGGACCGATGGGCCTGCCCGAGCTCACGTCGACCAAGTACATCGTCACGGGCGACGGCCACATCCGCTGAATTCCCGCTGCGCCTGCCCAAATTGCCCCTCCAGGTCTACGCTGGACGCGTGCCGGAGGACGTGGGGGGCGTGCCGTTTCCCGACGGCTGGGAGCCCGACGACGACCGTGACCACGGGGATGCGGACGAGGAGTTCGCCTCCGTGGTCTTCGACGAGGACTTCGTGCGGGCCGCCGAGGTCCATGAGCCCACCGCGGTGGAGCGGCTGCTCGCCGCCGCCCAGGCGCGCGCCGAGGCGTCCGAGGCCGAGGCCCGCCGCGGCCGCGCCCGCCGCCGCGGCCCGGACACCCCGGACGACGAGTTCGAGGACTATCCCTACGAGGGGTACGGCCCGGACGGCCCCGGCGGTTTCGGCCCCGACGGCGACCGCGACACCTGGGGCGATCGTGACCACTGGGACCACTGGGACGACCGCGACGACTGGGAGGGCCGCGAGTTCCTCCAGGACGGCCGCGGGCGCTACGGCCGCCGCGGCACACAGGTCCGCTGGCACCGCCCGGTGGCCTGGATGCTCGCCCTCCTGATGGGCATAGGCATGGTCGCCTTCGCCTTCGTCGCGGTGTACCGGGGCGCGTCGTCCGGCCGCCAGGACCGGATACCCCCGCCCGCCACCACCGAGGTCGAGCAGAACGCGGGACCGGGCGACGCCGGCAGCCCCTCCGCGTCGGCGGAGTTCGGCCAGCCCGCGGTGCCCGCCGAGCCCCGCACCCCCTGACGTCCGCCAACTCGGCGGCGCACGTGAGGAGTTGTCAGAACTTGGCGCGTACCAGGGCGTTTACCGCGCGGCCCGGAGACCTACCCTGAAGGTATGGGCGGGCCAGGAGAACCACCTGCGGGGACACCCGAGGGCGCTCCCGGTGGTGAGGACGAATACCGATCCGTAGTCTTCGACGAGTCGTTCGTGCGCGCCGCGCGGCTGCAGGAATTCTCCGCGACGGAGCGGATGAGCGACCACGCGCGCGCCGTGCGCCGCAGGCCGAGCCCCCATCGCCGCCTCTCCCGACAGGTGATCGTCCTCGTTGTCCTCATCGCCGTCGCCTTCGGCACCGCGATCTACATGGGCGTACGCCACCCCTACGGCACCCCGGCCGCCAAACGCCCCGACCCGCTCCGGATGACCGTCATCCCGCTCGCACCGCAGGGCCGCGTGCCCGGGTCCGAGAAGGTCGCCGACCTGTTCGCGAAGAGCCCGGCCGCGCAGTTCCGCGTCGGCGCGAGCGGCATCAACCTGCCCGCCGCCCGGCGCACCGCCCACTTCTCCGAGGACCAGGTCGTCTCCGCGCTCAGCACCGCCAAGGACTACCTGGTGGAGTCCTCGCTCGACCCGGACGTCCTCATGGGCCGCGCCGTGCGCTCCGCGCGCGTCCTGCTCGACCCCGGCCAGCTCGACCAGTTCGACCGGAGCTTCGCGCACCCCGCCGCCGACGGGCGGCACGCGCCGACGGGCTGGCTGGTGCGGTTCGACCCGGCGAAGACGGCGCTGGCCCACCCGGGCGTGCGCGTCCAGGGCACCCTGCGGGCCGGCGAGACGAACAAGGACACCCTCGAAGTCGCCTCGGACCACACCTTCGTCTACGCGCTGCGGCCCGCCCGCGCCGACGGCCGCGCCCGCGCCTCGCTGTTCACCGTCCGGCGCGAGCTGCACTTCCGCTTCGACCGCGACGACCTGCGCATGCACCAGGCGGAGCTGCTCGTCTCCGCCGTCCAGGCCGGGCCGCTCGCCTGCTCCGCCGACACCACCCGGGTGCTGCGGCCGCTGCTCGCGGACCAGCGGGCGAAGGCGGGCGGGCCCGCGGGCACGGATCCGTACGCGACCGGGGCCGCGACCGCGCTGTGCGGGACGCTGGCCGGGGCCGCCCAGCCTTCGCTGTGAGCGACGGGGCCGCCCAGCCTTCGCTGTGAGCGCTACTCGCCCGAGGAGGGGTGGTCCGAAGGGCCACCGGACGCGCCGCCGTTGCCCTGCCCCGTGAACTTGCCGCGCAGCTTCCCGCCCAGGTCGCCCGCGCCGCCCGCGATGTCGCTGACCAGCTTCATCAGCGGGTCCTTGCTGGTGCGTACGTCATCTGCGTACGCCGACGCGGACTGGCGGAAGGAGTCCGTGACCGAGGTGTCGGCGTCCTCGTCGCGACGGGGGTAGTGGCCGTCCATGATGCGCTGGTAGTCGCGGGTCGCGGCCCACTTCTTCAGCTCGGCGGCGCGCACGGTGGTGAACGGGTGCGAGCGCGGCAGCACGTTCATGATCTTCAGCACGGAGTCGCGCAGGTCGCCCCCGGCCTCGTACTCCTCGGCCTGCTCCAGGAACGCGTCCACGTTCATCTCGTGCAGATGGTTGCCGCCCGCGATCTTCATCAGCCCGCGCATGGACGCCCGCAGGTCCTGGCCGACCAGCAGACCCGCGCGGTCCGCGGACAGCTCCGACTTGCGGAACCACTCGCGCAGCGCCGTCACGATCGCCATGATCGCCACATTGCCCAGCGGGATCCAGGCGACCTTGAGGGCGAGGTTGGTGAGGAACAGCAGGATCGTGCGGTACACCGAGTGGCCGGAGAGGGCGTGCCCCACCTCGTGGCCGACGACCGCGCGCATCTCCTCCTCGTCGAGCAGCTCCACCAGGCCGGTCGTGACGACGATGATCGGCTCGTCCAGGCCGATGCACATCGCGTTCGGCTTCGGGTCCTGCTGGACGTACATCGCCGGGACCTTCTCCAGGTCCAGGATGTAACAGGCGTCCCGCAGCATCGTGTTCAGGTGCGCGAACTGGGCGTCGGAGACCCGCACCGAGTCCGAGAGGAACAGCAGCCGCAGACTGCGCTCGGGCAGCAGCCCGCTCAGCGCCTTGAAGACCGTGTCGAAGCCGGTGAGCTTGCGCAGCGCCACCAGGGCCGAGCGGTCCGCCGGGTGCTCGTACGCCCGGGACGAGATGCCGGGGAAGCGCCTGCGCTGCCGGCTCGGCACGTTCTCCTGGCCGCTGCCGTTGTCGTCGTGGTTGTCGTCGTGGTTGCCGTTGGTCATGGCGCGTCCCCCATGTCGTGTCCTCGTTCCTGCCCCCGAGACGCTGCCCAGCCTAGGCGGAGATACCGTGACAGGGCAGCGCACAGAAGGAGCCATCCGCCATGGAGCACATCTCCGCAGCCCACGCCCTCACCCTGGCCGCCGGCGCACAGGACGAGCCAGGTCTCGGCAACCTGCTGCGCGTCGTCGTGATCGTGATGGTGGTGGGGTGCGTGCTGGTGGGCTGGCTGTTGCTGCGGGGGTACCGCAAGTAGGCCGCCCGGCAGGGCGACGTGGCCGCCGCCGAGCCCCCCGCATACGATGGCCCCGTCTTTATCCCGATCCCACACCCCGGATAGGTCCTGCTGACGATGAGCCTCCCCAGCACCGCCACCGCCCAGCTCGTCTCCCTCGCCTCCGAGGGTGAGCACGCCGGCAACCACGAAAGCCTCAGCGCCTACGTCACCGGCGGCGGCGCCCTCTTCGCGCTGCTCCTGCTGCTGTGGATCACCACCCGCTTCAACCGCGACCGCTGAGCCGTCACCGCCCGGGGCCGGGGTAGCTGAGACCTTGGCCCGTCGGCGGGGCCGGTAGTGTCTGCACGCATGGGAGAGCAGGACATGCCTACCGGCCCGCAGGGCGGCCCGGGCTCCGGCCCGGCGAGTACCGCCAAGCGCCGCCTGGGCGTCATGGGCGGGACGTTCGACCCGATCCACCACGGACACCTGGTGGCGGCCCAGGAGGTCGCCGCCCAGTTCCACCTCGACGAGGTCGTGTTCGTACCGACCGGGCAGCCGTGGCAGAAGAGCGACAAGAAGGTCTCGCCGGCCGAGGACCGCTATCTGATGACGGTCATCGCGACCGCCGAGAACCCGCAGTTCTCGGTCAGCCGCATCGACATCGACCGCGGCGGCCCCACCTACACCACGGACACCCTGCGCGACCTGCGCCGCCTCAACCCCGAGACCGACCTCTTCTTCATCACGGGCGCCGACGCCCTCGGCCAGATCCTCACCTGGCGCGACACCGAAGAGCTGTTCTCGCTGGCCCACTTCATCGGCGTCACCCGGCCCGGCCACACCCTGGCCGACCCCGGCCTGCCCGAGGGCGGCGTCTCGCTGGTGGAGGTGCCCGCCCTGGCGATCTCGTCCACGGACTGCCGTGCGCGCGTCGCCAAGGGAGACCCCGTCTGGTACCTGGTGCCGGACGGCGTGGTGCGTTATATCGACAAGCGCGAGCTGTACCGCGGCGAGTGAGCCGAGAGGGGCACCGGTGAACGACCGACAGTACGACCCTTATGCGGGCCAGGACCCGTATGCGGGTCAGTACGCGGGTGACGCGGCGGACCAGTACGAGGTCGTCGGGTACGACGAGTACGGGCAGCCGGTGTACCAACTGGTGCGGCAGCCCCAAGTCCCGCCGCAGGCGGGGGCCTCGTACGACACGTATGACACGTACGGCGCGCAGGAGCAGTGGGCGCAGCAGCAGCCGCAGCAGCACCAGGCCCAGGCTCAGCACCACCAGCCCCAGCAGCAGCCTGAGCCGCAGGCGCAGGGCTATGGGTATGACCCTTATGGTCCCGGGGCCTCCTATGGCACCGGGGAGCAGGCCGGGTGGGCCGCGCAGCAGCAGCCGCAGCAGCCCCAGCAGCCGCAGGAGCATCAGCCGCACCGCGAGGCTCAGCAGCCCCACGAGCCCCACGAGTCCCGTGAGTACCGCACCGAGCAGTTCTCGTTCATCGAGGAGCCCGACGAGGACTCCGAAGACGTCATCGACTGGCTGAAGTTCACCGAGAGCCGCACCGAGCGGCGCGAGGAGGCCAAGCGGCGCGGCCGCTCGCGCGTCGTCGTCCTGGTCGTGGTGCTCGCGCTCGCCCTCGCCGGCGGCGCCGGCTATCTGTGGGCCGCGGGCAAGCTGCCCGGCCAGTCCGACGAGAAGTCCGGCGGGCAGGCCGCCGCCGGGCCGCAGAAGCGTGACGTGATCGTCGTCCACCTGCACAACACCAAGGGCGGCGGCACCTCGACGGCGCTCCTGGTCAACAACACCACCACCAAGCGCGGCAGCACCGTCCTGCTGCCCAACTCCCTCGCCCTGACCGGCGACGACGGCGCGACGACGCTCGCCAAGTCCGTCGAGGACGACGGCTCGACCGGCACCCGCGAGGAGATCGACACCGCGCTCGGCACCCACGTCGAGGGCACCTGGCGCCTGGACACCCCCTACCTCAACAACCTCGTCGAGCTCGTCGGCAACATCGACATCGACACGAACGCCGACGTCCCCGACCCGAAGGCGAAGAAGAAGGGCGAGGCGCCGCTCGTCAAGAAGGGCGAGCAGCAGACCCTCAGCGGGCCGATGGCCGTCGCGTACGCCACCTACCGCGCGCCCGGCGAGGCCGAGACCGCGCAGCTCACCCGGTTCGGGCAGGTCATGCAGGGCGTGCTGCGCAAGCTGTCGTCCGACCCGGGGGCCGCGACCGTCACCGTGCAGTCGCTCGCGCAGATCCTCGACCCGTCCCTGAAGGAGAAGGACCTCGGCACCTTCCTCGCCAAGCTCGCCGACCGCGCCAAGGGCGGTGACTACGCCACCGCGCTGCTCCCCGTGCAGCAGGACGGCACGCTCACGGAGAAGGCCAGTGCCGGCGTGGTCAAGGACGTGCTCGGCGGGGTCGTGAAGAGCCCCGAGCAGGGCGCGGCCGTGCGGGTCGGTGTGAAGAACGCCACCGGCGAGAAGAGCGCCACGGAGAACGCCCGCATCGCCCTGGTCAACGGCGGCTACACCTTTGTCGACGGCGGATCCGGCACCGGGTCGTCGACGACGTCGCAGGTCACGTACGCCGACACGGCCAAGAAGGCGGAGGCGGAGGAGGTCGCCAAGACCCTCGGCCTGCCCGCCGGCGCGGTCCGCAAGGGCAAGACCGCGCCGAACGCGGACGTGTCGGTGGTGCTCGGCGGGGACTACGACGCGGGGTGATCCGCGAGGGAGGGCCTTCCCAGAGGCCCTCCCGAAGGCCCGCCCAAGGGGGGCGAAACAATCTTCTGGGGAGCCGTGCGCGGTCCGTGAGACCCTTGGTGGGTATTGCCCACCTGAAGGAAAGCTCACTAGTGACCGCCACGGACCGCTCCACCGAGCTCATCACCGTCGCCGCCCAGGCGGCCGCGGACAAGCTCGCGCACGACATCATCGCGTACGACGTCAGCGACGTGCTGTCGATCACGGACGCCTTCCTGCTCGCCTCCGCGCCCAACGACCGCCAGGTCAAGTCGGTCGTCGACGAGATCGAGGAGCGCCTCAACAAGGAGCTCGGCGCCAAGCCGGTGCGCCGCGAGGGCGACCGCGAGGCCCGCTGGGTCCTCCTCGACTACGTCGACATCGTGGTGCACGTCCAGCACAGCGAGGAGCGCGTTTTCTACGCCCTCGAGCGCCTGTGGAAGGACTGCCCCGAGATCGAGCTCCCGGCCGACGCCAAGGCCACCCGCGGCAAGGCCGCCGAGTACGCCGACCGGCAGCAGGCGGCGGAGGAGGCTCCGGCACTGCGCGAACTGGGTGGGGAGGTGCGGTGAGCAACCGCGGCTGCCGGATCATCCTGTGGCGGCACGGCCAGACCGCCTGGAACCTGGAACGCCGCTTCCAGGGCACCACGGACATCGAGCTGACCGACGAGGGCCTCGCCCAGGCCCGGCGCGCCGCCCGGCTGCTCGCCTCACTGAAGCCGGACGCGATCATCGCGTCCGACCTGAGGCGGGCCGCCGCCACGGCCGCCGGAGGCGGGCCGCCGCCACGGCCGCCGAGCTGGCCGCCGTCACGGGCCTGGACGTCACCCACGACGAGGCCCTGCGCGAGACCTACGCCGGGGCCTGGCAGGGCCTGACCCACGACGAGATCATCGGCCTGCACGGCGAGCAGTACGCCGCGTGGAAGCGGGGCGAGCCGGTGCGCCGCGGCGGCGGTGAGCTGGAGACCGAGGTCGCCGACCGCGCCGCGCCCGTCGTCCTGCGGCACGCGGAGAAGCTGCCCGACGACGGCACGCTCGTCGTGGCCAGCCACGGCGGCACCATCCGCACGACCATCGGCCGCCTCCTCGGCCTGGAGCCGCACCACTGGGAGGGCCTCGGCGGGCTCTCCAACTGCTGCTGGTCGGTCCTCGGCCAGGGCGCCCGCGGATGGCGCCTGCTGGAGCACAACGCGGGCACATTGCCGGAGCCGGTGCTCGGCGACGACGACTAGCCCTGCGGCCGGGCGGGGTGACCTGCCCCGCTGCCCGGGGCGATCGGGCACCGGCCGTCGGCCGGGACCCGGATTTCGCGTTCGGGCAGGTCGCAGGCTAAAGTTCTTCTTGTTCGCCCGCCGAGCGGGAGGAACATAAGGGGCTATAGCTCAGTTGGTAGAGCGCCTGCATGGCATGCAGGAGGTCAGGAGTTCAATTCTCCTTAGCTCCACAATCTCCGTCCCGTCCCCGTCAAGGGGGCGGGACTTTTTGCTGCCCCGGCTCACCTCGCCCTGCTCATGCCACCCCGGCCGCAGCCGACCGCTCCCGCGCGCGCAGCGATCGCAGCCGTTCCGTGCGCGCCCGCGTCTCCTCGTCGTCCGGGGTGTAGGCCACGATGCGGCACTCCGGCATGCCGTTGATCGACAGGGACACCGACGTCATCCGCAGCTCACCGACCGCCTCGTGCCGGAACGTCTTCACCCGTGGTCCAGGCGGCACCACGTCCCCGCTCGCCCAAAGCCGCGCGAACTCCGGGCTGGCCGTGGACAGTTCCCGTATGAAGTCCTCCCAGGCGGGCTCGCCCACATGCCGACCGTACGCCCCGCGCAGCGTCGCCACCATCACCGGCAGCTCCGAGTCCCGGAAGACCAGCGGGCAGTGCGGCTCGGGCACGACGAACAGCGTCCACAGCACGTTGGACACGCCTATCGCCTCGATCGCCGGGCCCACGAAGACGTCCTCGTAGGCGGGGTTGGTGGCGAGGATGTCGTACCGCGAGTTGTAGACCACCGCCGGGTGCGGGTCCAGGGCGTCGATGATGCCCTGGATCTCCGGGCCGACCGCCTTCGCCGTCGCCTCGCGGCGCGCGACGTGGGGCACCTCCGCGAGGTGGTACAGATGCTCGCGCTCCGCCCTGTCCAGGCGCAGGGTGCGGGCGACGGCGTCCAGGACCTGGGCGGAGGCGTTGATGGGGCGGCCCTGTTCCAGCCACGTGTACCACGTGACGCCGACGCCGGAGAGCTGGGCGACCTCCTCGCGGCGCAGGCCCGGCGTGCGGCGCCGGGGGCCGGGCGGCATGCCCACGTCGGCCGGGGTGACGCGGGCCCTGCGGCTGCGCAGGAACGCGGCCAGCTCGGAACGGCGGCGGGTGGGCATCCCCGTCGTCCCTGTCGCTCTCGCCGTGTCTTGCGCCCCCGGTGTCTCCGTCAGGTCCATGGTCGTCACGTCCCCCATCGTCGGTCCCCGGCCCGGTCCTTGCCAGGTGCTGTCAGTACCAGCATCGGCGGGCTCTCACTACCTGTACCGAGGCGGGACCACCCTCACAGGCATGACGACAACGACCCCGCCGGTGGCGAACCCCGCCCCAACTCCTGGATCCAGTAAAGCCCCCGGCACTGACAAACGCCGGGGCCGACTGCTCGCGGCCGTGCTCACCGCCCAGTTCATGGCACTGCTCGACGTGTTCATCGTCAACGTCGCCGCGCCCACGATCCGCGTCGAACTGCACGCGTCCGGCGCCGGCCTCCAACTCGTCATCGCCGGCTACACCATCTCGTACGCCGTCCTGCTGATCACCGGCGCGCGCCTCGGCGAACGGCTCGGCCACCGCCGGGTCTTCCTCGCCGGGCTCGCCGTGTTCACCGCCGCCTCGCTCGCCTGCGGCCTGAGCCAGAGCACCGGCCAGCTCATCGCCTTCCGGCTCGTGCAGGGCGCGGGCTCCGCTGTCCTGATCCCGCAGGTGCTCAGCCTCATCCAGCGCAACTTCACCGGCGAGGCGCGGATGAAGGCGCTCGGCGCGTACTCGGCGGTGCTCGCCACCGGCGCCGCCGCCGGACAGGTCGTCGGCGGCGTCCTCGTCAGCGCCGACCTGTTCGGCACCGGCTGGCGCCCGGTGTTCCTGGTGAACGTGCCCGTCGGTGTGGTCCTGCTGTTCCTCGCGGCGCGCGTGCTGCCACGCGACGACCGGAGCGAGCCGGGGCGTGCGCGCGGGCTCGACCTGCCGGGGCTCGTGCTGCTCGGCGCCGCCGTCTCGCTGTTCACGGTGCCGCTGGTGCTCGGCGAGCAGGAGGGCTGGCCGCTGTGGACCTGGCTGTCGCTCGGTGCCTCGGCCGTGGTGTTCGCCCTCTTCTGCGGCTTCGAAGCCCGTCTCGCCCGGCGCGGCGGGGCGCCGCTGATCTCGCCGCGGGTCCTGCGCGTGCCGGGCATGGGCCTGGCCGTGTTCCGGCTCGGCGTGGTGATGGCCGTCAACTCCGGGTTCCTGTTCGTGCTCTCCCTGCACCTCCAGGGCGGCCTCGGCTACAGCGCGCTGCGCGCGGGGCTGACGTTCGGGCCGTCCGCGATGGTCTTCGGAGTGATCGGTCTGACCTGGCGCAAGTGGCCCGCCGCGCTGCAACGCGCGCTGATTCCGGGCGGGTTCGCGCTGGCGGCGGTGTCGTGCGTCGCGGTGGGGCTGCTGCTGCGGGACGGCGGCGACGGCGGGATGTGGCTGTACGTGGCCTTCGTGGGCGGCGGCGCCGGGCTCTCGCTCGGTTTCAGCCCGACCCTCACGCGCGCGCTAGCGACGGTCGGGCCGCAGGACGCGGCGGACGCCAGCGGACTCCTCGCCACCGTCACCCAGCTCGGACAGCTCACCGGAGTCGCGGTCTTCGGAGCGATTTTCCTCGGCGGGATTGAGTCACAGGGGGCTTCTGGGGCGTATTCATCGGCGGACGCGCTCCTGGTGTGCTTCTACGCGCTCGCCGCGGCGGCGGCCCTGGGCGCCGTGTCCGGACTGGTACGTATGCGTCGCTGACCGGCTCGCCGTGGTCGTGGCAGAATCGACGGGCCGGAAGGGGACTGGACCACTGCGCCGACGGTGACCCGACGGGAGGGAGAGCGCGATGCCTGCGAGCATCCTCGAAGAGGCCGCCGGCCTCCTCGAAGCTGCGGACACACGACCCGGCGAGCCCACGCTCCTGCACTGCCCTTCCTGCGGTTCGGCCCACGTGGCCCAAGTACTCGGCGACAACGGCGGAGTCAGTTACGTGTGCACGGCCTGCGGCCACATCTGGAGCTGATCGATGGGTGCACACAGGCGTAAATGCGACTGGTGCGGCAGCGGTACGCCGATCGTCCGCGACATGGAGCCGGTCAACCCGGACTACCAGTACTGGTGCGAGGAGTGCGCGCGGGCGCTGATCATAAAGGGCGACCCCATCGAGACGTACCGCGAACTCGAAGGGGAACCGATCTACGGCCGCCTGCTCGACGAGCACTGCACCCTCAAGCGCTTCTACTCGTTCGCCACCGCCTGACCCCCGCCGGCCCGCTCGCCGTGCCGACGCGCGGCCGGCCCGGATACCTGCCCGTGCGCCCCAGAACCGCGTACGCCGCGACGGCCAGGAAGCCCCCGGCGGCCAGCGGATAGACCGCCGACAGCGTCATCTGGCCAAAATTCTGGGAGAGTTCCGGCCGCCCGTGACTGTGCGGCACCCACCACAGGGCGTACGAACAGAACGCCAGGGCGAGTCCGCCCGCCGCCGCCCACCGCGCCGTGCCGCCCCGCCGCACCGCGCGCGTCCACAGCAGCAGCGCCATCGGCACGCACCACACCCAGTGGTGCGACCACGACACGGGGCTGACGAGCAGCGCCGTCGCCGCGCAGGCGGCCACGCCCCAGGCCCACTCCCCGCGCACCGCGGCGACCACCGCGACGGCGAGACCCGCCACGCAGACCACCGCCGCGCCCGCCGCCCACCACGCCCCGGGCTCCGGGGTGTGCAGCAGCCGGGCGAGCGCGCCGCGCACCGACTGGTTCGCGGTGTTCTCCGCCCGCCCGACCCGGCCCGCCTCGAAGACCACCCGGGTCCAGAAGTTCCGCGAGTCGCCCGGCAGCACCACGGCCGCCACCAGCGTCGCCCCCAGGAACGCCGCGGCGGCCACGCACGCGTGCCGCACGACCGGCCGCCAGACCTCCCGGCGTACCGCCTCGACGGCACCGATCACCAACAAGAAGACCGCGAACAGCGCGGGCGTCAGCTTGATCGCCGCGGCGGCCCCGATGCCCACGCCCGCCCACCGGTGCCCCGGGCGCCGCGTCAGGTCCCACAGCACCAGGACGGCGAGCAGCAGATTGACCTGGCCATAGCGCAGCGTCGTCCACACCGGCTCCGACCAGACGGCGAGCGCCGACACCCACAGAGCGGTCTCTACGCGCGCGTGCCCCGGCACGCCGACCAGCCCCAGCGACAGCCGTACGAAGGCCACGAGCAGCAGCAGGTTCCCGAGCGTCGCGAGGGTGCGCATGTCCGCCGGGTCGAGCAGCGTCAGCGGCGTGAACAGCAGCGCCGCGAACGGTGGATAGGTCATGGGCAGGTCGTGCTCGGTGGCACGCAGCGCGTACAGGTCGGCGCCCGCGCGCACGGCGTCCCCCTCCGCCCGGTAGACCATCAAGTCGACCATCGAGACGTCGGCCGCGCGCTGCACGGCCCAGAAGACGGCGAAGGAGAGCAGGCAGCCCCCGGCGGCCAGGGGCACGCGGCGGACGACAGCGGTGGCGAGCACGGTCACGAGGCGGGACAGTAGCGGCCCCGTGTGTCCGGGACGGAAACGATTTGGTGGAGCACCGGGGGGAGCGTGTAATGTTGGCGGAGCCGCCGGGGGAACCGGGCGGAGCAGCGAGGGGCTATAGCTCAGTTGGTAGAGCGCCTGCATGGCATGCAGGAGGTCAGGAGTTCAATTCTCCTTAGCTCCACAGCAGATGAGCGGGCCACCCGGATCGGGTGGCCCGCTCTTTCGTGTCCCCTGGGCGGCTTCGTGTCTCTCAGCGGCTTCGTGTCTCTCGGCGGCGCCGCGGTGATGCGACCTGCGTCACGGCCGTCCGGCCCGCGTCACTGCCGTCCGCTGCCGAGCGCCCTGCGTCCCCGGCCGCGCGGCAGCATCGGCAGGGACGTGGGCGGCGGCGGGGCCGCCCCGGGGTCCTCCTCGATGCGCAGGGCGAGCGCGGGACAGCGGCGCACCGCGCGCTGGGCGCGCGCCTCCGAATAGCGCGGCACCGCGGCCTCCGCGACCGACGGAAAGCCGTCCGGGCCGAGCTGGATCAGCTCGGGCACGATGTCCGCGCACAGCCCGTGCCCCTGGCACAGCGTCCAGTCGACGGCGAGTCTGCGGCCGCTCGGCGCCTCGCCCTGCGGACTGTCGTCCTGCAGGGGCAGCACGCCCTCCACGGGGCGGCCGCAGCCGTCACCCAGGACATGCGCGGCCAGATCGTCCGTGAACGCCGCGATCGACGACTCGATGAACGCCGCCGAGCCGTCCGGGTGCTTGCACGCGCCGCGCCGCTTCACCGCCCGCGTCACCTCGCGCAGCGCCTCCAGGGCGGTCGGCCCGCCGCCGTCCAGGACGTCGGCGAGCCCGCGCGCGGCGGCCGGGAGGCCCAGGTAGCAGGGGCCGCACTGGCCGGCGCTCTCGGCCGCCAGCCAGTTCGCGACGTGCAGGGCCTCGCCCAGCGGACACGTGCCCGGACCGATCGGCAGGATCGCGCCCGCCCCGAGCGCGCCCCCGCAGCCCTCCAGGGCGGCCCGGGAGACGACCGCGTCATGGGCGGTGACCGCGTCCAGCCACTTGCCGTGATAGCCGCCCGTGAGGACGCCCTGCGGCAGCGGCGGAGCACCGGCGAGCTGCAGCACGTACCGCAGGGGTACGCCCGTCGGGACCTCCAGGACCATGGGCCGGGCGACCGCTCCGGAGAGGGTGAGGAGCACCGTGCCCGGCTCGTCGCGCAGGCCCGTGCGCCGGTAGCGGTCCGCGCCGATGCGGGCGGCGACGGCGAGCTGCGCGAAGGTCTCCGCGTTCGACAGGAGCGTGGGTGCGCCGCCCACTCCGGAGTCGGAGGTATGCACCTTGCGTCCCGGGGGCAGCGGTGGGCCGCCGTCCGCGGACCGCACGAGCGCCGAGGACTCGCCGGTGACCATGCGCACCGGATTGCGCTGCACGCGCGCGCGGAGGTTCGATCCGCGCCGGTTGCCGAGGCCGCGCTCGGCGAGCGCCGACTGCATCGACGCCTCCGTGGAGTCGCGCGTGACACCGACGACGAGCGTGCGGGCGCCGAGGGCCTCGGCGGCGAGCAGCGCGCCGTCCAGGACGAGATGCGGGGCCCGGTTGATCAGGACGGTGTCCTTGCGGCACGCGGGTTCGTCCTCGCTGCCGTTGACGACGACCACGGGCCGCACGCCCCGGCGGATCGCGGACTCCGCGAC
Organism: Streptomyces aurantiacus JA 4570; assembly: GCF_000414115.1. Lineage (GTDB taxonomy): Bacteria > Actinomycetota > Actinomycetes > Streptomycetales > Streptomycetaceae > Streptomyces > Streptomyces aurantiacus_A. The sequence goes on from NZ_AOPZ01000273.1 coordinate 19,266, forward strand.
GGCCCGCAGCTTCTTGGCGAAGGGGAAGCCCGCGCCGCCGCGGCCGCGCAGCGAGATCTGTTCGGCGAGCGCCGCGAGGTGCTCGCCGGCGATCGGTTCCAGCGGGCCGTGCACCTTGAGGTGCATGGCCAGGTCGAGACGCTCGACCAGATCGAAGCCCGAGGTCAGGAGCGGAAGCCCGACGACGCGGACTTCGGGGACGTCGGGCAGGGACGCGTTCACTTGCTGCCTCCGGTGGACGCGTTCCAGGGCTCGCCCGTGCTGGGTGCCTGGAAGGGGCCGGGTAGCTGTTGGGCCGGTGGGGGCGGGGGCGATGGGTAAGCCGGTGCGGGCGCGGGCGGGTGGTGGACGGGGCGGGGGCCGGTGTCGTACGGATCGGGGCCGACGGAGCCGAGTCCCCCGTCTCCGTAGTCGTGTTGCGTGTCCAGGCGGTCCAGGCCGTCCAGGGTGTCGAGGAAGGGGTCGCGCCCGGCGCCTGTGGGGTCGTACCGCGTGTCTCGCGCGTCTACGGAGGGGTGGCCCAGGACGGTGGAGTCGTACCGCGTGTCTACGGAGGGATGTCCCGGGACCGCGGAGTCGTAACCCGTGTCTACGGAGCCGTATCCGTTGTCTACGGAGTCGTGTGGGAACGGGGTCGACGGGGCCTCGGCGGGTGGCGGGGGTGAGGGGGCCGGCCAGCGGGGGGTCACGGTGGGCAGGGTCTCGGTGGGCTGGAGGTCCAGGGGCAGCGCCGAGCCGGGGTCGGACGGTGCGGCGAGGGCGCGGTAGGCGGCGGCGATGCCGACGACCGGGGGCTGGTCGGGCGGGGCGGTGACGCGGCCGGAGGCCGTGCCGGGCAGCGGGGCGGAGGCGGTGTCCCGGGTGGGCGCGCCGGGCTCGCGGCGCCGGGGGGGGCCGGGGG
>NZ_AOPZ01000274.1 GCF_000414115.1 Streptomyces aurantiacus JA 4570
CCCCCGCCCCCGGCGCCCCCGACAGGCTGTACTGCCGTATCTGCCGCGCCCCGTCCGGCAGCCGGACCTGGACGGAGACGTACTGACCCGGCCGGAACGCCGGCGCGGGCGCCCCGTCGGCCGGGCGCAGCCGGAACGTGGCGACGTCCGGTGTCTCCTCGACGCGCTCCACCACCTCCCACTCCCGCCAGGCCGCCGCGCCCGCCGCGATGCCCCGCTCGGCGTAAAGGCGGGCCTCGATCGCGATCAGCGCGTTCGCCATCAGCCAGTACACCTCGTCCCAGGCCGCCGCGACGCCGGGCGTGACAGCGTCGCCGAGCACCTCGGCGATGGCCGCGAAGAGGTGCTCGCGGACCGTCTCGTACTGGCCGGGCGCCACCCCGAGTGAGGCGTGCTTGTGGGCGATGCGGGCCAGCATGGCGTCGGGCCGCTCGTCGGGGTGCTCCACGAGGTACGCGGCGAAGGCGGCGATCGACCCGGCGAGCGCCTGCCGCTGGGTGCCCGCGGCCTGGTTGCCGCGGTTGAAGAGGTCCCGGAGCAGCTCCGGGCGGGCGGCGAACAGGCGGTCGTAGAAGCGCTCGGTGATGACGTCGATCGCCCCGCCCACGGCGGGCAGGGTCGCGCGGACGGTGGCGGCGGACTGCTCGGACAGCAAAGTGGCTCCTCCCGACGGACCGGCACCCCGGCCGGTCTTAAAGTTGCATCTGAGATACCACTTTAAAAGGGCGGGCCGACGCCGCTGTCACCGAGGTCGGGCGACCGTGCAGTATGGGCAAGGAGCGGCCGCAACGCGCGTGAAACCGTGTGGTGGGATGCTCATGTGCCGGGGCGACGTCCCGTGGCTTGGGAGCAGCCGGTTCCGACCAGCAAGGATGGGTGGAAGTCGAGATGGACAAGCAGCAGGAGTTCGTGCTCCGCACTCTGGAGGAGCGCGACATCCGGTTCGTGCGCCTGTGGTTCACGGACGTACTCGGCTTCCTGAAGTCGGTCGCGGTCGCCCCCGCCGAGCTGGAGCAGGCTTTCGACGAGGGCATCGGCTTCGACGGCTCCGCGATCGAGGGCTTCGCCCGGGTCTACGAGTCCGACATGATCGCCAAGCCCGACCCGGGCACCTTCCAGGTGCTGCCGTGGCGCGCCGAGGCCCCGGGCACGGCCCGGATGTTCTGCGACATCCTCATGCCCGACGGCTCCCCGTCCTTCGCGGACCCGCGCTATGTACTGAAGCGGGCGCTCGCCAAGACCTCCGACCTCGGGTTCACCTTCTACACCCACCCCGAGATCGAGTTCTTCCTGCTCAAGGACAAGCCGCTCGACGGCTCCCGGCCGGTCCCCGCCGACAACTCCGGCTACTTCGACCACACCCCGCAGAACGTGGGCATGGACTTCCGCCGCCAGGCCATCACGATGCTCGAATCCATGGGCATCTCGGTCGAGTTCAGCCACCACGAGGGCGCGCCGGGCCAGCAGGAGATCGACCTCCGGTACGCGGACGCGCTCTCCACGGCCGACAACATCATGACGTTCCGCCTGGTCATGAAGCAGGTCGCGCTGGAGCAGGGCGTCCAGGCGACCTTCATGCCGAAGCCGTTCTCCGAGCACCCGGGCTCGGGCATGCACACGCACCTGTCGTTGTTCGAGGGCGACAGGAACGCCTTCTACGAGTCCGGCGCCGAGTACCAGCTCTCCAAGGTCGGCCGCTCCTTCATCGCGGGCCTGCTCAAGCACGCCGCGGAGATCTCCGCGGTCACCAACCAGTGGGTGAACTCCTACAAGCGCATCTGGGGCGGCTCCGAGCGCACCGCGGGCGCCGGCGGCGAGGCCCCCTCGTACATCTGCTGGGGCCACAACAACCGCTCCGCCCTCATCCGCGTGCCCATGTACAAGCCCGGCAAGACGGGTTCGGCGCGCGTCGAGGTCCGCTCGATCGACTCGGGCGCGAATCCCTACCTCGCATACGCGGTGCTCCTCGCCGCCGGCCTCAAGGGCATCGAGGAGGGCTACGAACTCCCGCCGGGCGCCGACGACGACGTCTGGGCCCTCTCCGACGCGGAGCGGCGCGCGATGGGCATCGAGCCCCTGCCCCAGAACCTGGGCGAGGCGATTGCCCTCATGGAGCGGTCGGAGCTGGTTGCCGAGACGCTCGGCGAGCACGTGTACGACTTTTTCCTTCGGAACAAGAAGCAGGAGTGGGAGGAGTACCGCTCCGAGGTGACGGCCTTCGAGCTCCGCAAGAACTTGCCGGTGCTGTAGGCCCCGTAAGGGGCGCGGGGAACTGCGCGAGCAACCAAAGAAAAGCCGCAGACGCGTCTGCCGAGTCATGAGCAGACGCGTCTGCGGCTTTGTCGTGGCTGAGCGCGCAGTTCCCCGCGCCCCTCCCCGCGCCCCTTCGGGGCCCGACCCGAGCCCCGCGCCCCGGTCAGGGGCCAATCGCCTCCCGCAGCGGCGTCCCCGCCCGGACCCGGTACTCCTGGACGGACCAGCCGTTGCCGTCAGGGTCCGTGAAGTACATGAACGTCGCGCCGTCCTGCTCCGCGTACTGGACCGGCTCGGAGACGTCCAGGCCGCGGGCCGTCAGTTCGGCGTGGGCCTGCTTGATGTCGGGGACGCAGAGCTGGAGGCCCTGGAGCGAGCCGGGCTCGGGGGTGGGGCCCGGGCTGGTCTCCCAGATGCCGATGCTGAGCATGATCGAACAGCCGGATCCGGGCGGCGTGAGCTGGATGAGGCGCACGCCCGGCATGACGTCCCCGTCGAGGTCGACGTGGAAGCCGCACTTGGACTCGTAGAACTCCTTGGCCCGGTCCAGGTCGCTGACGGGCACGCCGATCACTTCGAGTGTGTATTCCATGCGACGAGTACAGCAGCGATCGGGCGCCCTGTCCCGGGGACGGCACAGGCGCCTCAGCCGAAGCGGTACCGCGTCTGGCTGAACGGCTCGCCCTTGGCGAACCCGAAGGCCGTCCGGGGCGCCACCGCGAACACATACGCCTGCCCCGACGCGTGCTGGAAGCAGCCGTCCCCCACGTCGTAGTGGAAGAAGCCGCCGTACTTCTCCTCCCAGGCCGCCGCGAGCTCCCGCAGCCGCGCGTCGTCCGTGACCCGGACCGCCGTGCCCTCGACGACCACGTCGAGGCCCTTGTCCCAGAGGTTGGCGCCGGTCGTCAGGACGACCTCGGGGTTGGTCTGGAGGTTGAGGGCCTTGCGCTCGGCGGGGCCGGTGGAGAAGTACAGGGCGCCCCCTTGCCACAGGGCGCTCAGCGGCGTGACGTGCGGGCGCCCGTCGGGACGTACCGTCGAGATCCAGAACAGCTCGGCCGCCGCGAGCGCGTCCCGGGCCTGCGGCCAGGGCGTCGCCGCGGCCCCCTCGCTGCTGTAGCGGGCGTCGACGTCGGTGCGGGGTTCCTGGCTGGGCATGATGTCGCCTCCTGCTCTCCATGCTCCTGTCCCAGTGGAGACCGCGCACGCGCGCAGAACTCATCGCACCCGCTCTGGGTAGGCTCGGCCCAGGAACGCACGAGCGAAAGGCGCGGGGATGACGGTGCCGCAGGGGCGCAGGAGCAGTACGTTCACGCGGCTGCTGCGGCACGGGTTCACCGACCCGTCCACCGCCGAACGGCTCCTCGCCGCGTCCGAGCTGGCCGCCGTCCGCACCGACCCGGTGCTCCTGGACGCCCTCGGCGCCACCGCCGACCCGGACCTGGCACTGCTCGGCCTGGTTCGGCTCGCCGAGGCGCAACCCGCCGACCACGCCGAGACCGCGCGCCGCGAGCTGCTCGACACCCTGATCAGCGCCAAGCCCCTGCGCGACCGGCTGCTCGGCGTCCTCGGCGCCTCCGAGGCCCTCGCCGACCACCTGGCCCGGCACCCCGGCGACTGGCGGGCCCTGGTCACGTACGAGGCCGCCGATCTGCACCCGGGCGTCGAGGAGTTCGAGCGCGGCCTCGCCGAGGCCACCGACCCCGTCTCGCTGCGCGTCGCCTACCGCCGCTGCCTGCTGTCCATCGCCGCCCGCGACGTGTGCGGCACCACCGACGTCGCCGAGGCCGCCGCCGAACTCGCCGACCTGGCCACGGCCACGCTGCGCGCCGCGCTCGCCATGGCCCGCCGGGCCGCGCCCGCGGACGCCGCGCAGTGCCGCCTCGCGGTGATCGCGATGGGCAAGTGCGGCGGCCACGAACTCAACTACGTCTCCGACGTCGACGTGATCTTCGTGGGCGAGGCGGTCGAGGGCGCCGACGAGGACAAGGCGCTGCGGGCCGCGACCCGGCTCGCCTCGCACCTGATGCGGATCTGCTCCGAGACGACCGTCGAGGGCGCCATCTGGCCGGTCGACGCCAACCTGCGGCCCGAGGGCAGGAACGGCCCGCTGGTGCGGACCCTCTCCAGCCACCTCGCGTACTACCAGCGCTGGGCGAAGACCTGGGAGTTCCAGGCGCTGCTCAAGGCCCGGCCGGTCGCGGGTGACGTCGAACTGGGCGAGGAGTACGCCGCCGCCGTCGCGCCCCTGGTGTGGCAGGCCGCCGAGCGCGAGAACTTCGTGCCCGACGTGCAGAAGATGCGCCGCCGTGTCGTCGAGAACATCCCCGCGGGCGAGGTGGACCGCGAACTGAAGCTCGGCCCCGGCGGCCTGCGCGACGTCGAATTCGCCGTCCAGCTCCTGCAGTTGGTGCACGGCCGCGCGGACGCCTCACTGCGCAGCGGCACCACCCTCGACGCCCTGGCCGCGCTCGCCGCGGGCGGCTACGTGGGCCGCGTGGACGCCACCCAGCTCGACGACGCCTACCGCTTCCTGCGCTCCCTGGAACACCGCATCCAGCTCTACCGGCTGCGCCGCACCCACCTGCTGCCCGACGAAGACGCCGACCTGCGCCGCATCGGCCGCTCGCTCGGCATGCGCACCGAACCGCTCACCGACCTCGCCCGCGCCTGGAAACGGCACACGTCGGTCGTCCGCCGCCTGCACGAGAAGCTCTTCTACCGCCCGCTGCTCGACGCCGTCGCCCAGCTCGCCCCCGGCGAGAGCAGGCTCAGCACGGAGGCCGCGCGCGAGCGCCTCGTGGCCCTGGGGTACGCCGACCCCGCCGCGGCCCTGCGCCACCTGGAGGCGCTGGCCTCCGGCGTGACCCGCAAGGCCGCCATCCAGCGCACCCTGCTGCCCGTCCTGCTCGGCTGGTTCGCGGACTCCGCCGACCCCGACGCGGGCCTCCTCGGCTTCCGCAAGGTGTCCGACGCGCTCGGCAAGACACCCTGGTACCTGCGGCTCCTGCGCGACGAGGGCGCCGCCGCGGAGAACCTGGCCCGGGTCCTCTCGGCCGGCCGGCTCGCCCCCGACCTGCTCCTGCGCGCCCCCGAGGCGGTCGCGCTGCTCGGCGACGAACGCGGCCTCGAACCGCGCGCACGCGGCCACCTGGAGCAGGAGGTGATGGCCGCCGTCAGCCGCGCGGACGGCGCCGAACAGGCGGTCACGGCGGCGCGCGGGGTGCGGCGGCGCGAACTGTTCCGCACGGCGGCCGCCGACATCATCGCCTCGTACGGCACCGAGGAGAGCCCCGTCGAGACGGACGTGGGCGCCCTGGTGGACCGCGTGGGCCTCGCGGTGTCCGACCTGACGGCCGCGACCATCGGGGGCACGCTGCGTGCCGTCGTCCGCGCGGGCTGGGGCGACGAACTGCCCACCCGGTTCGCGGTGATCGGCATGGGCCGGTTCGGGGGCCGGGAGCTGGGCTACGGCTCGGACGCGGACGTGCTGTTCGTGCACGAGCCGCGCGAGGGCGTCGACGACCAGGAGGCGGCGAAGGCGGCCAACCAGGTCGTCGCCGAGATGCGCAGGCTGCTGCAACTGCCGAGCGCCGACCCGCCCTTGCTGATCGACGCGGATCTGCGCCCCGAGGGCAAGACCGGCCCGCTGGTGCGCACCCTGAAGTCCTACGAGGCGTACTACCGCCGCTGGTCCCTGGTCTGGGAGTCGCACGCGCTCCTTCGGGCCGAGCCGGTCGCGGGCGACGCGGAACTCGGCCGGGCGTTCATGGAGCTCGCGGATCCGCTGCGCTACCCCGCCGAGGGCCTCGGCGAGGACGCGGTCCGCGAGATCCGCCGCCTGAAGGCCCGCATGGAGTCCGAGCGGCTGCCGCGCGGCGCCGACCCCACCCTGCACACGAAGCTCGGCCGCGGCGGGCTCTCCGACGTCGAGTGGACCGTCCAGCTCCTGCAGCTCCAGCACGGCTGGGCCGAGCCCGGCCTGCGCACCACCCGCACCCGCGAGGCCCTGCACGCGGCGTGCGCGGCTCAGCTGCTCTCGGCGGAGGACGCGGCGATCCTCGACGACGCCTGGGTGCTCGCCACCCGGGTGCGCAACGCGGTGATGCTGGTGCGCGGACGGGCGGGCGACACCTTCCCGTCGGACGGGCGTGAGCTGGCCGCCGTGGGGCGTTACCTGGGGTACGACGCGGGCACTGTGGGCCTGATGCTGGACGACTACCGGCGGATCACGCGGCGGGCTCGCGCGGTCGTCGAGGAGAAGTTCTACGGGGCGTAGATTCCGGCACCAGCTGGGGCAATTGGTACGGCAGCTTGCCGTACCAGAGCCGCGCCACCGTGTAGCCGAACGCCAGGCAGATCATGCCGCCCACCGCGTCCAGCCAGAAGTGGTTGGCGGTGGCCACGATCACGATCAGCGTCGCCGTCGGATACAGCAGGCCGAGGACCTTCACCCACGGCACCGACGCGAGCGCGAAGATCGTCAGGCCGCACCACAGGGACCAGCCGATGTGCATCGACGGCATGGCCGCGTACTGGTTCGACATGTTCTTCAGGTCGCCGGAGGCCATCGAGCCCCATGTGTTGTGGACCACGACCGTGTCGATGAAGTCCCCGCCGGGCACCAGGCGCGGCGGCGCGAGCGGATACAGGTAGTAACCGAGCAGGGCGACCGCGGTGGTCGCGAAGAGCACCAGACGCGTGGCCGCGTACCGCCCGGGATGGCAGCGGTACAGCCAGACCAGGACGCCGAGGGTCACGATGAAGTGCAGCGTCGCGTAGTAGTAGTTCATGCCGACGATGAGCCATGTCACCGAATCCACGGCGTGGTTGACGGAGCGCTCGACGGCGATGCCGAGGTGCTGCTCCACGTCCCAGATCCAGTCGGCGTTGCGCAGCGCGGCCGCCTTCTGCTCCGGAACGGCGTTGCGGATCAGTGAGTACGTCCAGTAACTCACCGCGATCAGCAGGATCTCGAACCACAGCCTGGGTCGCCGGGGAGTGCGCAGCCGGCGCAGGAGATTCCGCCCATTGCGGTCATCTTCCGCGCCCGCGATGGGTGATGTGGTGGTGGGCCTCTGTCGGCCTTCCAGTGTCGTCACAGTCATCTCACCCATAGGGACAGAGTCTGCCAGATGCCCACCGCTCTTCAGATCATCCCCCGGTTGGGTTCCTCCCGCATTCCCTACGCCCCAGGGACGAGGCACTTCCGGCGGACGCCTCAGGGGCCTCTCAGGGCTCCCTCAGGGCCCTGGCCGGGGGGCAGGAGGCCGTGGAGCCCCTGACCACCAGTTCCGGCATGAAGACGAATTCGCTGTGCGGCGCGGGCGTCCCGCCGATCTCCTCCAGGAGCGTGCGCACCGCGGCCTGGCCCATGGCCGGCACCGGCTTGCGGATCGTCGTCAGCGGTGGATCGGTGAAGGCGACGAGGACCGAGTCGTCGAAACCGACGACCGAGACGTCGTCCGGCACCTCCAGGCCCCGCTCGCGCGCCGCCCGGATCGCGCCGAGCGCCATCATGTCGCTGGCGCACACCACCGCCGTGCAGCCACGCTCCATGAGCGCGGCCGCCGCTGCCTGTCCGCCCTCGAGCGTGTACAGCGAGTGCTGGACGAGATCCGCCTCGATCTCCTCGGGCCCCAGCGCGAACCGCTCGCCCATCGTGCGCGTGAAGCCCTCGATCTTCCGCTGTACGGGGACGAAGCGCCGCGGACCGAGCGCGAGACCGATCCGGGTGTGCCCGAGGGAGGTCAGATGCGTGACCGCGAGACGCATCGCCGCGCGGTCGTCCGGCGAGATGAACGGCGCCTGCACCTTCGGCGAGAAGCCGTCCACGAGGACGAACGGCACGCCCTGCGCGCGCAGCTGCTCGTAGCGCCCGGTGTCGGCGGTGGTGTCCGCGTGCAGGCCCGAGACGAAGATGATGCCCGCGACGCCGCGGTCCACCAGCATCTCGGTCAGCTCGTCCTCGGTGGAGCCGCCGGGCGTCTGGGTGGCGAGCACCGGCGTATACCCCTGCCGGGTGAGGGCTTGGCCGATCACCTGCGCCAGGGCGGGGAATATCGGGTTCTCCAGCTCCGGCGTGATCAGGCCGACCAGGCCCGCGCTGCGGCGGCGCAGCCGCACCGGACGCTCGTAGCCGAGGACGTCGAGTGCGGCGAGCACGGACTGGCGGGTGGCCGCAGCGACGCCGGGCTTGCCGTTCAGGACCCGGCTCACGGTCGCCTCGCTGACCCCCGCCTGTGCTGCGATGTCGGCCAGTCGCGCGGTCACAGGATTGGACTGTACCGGTCGTCTCTCACCCTGCCCACCAGACGGTTGAATCCGGCGGCAGTACGGCGTCGGAGCCGGGCCCGCCCAAGTCGGCGCCCGGCGCGGACGAGTTGAGGCTGCACAGGAGCGGGGTGCCGGGGGCGGGGACGGTGACGGGGGCGTCGGTGAGGTTCACGGTGACGACGAGCGAGCGGCCGTCGGCGGACTCCTGGGCCGTGCCGCCCGCGCTCCCCGGCCCCTCCGCCGTCCTGCGGAACGCCAGCACCCCCTCCGGTGCCCGGAGCCACTCCACCGCCCGGCCCGCGCCCAGCGCCGGATGCGCGCGGCGCAGCGCAAGCGCGGCCCGGTAGAGCTCCAGTGTCGAGGCCGGATCGCCCTCCTGCGCCTCGACCGTCAGGTCCCGCCACCCGGCGGGCTGCGGCAGCCAGCTCGGCCCGCCCTCGACGGGCCCGAACCCGAACGGCGGCCGCGTACCGGACCACGGCAGCGGCACCCGGCACCCGTCACGCGTGCCCTCCTGCCCCGACCCCTGCTGCCCCGAACCGTCCGGCCCCGGGCCCCGGAAGAACGCCGGGTCCTGGCGCACCTCGTCGGGCAGGTCCGTCACCTCGGGCAGGCCCAGCTCCTCGCCCTGGTAGAGGTACGCCGAGCCGGGCAGCGCCAGCATCAGGAGCGTCGCCGCGCGCGCCCGGCGCAGGCCCTGACCGGCGTCGGCGTCCGGGGCGCCGCCGGCGAGGCGCGTGGCGTGCCGCACCACGTCGTGGTTGGAGAGCACCCAGGTCGCGGGCGCGGCCACGGTGTTCATGGCGTCCAGCGAGCGGTCGATGACGGCACGCAGCGCGGCCGCGTCCCAGCCCGTCATCAGATAGGTGAAGTTGAACGCCTGGTGCAGTTCGTCCGGGCGCAGATACAGCGCGCTGCGCTCCACCGTCGGCGTCCACGCCTCGGCGACGGCGATGCGCTCGCCGTCGTAGGAGTCGAGGAGCGCGCGCCACTCGCGGTAGATCTCGTGCACGCCGTCCTGGTCGAAGTACGGCACGGGCGCGGAGCCGAGCAGCTTGACCTGCTCGGGGTGGCCGACGTCCGGCAGTCCCGCCGCCTTGATCAGGCCGTGCGCCACGTCGATGCGGAAGCCGTCGACACCGAGGTCGAGCCAGAAGCGCAGGATGGACCGGAACTCCTCGTGCACCGCCGGGTGTTGCCAGTCGAAGTCGGGCTGCTCGGGCGCGAACAGGTGCAGATACCAGTCGCCGGGCGTGCCGTCCGGGTTCGTGGTGCGGGTCCAGGCCGGGCCGCCGAAGACGGACTCCCAGTCGTTGGGCGGCAGTTCGCCGCGCGGGCCCCGGCCGGGGTGGAAGTGGAAGCGCTCCCGCAGCGCCGACGCCGGGCCCTCGGCCAGCGCCCGCCGGAACCACGCGTGCTGCTCCGAGCAGTGGTTGGGCACGATGTCGACGATCACCCGCAGGCCGAGCCCGTGCGCCCGGCGTACCAGGTCGTCGGCGTCGGCGAGGGTGCCGAACACCGGGTCGACCACGCGGTAGTCGGCGACGTCGTAGCCGGCGTCGGCCTGCGGCGAGGCGTAGAACGGCGAGAGCCAGACGGCGTCCACGCCGAGCCGCCGCAGATACGGCAGCCGGGCCGTGACGCCCGGCAGGTCGCCCATGCCGTCGCCGTCGGAGTCGGCGAAGCTGCGCGGATAGACCTGGTAGATGACGGCGTCGCGCCACCAGTCGGCGCGCGTGGCGGCGGAGCCGGTGGGGGCGGTACTGGCCTCGCTGCCTTCGCTGCCCTCGTTGTCCTCGTGGCGGTCGGTGGTGACGTCCGTGGTGTGCTGCGTCATGAAGTCCCTTGCCGATAGGGGGTTTTGCTGCTGCCTCCACAGTGTCGCGCCGGGGGAGGCGGGGGGAGCCGGGCACTGGAGTGAACGTCCGGCGCGCGGCGGAGGTCACGAACGGCCGGCCGGACCCCGCCCGGAAAGGGCGGATCCTAGCGGCAACCCCGCGCCGGCAGGGGGACGGTCGGGTGATCTCCACCGTTCCAGGTCGTACCCCGGCCAGGCACTCCCAGGGGGTGTGTCAGGACGCTAGCGTGGACGCGCGAGCCCGAGGGGGCTCGTTCCGTCCGCAGGTCCTGGGGGCAGTCCACGTGGGCGTCAGGGACAACAAAGACGCAGCAGACGCGGCAGGGGAGGCCGGGCCGGGTGTCACCACGGTCCTGGTCGTCGACGACGTGCCCGCGAACCGGTACGCGCTGGGCGCCGTGCTGCGCCGCGCCGGTCACCGCGTCGTGCTGGCGGGCAGCGCGGGCGAGGCACTGACCGAGCTGCACGTGCGGCTGCGCGCGGGCGAACTGCCCGACGTGGCCCTCGTCGACGTCGGCCTGCCCGACATGAGCGGCTACGACCTGTGCCGCCGCCTGAAGGAGTCCCCGACGACCGCCGCCCTGCCCGTCGTCCACTTCTCCGCCGCCGCGCACGGCTCCGTGGACCGCTGCCGCGGCCTCGACGCGGGCGGCGAGGCGTATCTGACCGTGCCCGCCGAGCCGGAGGAGATCGAGGCCGTGGTCCGCGCCGCCGCGCGCGGCGCCCGGCACCGCAGCGACGCGCAGACCCGGGCCGGCCGCCTCAGCCGCCTCGCGGAGGCCGTCCTCGACGTGCAGTCCGCCGGCTGCGTCCGCGAACTGGTCGACGCCGCGGCCGCCGACGCGGCGGCCCTCAGCGGAGCCCCCGCCGCGGCCTTCGTCCTGGGCGAGGAGGGCGAGATCCACTGCGGCCGCTCCCACCGCAGGCTGCCCGCGACGCTGCCGGAACCGGACGCGCTGGACAGCGTGGCGCACCTGATGTGGCGCCTGATGTCCGGCAGGACCGGCGTGCACACCACGACCGTGCGAGGGCCGCTGTGGCCCCTGGGGTTCGTGGGGATGGCGCGGTGCCCGTCCGACCCGAACGGGGATCGGGGGCAGGAGGCCGCGGGCGGCGTGCCGGTGCAAGGTCCGGCGGACGGCGGGACCGTGCTGCCCGGCCCGGCGGAGGGGGCGCTGCTCGCGCTGGCCCGCACCCGGGACGACCTCGCGCCGGTATGCCTGGCCACCGCCGCGTACGCGGAGGACTCCGCCGCCGACCTCGGCCGCCTCGCGCACGCCACCGCCCGGGTCGCGGAGCGGCTGCTGATGTACGAGAAGGAGCGGCACGTCGCCCTCACGCTCCAGCACAGCTTCCTGCCGAGCGCCCTGCCCTACCTGCCGGGCACGGAGATCGTCGTCCGCTACGAACCGGCGTCCCGGCAGGCCGAGATCGGCGGCGACTTCTACGCCGCGCTGCCCACGTCCGCGGGGGCGCTCACCGGCATCGGCGACGTCGTGGGCCACTCGCTGGAAGCGGCCACGGTGATGGTGGAGCTGCGCCACGCCCTGCGGGCGTACTGCATCGAGGACCCCGACCCCGGCCGCCTGGCCGCCCGCCTCGACCGGATGCTCCAGCACTACCACCCCGACGTCACGGCCACGATGTGCCTGGCCCTCGTCGACCCGCCCTCGGGCGTCGTCCGCGTCGCCAACGCGGGCCACATCCCGCCGCTCGTCGTGGGCGCCGCGGGCACGGCCGCGTACGTCGGGGCGAGCGGCCCGCTGCTCGGCCTCGGCCTGGACCGCCCGCCGCCCGCGGAGATCCGCCTCGCCCCCACGGACCGCCTGCTGATGGTCACCGACGGGCTGATCGAGACGCGCGGCACGGACCTCGCCGTGTCGATGGAGCAGTTGCGGGTCGCCGCGGCAGCGGCCCCGGCCGGCGTCACGCCCCTGTGCGACACACTCCTGGAGTGCTTCGGCCGCGAACGGGACGACGACATCGCGCTGCTGGCCCTGGGCCTGACCGCCTCCGCCGAGGACGCCTAGGGCGTGTCCGACGGGTCGGCGCGGCTTCGCGCTGGCGCTGCACCCGGTGCTCGTCGAGGAGACGGCGGCCGCGACGGCGCTCGTACGCCGCCATGTGCAGCAGGTCGAGGGGCTCACGCCGCACATCTCGGCGGAGGTGCGCGACCTGGACGCCTCCTACCGCAAGGCGGCGGGAGCCTGACGCACGCGGACGCCCTACGGCAGCACCGCCGCCGGCGCCAGCGCGGACAGCCGGCCGAGCAGGTCCGCGAACGGCCCGTCGGACGGCTCGTCCGCGAGGATGCGGCCGAGCAGGAGCGCCATCTCGTCGTCGTTGGACGAGTTGGAGCTCCAGCTCGGCGCGCGGAATGCGGCGGCCGTCCAGCCAGATGAGCGCCGTGGACTCGGCGAGCGAGATCCAGGAGCGCACGACCAGTTCGAGCCGGGCGGGCGGCGCGGTGACGCCCAGGTGCGCGAGGATCTGGACGTACGCGGCCTGCCGCACCGAGTCGATGAGCGCGTTCGTCGTGGAGACCGTGTCCCTTGAGCAGGCTCCGCCCGCGGACACCGCGGGACCGCCGCGCATCAGCGCGGAGAAGCCGGGCCCGTGCTCGTCGACGAAGCCGAGGAAACGCCCGGTCACCCGCAGCAGTCGCGCGCCGAGGGGTCCTTCGTGCGGCTCCACGAACCGCTCGGCCAGCTCGTCGGCGGCCCGCTTGAGCGCCGCCTCGTACAGGCTGAGTTTGCCGGGGAAGTAGTGGTACACGAGCGGGCGTGAGATGCCCGCGGCCGACGCTATCTCGTCGATCGAGACGTCGTCGGGGGAGCGATGGCTGAACAGCTCGAGCGCGACCCCGATGAGCTGCTGCCGCCGCTCCTCGACGCCCATTCTGCGGCGCATCCCGGTAGTCATGCGAACACTCTACCGATCCGATCCGGCCGTGAACGGACGCCCCCGCTCCGCCTGTTCGCCGCGGCCGCCCGCACCCGCGCCGCTACAGGTCGAGGACGAGCCGGGTACCCCGCGCCCGCGACACGCAGATCAGCATCGAGTCGCCGCGCTCGCCGTCGGTCAGCAGCTCGTCGCGGTGGTCGATCTCGCCCTCCAGGACGCGGTGTTGGCAGGTCCCGCAGAAGCCCTGCTCGCAGGAGTACGGGACGTCGGGGAGTTCGGCGCGGACGGCGGCGAGCACCGTGGTGTCCGCCCCGACGGACACCGTACGGCCGCTGCGCCGCAGTTCGACCTCGAAGGCGGACCCGCCGCCGGCGGAGGCGGCGGGCGCGAACCGTTCCAGATGCAGCGAGCAGCCCTCGGGCAGCGCCCCGGCGACGGCGTCCATGAGCCCCTCGGGCCCGCACACGTACACACCGGCACCGCCCTGGGCCCCCTCGCGGAGAAAGGCGCCCACGTCCGGCCGCCCGCTCACGTCCTCGGCGACGACGCTCACCCGCCCCTCGGCCCCGCCCAGCTTCTCCAGTTCCTCCAGGAAGGGCATGGAGGCGCGGGACCGCCCGCAGTACAGCAGCCGCCAGTCGGCGCCCGCCGCGTCCGCGGCCCGCACCATGGCCAGGATCGGCGTGATCCCGATCCCGCCCGCGACGAAGACGTACGACGCCGTGTCGTCGAGGAGCGGGAAGCGGTTGCGCGGCCCGCGCACCTCCACCTCCGCGCCCTCGCGCAGCGCTTCGTGCACCTCGCGGGACCCGCCGCGGCCGCCCTCGTCGGGGCCGATGAGCCGGGTGGCGACGGTGTACGAGGACGTGTCCTCGGGGTCCCCGCACAGCGAGTACTGCCGTACGCGCCCCGACGGCAGGACGAGGTCCAGGTGTGCGCCGGGCTCCCAGGCGGGCAGAGCGGCCAAGTGGCCGCCTTCGAGGCGCAGTTGTACGACGCCCTCCGCGACGCGCTCGTGCCGGGCGACGCGCAGCGTGAGCGCGCGCGAGCGCGGCTGCCCGGAGATTGGTTCCTCCAGGGCGGGCAGCGGCCAGAGCGGGGAGGCGTCGATGCGGCGGCGCAGGGCGCGGCGGGTGAGCAGCGCGGCGCCGGTGACGAGAAGCGCGGTGCGCGCGGCGCGCAGGGGCAGCGGCATGTCAGGCGGCCCCGTTCGTGTGCGCCCGGGCCTCGGCGGCGGTGGCCGCGGGGGACGAGGCGAGGTAGGCGACGGCCTGCTCCGTGCTGCCCTCCTGGGAGGGGTGGTAGGCGCGGCTGAGGTAGCGCGGGATGGAGCGGATCATGTCGCTCGTGGTGGGCAGGGTGCCCGCGCGGCCACTGCGGCGGAAGTCCCGGAAGGACGCCTTGCCGTCGGTGAGCGTCGGGTCGTTCTCCATGAAGAACCGGGCGCCGCGCTGCCACAGGAACACCAGCGCGGTGAAGGCGGTGGCCCAGGTGCGCACGCGCCGCCGGTAGCCGCCGTCGACGTGCGTGAACAGGTCGAAGGCGACCGAGCGGTGCTCGACCTCCTCGGCGCCGTGCCAGCGCAGCAGGTCGAGCATCGTCGGATCGGCGCCCCGCCGGTCCAGCTCCTGGGCGTTGAGCACCCAGTCGCCCAGGAAGGCGGTGTAGTGCTCGATCGCCGCGATCAGCGCGACGCGCTCCATCAGCCACCAGTGGCGGGCCCTGCCCGGCGGCAGGGTGCGGTCGCCGAGCAGCTTCTCGAAGAGCCAGTCGACCTGTGCGGTGTACGGGGTGGGGTCCAGGCCCTGCTCCCGCAGGTGCGGGAGGACTTCGTCGTGGGCCTGGGAGTGCATGGCCTCCTGGCCGATGAACCCGATGACGTCCTCGCGCAGCCGCTCGTCGCGGATGTGCGGCAGTACCTGCTTGTAGACGTGCACGAACCAGCGTTCGCCGGCGGGGAGGAGGAGGTGCAGGACGTTGATGGTGTGCGTGGTGAAGGGGTCCCCCGGGAGCCAGTGGAGCGGGGTGCTCTCCCAGGAGAAGGAGACGTTGCGGGCCTTGAGCGGTATGTGCTCGGAGGCAACGGGCTGCGGGAGCCGGGCCTTCGTATTAGACATGGCGTCAATGTACTGATGGGTAGTGCGCGGGTACAGGTGTGTGCGGAGGTTTTTCCGGGCCCCGACGGCCCCTGTGAGGGGCGCGGATTACGCTGAAACCTGACGTTGACGTCACAGGCAGAAGCTGGGAGGGCATGGTGCGCATCGGCGAACTCGCCACCAGGACCGGCGTCAGCGTGCGGGCGCTGCGCTATTACGAGGAACAGCGGCTGCTCGCCCCGGAACGCAGCCCCAGCGGCCAGCGGCACTACCCCGACGGCGCGGTCGACCGCGTCGAGCTGATCCAGCAGTTGTACGCCGCCGGGCTGTCGAGCAAGTCGATCCTGGAGCTGATGCCGTGCGTCGTGAGCGGCGAGGCCACACCGGAGCTGCTCGACCGACTCGCGGCCGAACGGGACCGCATCAACCGCCGGATCACCGACCTGGTGAGCACGCGGGGCAGGCTGGAGTCCGTCATCAGCAACGCCACCGAGAGCTGGCGGACGGGTCGGCCCTGCCGCCCCCATTAGCCGCCGGCCCCAATATTCGGCACCGCCCTCTCGGGGCCCGTGCGAAGGTATGCCGATGAGCGAGCACAATGAAGCCTGGGAACAGCGCATAGCCGCCGCGTGGGCCACCTTCGACACCTACGGCGAGGAACAGGCCGAGGAATTCCGGGCACTCATCGGCGAGTTGGCCGACGAACTCCCGGCGGACAGCCCCGTCGCACCGTTCGAGCGCGCCTGCGCCTACGACTCCACCGGCCACTCGGACAAGGCGGTCCCCCTCTACCAGGAAGCCCTGGCCCGCGGCCTCACCGGCTACCGGCGGCGCCGCACCGTCATCCAACTCTCCAGCTCCCTGCGGAACACCGGCCGCGTGGAGGAGGGCATCGCCCTGCTCACCCCCGAACTCGACGCGGACCCCGACGAGTTGGACGACGCCGTGCGCGCCGTGCTCGCCCTCTGCCTCGCCGACGCGGGCCGCGCCCGCGAAGGCGTCGGCATCGCGGTCGGCGCGCTCGCCCGCCATCTCCCGCGCTACCAGCGCTCG
Source organism: Streptomyces aurantiacus JA 4570 (assembly GCF_000414115.1). Classification (GTDB taxonomy): domain Bacteria; phylum Actinomycetota; class Actinomycetes; order Streptomycetales; family Streptomycetaceae; genus Streptomyces; species Streptomyces aurantiacus_A. The sequence goes on from NZ_AOPZ01000274.1 coordinate 16,441, forward strand.
ATGGCGAACTACGCGCGCGAGCTCACCGAACCCGGACAGCCCGAATAGCCCGGACAAGCCGGACAGCCCGCGTGACCCCGGCGGAGCCGGTGCGCCCACCAGCGTGAAGTGACCGCCGGACGATTCGCTCGTTCTGCTGAACGTGTCGTCATCGCAGTCCACGAAAGCCGCCGCGCCGCACGGCTCCGCCACCACCGTCGTCGACGTGGAGCAGGCCGAGGCCGCCCTCGTCGAGCACTACCCGCGCCTGGTCCGCCTCGCCTACCTGGTGCTGCCGCCCGGCCTCGGCCGCAACCGCCGCGTCCTGAGCGCCCACGCCCTGGTCCAGCGGGCCCTGCCACGCGGCCGCGCCACCGCCCCGGCCGTCCCCGACCAGCGCAGGCCCACGGGCCGCGGCACCGACCCCGGCTATGCCTACGTACGCTGCCAGGTCCTGCGCGCCGCCCTCGACGCCGGTCTTCCGCTGCGCCGGGCCGCCTGGCCCAAGCGGGCCCAACTGCCGCCGCTGCTCCCCCAGGTGTGGGGGCTGCGGCTGTTCCCGCGCTCCGGCGGCGCCGACGAACTCGCCCTGGACCAGCGGCTCGCCGCGCTGTCCGGGCCCGCCCGCGCCGCGTACGTGCTGCGCGGGCTCGAACGGCTCACGGACGACGAGGTGCGGCGCGTCCTCGACACCATCGGCGTCGACACCGAAGGCCCCGAAGGCACGGAGGCCGACGCCATCGACGCCGCGCTCGCCGACGTCGGGGCGGCGGCCGACGGCAGGAGCACGGCCGCGCTCCTCGAATCCCCCGAGTTCGACCCGTGCTCCCTGCAGGCCCGGCCCACCGACCTGATGCGGCGCCGCCAGCACCTGAAGGCCGCGGGCGTCGCCGCCGTCGCCGCGCTCGTGTGCGGGGCGCTGCTCGGCATGCCCGGCGACGGCTGGGGCCCGGACGGCGCCGCCGCGCCCCCGTACGCGAAGAACCCCGCCGCCGAGGCCGCGCTCGACCCCGGCCGGCTGACGAAGGCCGCGCCCACCGCCTGGAAGCAGTCCGCGCGCACCGACTTCTCCGTGTGGCCCGCGCGCGGCGAACTCACCGACGACCGGCCGCTGTTGCGGCGCGCGCTCGCCGTTTGGGCGCGGCCCGGCAAGTCCGTGCAGGTCTCCGCCACGCCCGGCACCGCGTCGGGAGCGCCGCCCGGACCCGCACAACTGCTGTTCGCGGGGCCCGTCGACGGGGCACGCGTGGTGCTTCTGTACGACGGCATGCGCGTCGTGCGGTACGCCGAGCCGCGGGAAGGGACCGGCGGCGCCGCGCTCGACTTCGCGCGGGTCGACGGGGCGGACGCCGCCGACGCCGGGGCCGTCGTGGTCGGCCGCGCCGACGGCAACGTGCGCTATCTGACGGCCCCTTGGGTGCGGACCGCCGCCGTGCGGGACCTGTTGAAGCCCGGCGGCGAGGCGGCGGCGCTGCGGCGCACCGCCGCCGGGGTCACCGACCCCTTCGCCAGCCCCGCGCTCGCCCGCGAGTGCCGCTCCTGGAACGCCCTCCAGCTGCGCGACCACTCCGGCGCGGCGCGGCTCACCACCGACCTCGGCGAGCTCACGCCCGCCCACCTCACCGCCGGCCGGCCGGACGCGCCCCGCGAGGCCGCGGCCAAGGACTGGTCGCGCACCGCGTGTTCCCTCACCGCGGCCCGGTCGCACGGGGTGCGGGCCGTGAACACCTGGGCGTACGCCCGCCAGGACCTGCCCGACGGGAGCGGGAGCGCCGCGTGGGTGTGCACGCGGGCCGAGACGTGGCGGGGCGGCGGGGAGCGGGTGCTCGCCCAGTTCGTCGCCCCCGGGGCCCGGGCCGGGGCCGTCGCCGCCAAGGCGGAGGGGGGTGCGGCTTGTGGAGTACGGCAGCCCTCGGTGCTGGCCGGAGTCCTGTGGAAGTCCCCTGCCGGGAGCTGGTACCTCCTCGCCGGGGGCAGCAAGGACGTGTCCTCGGTCTCTGTGGCCGGGGGTGAGCGGGGGTCCGGCAACACGCTTGCCGTACGCAGCGAGCAAGGGGCCCGTCCGAGGGTGACGGGCCACCTCCGGAACGGCACGAAGGTCCGGACGCTGCGCTGAGCCTTCCCCAGTCCCGCCCCTTCCCGTAACCAGGGGGCTCAAGGGGCGGGACTGGGGAAAGCCCCGCAGGGCCCGCGACCTCAGCCCAGCACCCACCCGCTGAACTCCACCGTCCCCCGCGCCCCGCCACCCCCATTCGTCGCCGTCATGAACAGCCCCACATCCTGGGCATCGGCCACCCCCGCCACGGGCACCGTGGCGACCGTCCGCCACGTGCCCCCGCCGTCGGTGGACAGAGCACCGGTGAACGTGCCACCCGCCCGCGAAAGCCGCAGCAGCACCGGCGCCTTCACCCCGGTGATCCGCTTGTACGTGTCCAGCGTCCCGTCCCCGGTCGTGTCGTAGGAGAGCACGACCCCGTTGGCGGGCGTGACGGCAAGGTTGAGGAAGCCCGGGGAGCCGGGCGTGGCGAGGGAGTTGCGGGCGATGATCCCCGCGCGGGCCCAGGGGCCGGTGTTCGCCTGGGCGTCGACGCGGAGGGTGACGGACACCCCGTCGCGCAGCGCCCCCGGCCGGTAGAGGGCGCCGAACTCCGTGGTGCCCCGCCACAGATCCGCGCCCGCGCCGTCGATGGCGTACCGCCCGTCGAACTCCCCGAAGACGGCAGTGTTGTTGGTGGTGGCGTACGTCTTCCACGCCGCCGAGACCGGCCCCGCCACGAACAGCGTGCCCTCGTGCACGGCCCGCACCCGCTTCTCGCCCTGCGGGCCGTAGAGCGCGGTGAGCGTGTACGGCAGCGGTCGCAGCGGCCGGTCGAGCGGGGTGTCGGGGGCGTTCGCCCGCCAGGCCACGGTGCCGGTGCCCGCCGCGGGGACGCGGGGCAGCGACGTCGGCCCCTCGGGCTCGGCGTCGATTCCGGTGAGCGTGAAGTCGACGCGGCCGGTGGCACGCAGCCCGTTGACGTTGCGGAACAGCGCCTCCACGCGCGCGTGCCCGCCGGGCGGGAACGCGGGCGGCTCGGCGGTGACCTCAAGGGAGCCCTGGTAGGGCGCGCGGGCGAGCACGTCACGTACGCGGGACGCGGTGCGGTAGGGGTCGGCGACGGGCCGCAGCGGATAGTCCTTGCGCTCGCGCGTCCAGGGCTCCTCGACCGCCCCGAACCAGTCCACGGGCGTGGGGGCGCGCCCGGCGGCCAGCGCGTCGGCCAGTTCGTCGAGCCACTTCTGCCAGCGCGGCAGATAGAAGTCCGACGTCAGGCCGTGCCATTCGCGGTTGCCGTAGTCGTGCAGATTGCCGGGGTCCGACGTGGGCCGGTCGCCCCACACCGTGATGAGGACCTTCGCCGTGCGCTCGAACTCGACGCGCTCGGTGTCGTTGGTGGCCAGGCGGCGCGCGTCCTCGATCCAGGGGCCGAGCAGGAACGCCGGGTGCGTGCCCGTGACGTCGTCGGAGAGCCGCATCAGGCGCAGCCACAGGTTCGACAGGGCGCGGAAGGTGTCCTGGTCCTTGCGCTCGTACGCCGTCTTGAGCTGCGGCAGGAGCTGGCGGCTGCGGTGGGCCAGGGCCTGCCGGGCCACATCGACGAGATCGTGCTTGTAGGCCGCGCTGCGCCGCAGTCCGCCCGCGACGCCGAGCAGTCCGCTGAGGGCCGCGTCGAAGCGGCCGGGGTCGTAGGTGAGGGCGCGCGGCGCGTACTCGGCGGCGCGGTTCGCGGCGAGGTCGGGGCGCGCGGCGAACAGGGAGTCGTGCGGGTCGCTGCGCTCGACGGCCCTGTGCTGGTACGCGGTGTCGTGCAGGGCGCGCCAGGCGGCGCGGGCGTCCCGGTCGCGGCCGCCGTAGCGGAAGTCGGCGTACGCGGAGAACCAGTCGGCCCGGTCCACCTCGTCGTCCATCCACGCCAGTTCGGAGAACAGCTCGAAGGCCGCCGGGTCGCGGTCGGTGGCCTCGGGCAGATACGCCGTGCCCGCGAGCGCGCTGTTCTCCTTGTCGCGCCAGGCGAAGAACTTCTCCTGCCAGAGGTGGGTGCGGGCGCCGATCGTGGAGCGGCCGCCGAAGTTGGGGATGGTGCCGAAGGCGTAGGGCGTGCCGCCCCAGTCCTTCTCGCGGTCGGTGACGCTCTGGTAGCGGTCGGACACACCGTCGACTATCAGCATCTTCTTCTTGTCGATGGCGTCGAGGAGCGCGGGCAGCGGGTTCTCCTGCCAGCCGAGGATCACCCAGGTCGCGCCCGCGTGCGCCTTCTGGAGCGCGCGCTCCACGCTGCGCGCGGCGTCCGGCACGGGCACGTCGCCCGCGGTGCCGCCCTCGTGCAGCAGGTCCATCTTGAAGTGCCGTGCCGCGCCGAAGAGTTCGCTCTGGTGGCGGTAGAAGGACTCGGCCACCCGCGCGAAGGCGTCGGTGCGCGGGTCCAGCCAGTCGGGGCGCTTGAAGCCGTGCCAGATGCCCTGCGGCACGACGCGCGCGTCACCGCCGTTCCGCGCCACGAAGCCGTCCGGGACGTGGCCGTAGTAGCCGGGGAACACGGGGGCCATGCCCAGCTCGCGCAGCCGGGCCACGATCTTCCGCCCCAGCTCCACGCGCCGGTCGATGATCTCGGGCGAGAGCGGGCCGCCGTACCCGGACAGGTTCTGAAGGAGCCACCACGGCTGGTGCGAGGGCGCGGGCAGCCAGGCGCGGGACTCCGCGTCCGTGTAGTGGAAGTCCTTCAGGACGCGGTGGTACACGGCCTCCGTGCCCGCGATGACCAGGACTTCGTTGCAGCCGTGCAGCGCCAGGACGTCGATCATGCGCTCCCAGTACGGCCAGTCGGCGTACGGGGCGGTGTAGCCGTCGTTGGTGTCGTTGAGGGCGAACCGGTGGGGGAGCGCGGTCGAGCGCTCCAGCGGGCGCGACGGCGCGGGCAGGCGGCGCGGCAGGTCGAGCTGGCTGCCGTTCCAGGCGATGTGCGCGCCGCACACGTACTTCAGATACCAGTGGACTCCCGTGAGCAGCACCGCGGGAGTGGTGCCGGACACCTCGATGCGCCCCGAGGTGCCGGTCACGCGGAAGCGGTCCCGGCCGTTTCGAGCCGGGACGAGTCTCAGTCTGAACTGGTCCGCGTGGTGCGGGAGTTGCCGATTGAGCACGGAGCGCGCGGAATCCGTATCGAGGGCGGGGCCCTCGGCGGGTCCCTCGGCCGCGCGGGCCGGGAGCGGGGTGCCGGTGACGGCACCCAGGCCCCCGACACCCGCGAGGCCGATGGCACCGGCGGTTCCGAGCACGGAGCGTCGCGACGGTGACAGTCCGGACATGTGTACCCCCCTGCGTCGATGACTGCGGCGCACGGTATCCGGGCGGCCTTCAGTGCTCAACGGTGCGTACGGAGAAGGCGAGTTCGCATCGCCGGACGGGACAGGAGGCAAACGATGAGCAAGATGGTGTGGGCCGCGGGAGCGCTTTCGGCCACGACGGTGGGTCTGGTGATCGCGGCGGGGCTCGCGGCGGGCTCTGATTCCGGAGACGGCGGCGCGGATCGGGCGCCGAAGGCGGTCACCGGCACGCTGGAGCAGATCGCCGCGAAGGCCGAGTGCGCGCCGGACATCCAGACGGACGCGGACGAGCTGCGGCAGGCCAACTGCCAGAACGAGGACGGCCGTTTCGTCCTCGCGACCTTCGCCACCGACCGCGGCGAACGCGACTGGCTGAATTCGGCCAAGGACTACGGCGGTACGTATCTCGTCGGCAGGAAGTGGGTCGCCGTCGGCGATCCCGAGGTGGTCGGTGCGCTGCGCGGCCGGCTCGGCGGGACGGTGGAGCGGGCCTCGCACCACTCCGGATGAGTGGCGTGGTGGGGGGAGCGAGGTCCGGGCCCTGGGCACGTAGGGCATTTCTCCACCGTCACCGCGCGGGGCCGACCGCGCAGCAGTCCGGGGGGATCCTCCGGGGGATCCGTTGGGTCAGGTGCAGCGGCGCCCGTCGTTGACGCACTTGGCGACGCGCCGCATCAGCCTCTCGTCGAACACGTTGATGAAGTCACCGTGGTCGGTGATGGGCTTGTGCAGCTGCTCGGGGAAGGAGTCCACGGCGAAGCCGGGGCCCGGCGGCACGTCGTACACGACGCGCTGCACGAGCTGCGGGATGGCGCGGAAGCCCTGCGGGCAGCGGCCGCTGCGCTGGTCGGCGAACGCGACGTGGGTGCGGTGGTTGGCGCTGTCGGTGTTCTGTCCGTCCCAGCAGCTCTGGAAGTTGAAGGTGCGGACGACCTTGCTGCCTTCCGGGCAGATCGGGTATTTGTCCTTCAGCTGCCGGTTCTCGAATCCGGTGCAGCTCCAGGAGGCGTTGGCATTCGCGTCACCATTGGTGAACGCCTTGGCGTCACCGGTGATGATGCGCAGGAAACGCGGCATCGCGGACACCTTGCTCACCGGACTTCCGACGAACTTCAGCGTGACCTGGTCCGGCGTCTGGATCTCGCCGACGTTCTTGTCCCGGCCGCCGCCGTCCGCCTCCGCGTCGTTCTCGTCGTTTCCGTTCTGCAGCCTCAGGACGGGCCAGTAATACGTGGACTTGTCGCCCTGATTGCGGCAGCTCGTGTCACCGTTCGCGAGATCGTCGTCACTGGAGAAGGCATCCGTCTCCTGATTTCCGACGTAATCGTGCATATGGTGGGCGCCATTGCTCACACCGGGCGCGACGATGACATTGTCCGGATTGAACTTTCCGTTCTCGTTCGTGCCGCAGTTCGTGGTGAACGTGCCGCGTGACGCGCCGCGTTGTTTGCGCGGCCTCTGGACATTGGGCTGAACGTTCGTGATGTCGACGAAGTCACCGGCCTCGGGGCCGTTGCCCGCCTGGCCCTGGCCCTGGCCCTGACCTTGGCCTTGGCCTTGGTCGCCTCCCTGGTCCTGGCCACCGTCCTGCCCCTGGTCGCCTTCGCCGCCACCCTGGTCCTGGCCGCCCTGTCCCTGGTCACCGCCTTGCGGAAGGCCGCCGTCGTCGTCGGCGCGCAAGGTGCACGGCGCCATGCCGTCCAGGTTCTCGGGCGCCTGGCCGCCCTGGCCGCCCTGGTCGATCGCGGACCGGATGTTCTCGATGGTCGGCCGCCGCTGCTCCTCCAGCGGGCCGAGTACGGAATTCTTGTCCTCGGCCTCGGCGAACCGCGCGTAGGCGTCGGTGATCTGGCTGTCGAGGGCGGCGAGTTCGCGGTCGACCTCGGCGCGCGCCCCGTCGGGAACCTCCGGGAGCTGATTGCCGACGTCGGGACAGCTGATGGTGCTGACCTGCTGCCCGCCGCCGTTCTGATTCTGGACCTGTTCCTGGCTGTTGGGTGGCGGACCGCCGCTTTCGTCGGCGTTCGCGTAGACATTCACCGCGACAAGTCCGCCGCCGCCGAGGATGAGCGCCGCCGAAGCGGCGATCGCCCGGCCGGCCAGCTTTGATCGTTTTCGTGACGTGCGTCGTGAGGTGCGTCCCATGGGACTACGTACGCATCAGCGGACCGCGTCGTTCAACGGCTCCCCGAAATTCCCGGCGCCAACTCCCGCGAGAATCAACGCCCTTGATCGAGATAGGCGAGAACCGCGAGGACACGGCGGTTGTCGTCGTCCGACACCGGCAGACCGAGCTTCGCGAAAATATTTGAGGTGTGCTTCGCGATGGCCCGCTCGGTCACCACGAGCTGCGCCGCGATCGCGGCGTTGGACCGCCCCTGCGCCATCAGTTCCAGGACCTCGCGCTCGCGCGGGGTGAGCGCGCCGAGCGGCTGGTCGGTCGAGCGGCGGGACAGGAGCTGCTGGATGACCGTCGGGTCCATCGCGGTGCCGCCCGCGGCGACCCGGCGTACGGCGTCGATGAACTGCTCCGCGTCGAAGACCCGGTCCTTGAGGAGATAGCCGACCCCGCCGTTGCCGTCGGCGAGCAGCTCGCGCGCGTACAACTGCTCCACGTGCTGCGAGAGCACGAGCACCGGCAGTCCGGGCCGGGCCCGGCGTGCGGCGAGCGCGCACTGGAGTCCCTCGTCCGTGTGGGACGGCGGCAGCCGCACGTCGACCACCGCGACGTCCGGCTGGAGCTCGGCCAGGGCCTTGGTCAGTTCGGGCCCGGTCTCGACGGCCGCCGCGATCTCGAAGTCGAACGCCTCCAGCATCCGCACGAGGCCGTCGCGCAGCAGGAAGAGATCTTCGGCTAGGACAACTCGCAAGGGATCTCCATGGTCACCATGGTCGGGCCGCCAACCGGACTGCTGACGGCCAGTACGCCGTCGAATGTACCGAGTCGCCGTTCGATCCCGCTCAGCCCGGACCCGGCGCCCATGGCCGCGCCGCCCTTGCCGTTGTCGGTGACCGCGATGCGGAGCATGCCCTGCTCGTGGTGCACGTCCACCCAGATGCGGTCCGCCTCCGCGTACTTCACCGCGTTCGTCAGGGTCTCGCTCACCGCGAAGTACGCGGCCGCCTCCACCGGCTCCTCCGCCCGGCCCGGCAGGTCCACGTCGACGTCGGTGGCGACGGGCAGGCGCAGGGCGAGCGCTTTCACCGCGTCGCCGAGGCCGCGTTCGGCGAGCACCGGCGGGTGGATGCCGCGGACCAGGTCGCGCAGCTCGGTCAGGGCCTCGCCGGAGTTCTGCCGGGCCTTGGCGATCATCTCCTTGGCCTTGGCCGGGTCCTTCTCGACCAGCGCCTCGATGGTGCCGAGATCCATGCCCATGGCGACCAGGCGGGCCTGCGCGCCGTCGTGCAGATCGCGCTCGATGCGGCGCAGCTCGGCGGCGGAGCTGTCCACCGCGTCGTGCCGGGTCTCCTCCAAGCGGTCCACGCGCTGCGCCAGTTCACGCTCGCGCATGGAGGCGGTGGGCGCGAGCAGGGTGCGGGCGAGCAGGAAGTGGCCGCGCACGACGGCCGGGTTCACGAAGAGCGCGAGGACGCCGAGCGCCGTGCCGAGCGCGGCGGCGCCGTTCGCCGCCATCTGCGAGTTCACGTGGATGAAGCCGTACCACTCGCCGCCGCCCGCGTTGTAGATCGGCTTCCAGACGCCGAGCGCGAGCACCCACCCGTACACCGGGTACAGCACCAGCGCGGGCGCGAAGATCACGACGACGAAGCCCGCGGTCATGTCGACAAGGAGCCACTGGAGATCCCGCCAGGTCGCCGGGTCCTTCAGCATCAGCGAGCAGCGCTCGACCTGCCCGGTGACGCCGGAGCGGGGGCCGGCCGGGCGCTTCCGGTAGGGGGCCGGGATGTGGACGTCCGACCACTCGCCGGCCTGGACGCGGCGCAGGTTCGCGAACTTGCGTACGGCGGTCAGGACCGCGGGCGTGGTGAAGACGCCGATTCCCAGCAGGATGAAGGCGATCGACAGGACCGAGAAGACGAAGAGGGTGATCGAGCCCGCCAGCGAGACGATCGCCAGGTACAGGCCCCGCGCCCCCGCGATCATTGTGTTGCGAAGCCTCGTCATGGTCATCCGTCCTTTTCGTCTCCGCCGAGCGACCCGTCCGCGCCCCGTGCGCCCTGCACGCTGACAGTTTCGCTGGTCAGAGCATTTCAGGTCATTGGGTTCCACACCCGACCCGGGGTGTACCCAGCAACACCCCCGCCCCTCGCCCTGTGCTTCGCCGAGAGGGGGTCTCGGCGGCTGGGGCGGCGCGTCTCCGATTCCTAGCGTGAACCACGTCAGCTCGGCTTATTTCACGCTTACTCAACTGGGGGCGAAGGACATGAGCGCCAAGAGGCAGAACCTCGCGGCACGACTCGGGGTGTGGAGCGCGCACCACCGCAAGACGGCGATTCTCGGCTGGCTGGTGTTCGTGGTCCTCGCCACGGTCATCGGCGGCGCCACCGGTACGGTCACGGCGACCGACGACGAGATGGGCACCGGCGACTCGGCCAGGGCCACGAAGATCCTCGACGACGCCGGCATCGACGAGCCCGCGAGTGAACTCGTCATGGTGAGCGCGAAGTCGGCCGACGGCTGGCGGGAGGCGGCGGCCGACCTGTCCCGGGCGCTCACCGAGACCGGCAAGGTCGGCAAGGTCCAGCCGCCGCTGGCCTCGAAGGACGGCAAGGACGGGCTCCTCCGCTTCGACATGTTGGGCAAGTCCGACGACGCGGCGGACCAGGTGCAGCCGGTGCTCGACGCGGTCGCCAAGGCGAAGGACGCCGGGGCGGAACGCGGCGTCACCGTCCACCAGTTCGGCGACGCCAGCTCCGAGAAGCAGCTGAACGACCTGCTCGCCGACGACCTGAAGAAGGCCGAGTTCACGGCCGTGCCCCTCGCGCTCGGCATCCTGCTGGTCGCCTTCGGCGCCGTCGTCGCCGCGCTGCTGCCCGTCGGGCTCGCGCTGACCGCGTGCGTCGCCGCCTTCGGCCTGCTCTCCCTGGCCAGCCACTCACTGCACCTGTTCGAGACCACGTACTCCGTGATGTTCCTGATGGGCCTCGCCGTCGGCGTCGACTACTGCCTGTTCTACCTGCGGCGCGAGCGCGACGAGCGGGCCGCCGGGCACGACGCGGAGACGGCGCTGCGGATCGCCGCCGCCACCAGCGGGCGCGCGGTGCTCGTGTCGGGCCTGACCGTGATGGTGGCCATGGCGGGCATGTTCCTGTCCGGGCTGCTCCTCTTCAAGGGCTTCGCGGTCGCCACGATCATGGTGGTGTGCGTGGCGATGCTCGGCTCCGTGACGGTGCTTCCCGCGCTGCTCGCCTGGCTCGGCGACCGCATCGACGCAGGACGCATCCCCTTCCTCAACCGCCGCTCCAAGAAGGGCGCCCACGCCAGCGGTTCCGTCGCCGGTTCGCTGCTCAAGCCCGTCCTCGCCAAGCCCGCGTTCTTCGCGGTCGCCGCGACCGCGCTGCTGCTCGCCCTGGCCGCGCCCGCGCTCGGCATGAAGACCGAACAGCTCGGCCTGGAGAAGCAGTTCGGCTCCGACGTGCCGCTCTCGGTGTCCTTCCGCGAGATCACCGGGGAGTTCCCGGGCGGGCCCGCGCCCGCGCTCGTCGTGGCCAAGGCGGACGACATCCGGTCCGCACCGGCGCGGGACGCCCTGCGGGCGCTGACCGAGAAGGCGGGCGACGGCGCCGAACTCACCGTCCACGAGCGGCAGAACGTCGCCCGGATCGCCGTGCCGCTGCCCGGCAGCGGGACCGGCGCGGAAGCGAAGAAGGCGCTCGCTTCGCTGCGTGACGATGTACGTGACGTACGAGGCGCGGGTGCCGTCGACGCGTACGTCGGCGGGGACCTGGCCGAGTCCGAGGACTTCACCGACCAGCTCGGCGAGGGCATCGTGCCGGTGTTCGCCTTCATCGCGGCCGTCACGTTCCTGCTGATGCTGGTCAGCTTCCGGTCCGTGGTGATCGCCGTGACCTCGATCGCGCTCAACCTGCTGTCCGTGGGCGCCGCGTACGGCGTCATGACCGCCGTCTTCCAGCACGGCTGGGGTGCCTCGCTGATCGGCTCGGAGAAGGTCGGCGCCATCGAGAACTGGATGCCGCTGTTCGTGCTCGTGGTCCTCTTCGGCCTGTCGATGGACTACCACGTGTTCGTGGTGTCCCGGATCCGGGAGGCGCGGGACCAGGGGCTCGGCAACCGTGAGGCCATCCGGGAGGGGATCACCCGGACCGCCGGCGCGGTGACCGGGGCCGCGGTGATCATGGTGGCCGTGTTCGCCGTCTTCGGCACGTTGTCCATGCAGGACATGCAGCAGATGGGGGTTGGCCTTGGAGTGGCCGTTCTGCTCGACGCGACGCTTGTCCGCATGGTTCTGCTGCCGTCCGTCATGAGTCTGCTCGGTGAGCGGAACTGGCACACGCCGCGGTACCTGCGGTGGCTGCCCACCGTCAGCCATGACGCACCGGTGCCGGTGGCTTCGGCGTCGTCGCCGGTTCGGGAACACGTCTGACGCCCGGGCGGGCCGGTGGGGGCGTTCCTGTCCCGCCGCTTCG
>NZ_AOPZ01000275.1 GCF_000414115.1 Streptomyces aurantiacus JA 4570
CCGGGACCACCGGGGCCGCCGTGTGCACCCGGGCCGGGCGGGGGCGGTCCCTGGTGGAACTGCTGGGCGGGGCTGGGGGAGCCGGGGCCGCCCGGGCCGGGGCCACCGGGTCCGCCGGGACCGGGACCACCCGGACCACCGTGGCCGCCGGGACCAGGCCCACCAGGACCGGGGCCGGGACCACCCGGACCAGGACCCCCAGGCCCACCGTGTCCACCAGGACCAGGACCAGGCCCACCCGGACCACCGTGCCCACCGAAGGGCGGCCCGCCGAAGGGCCCACCCGGGCCATCAGCACCGGGCCCGCCGGGGCCACCAGGCGCACCGGGCCCGCCTGGGCCACCCGGCCCGGGCATACCAGGCCCACCCGGTCCACCGGGGCCACCGGGGCCACCGTGCCCAGGCATCCCCGGACCGCCGGGCCCGCCAGGCCCACCCGTGGGCAGCGGCGGATTGGGCGCGGCAGGCGTGTACGACGTGGCCGTACCGGTGAGGAAGTTCCACCGGCACTCCTCGCAGAAGGGCGCGTTCGCCTCGCGGGGCGTGCGGCACTGCGGGCAGAGCTCGGGCTCGCGCCCGAGGTCCGGCACGGCGGAGAGGTGCGGGCGGCCGGGCTGACCGGGCCCGCCCTGCTGACCAGGACCGCCGGGACCGGGACCACCGTGACCGCCGGGACCAGGGCCGCCAGGACCAGGACCACCGGGACCACCGGGACCAGGACCACCGGGCCCACCGTGACCACCAGGGCCAGGGCCACCGGCCCCGCCGGGACCACCCTGCTGGCCATGCTGCCCGGGAGCCGGCGGATAGCCGTAGCCGGCGGCCGGGGGCGGCGGGGGAGGCGGCGGCGGTACGGCACCGGCCATGCGGTGACCGCAGACCTCGCACCAGTCGTCGGAACCCGACTGGTGTCCGTTCGGGCAGGTCGGCATGTCGGCGCTTCCCCCTCTCCTTCTCCGGCCCGAGGGCCGTGTGCACTGGCTTTTCCGGTACTGGCAACGCGTACGCGTACTACTTCTTCACGCGGACCGTCTTCGTCGAGCGCGTCTCGAGTGTCATCTCGTCGGCCTCGGCGACCCGCGCCTTCAATCGAACAGTACCTGTCGTGGCGTCTACGACGTCCACCACCTTGGAAAGGAGCTTGGCGGTGTCCTCGTTGCCGGAGGCACTGGCGAGCTGAACGGCCCGCCCCAGTTTGGCCGTTGCTCCGTCGAAGTCGCCCGATTTGCGGGCATCGAGCCCCTGCTGGATGACCTGGGCCAGTTCCGCCTGGCCCGTGTAGTGCGCGACCTGCGGATTGATGGACGTGGAGGCGGCCATGTCGTCCGTCCAGACCGCCCTGACCAGGCCCTGGGACAGGGTCTGTACGGTGCCGTCGGCGCCGGGCACGATCAGTGAGACCCGGGCCGCGAGCATTTCCTGGCCGAGTTCGGCGCCGGGGACGCGGACGCAGATGTGGTAGTCGCGGGACTCGTCGCCCCAGGAGCCGGTGGGGTAGTCGCCCGCGCGGGGCCCCGCCTCCGTACGCCGGTCGGTCAACTCCTCGACCGTGGGTGCCACTTGTTTCACGAACATGATCTCCACGCCCATGGGTGTCCACAGCCGCAGGCTGACGTCGGCGACCTCCTTGCCCATCGCGGACTCCATCATCTGCGTGAAGTCGGCGGCGAGTCCTGCCGGGTCGGCGACGATGTCGGCGGTGCCGAGCAGCGCGGAGGCGATGCCTGTGACCTCTTTCACTTCCCAGTCGGTGCCGACACCGCGGGCGTCGCAGGTGAAGCGGCCCGCGCAGGCGTCGAGGGAGGCCCGCAGGTCCTCCGGTGACTCGTGTTCGTTGCGGCCGTCGGTGAGCAGGATGCCGTGCCTGATGGATACGTCGGCGGAGGCGAGGAGCCGGTCGGCGAGGCGCAGCCAGGTGCCGATGGCGGTGCCGCCGCCCGCGCTGAGCTTGCGCAGGGCCTCCTTGGCCTGGGCGCGGGTCCCCGGCCCGGCGACGGCGAGACGGCCGCCGCCGGGGTAGACCTCGCTGGCGACGTGGGTGCCGCCGATGACGGCGAAGTGGACGCCGTCGCGCAGCGCGTCGATCGCGGCGGCGGTGGCGTCGCGGGCGCCGCGCATCTTCGTCGGCGGGTAGTCCATGGAGCCCGAGCAGTCGACCATGATCGCGACCGCGGCGTCGGGTCCCTCGCCCGCCGAGTACAGATGGGGCGCGCCGACCGCGGAGCCGATGGTGCCGCCGCCGGTCGAGGTGACGGTGGCGATCGCGTTGACCTCGCGGCCGCCCTCGGGCAGATACTCGTTCTGATACACGTCGACCGTGAACTGTGGCACGTTCGACTTCGAGAAAATGGCCATGGACGCTGTTCCCCCCTAGGACTACTTCCCACAGACCTCTCGCCCGCGGCGCCGTGTGCGCGCGGAGGCGGGTGGTGCCTGGTGCCGGTGGTGCGGTCGGCACGGACGTGCGGTGGCCGGGAGGGCAGGGCCGCGCGGTGCCCGGCCCTCCCGCGCTAGGCCGATCCTGCCCCTTGCGGCGCGGCAGGGAACGGCAGGATCGCCACTGTTACGTTGTCGTGGCCCCCGCCGTCCAGCGCGTGGCCGACGAGGACCTGGGCGCTGTGCAGCGGGCGCAGGGCGGCGTCGGCGGGCAGGGCGCGGGCCATGTCCTGGGCCGCCTCCGCGTAGTTCCACAGGCCGTCCGTGCACACCACCACTACACCCGGGCGGTCCGGCTTGAAGGAAGCGGTGTGCGGCTCCAGTTCGTACGCGTCGGCGCCGAGCCAGCCCGTGATGGCGTGCGCCCGCTCGTCGGCGTACGCCTCGGCCTCGTTCATGAGGCCCGCGGCGACCATCTGGGCGGCCCAGGAGTCGTCCTCGGTGAGGCGGGCGGTGGGGCCGGTGCGGTCGACCGGGACCCAGTAGGCGCGGCTGTCGCCGACCCAGCCGATGACGAGCAGTCCGCCGGTGACGACGGCGCCGACGAGGGTGCAGGCGGGGGCGTTCTGGTGCGGGCTGTGCTCGCGGGCCGAAGTGGGTTCGGCGGCGAGCGAGTTGACGGCTTCCGCGGCGGCGACGATCGCGTCGTGCATGGCCTGTTGCGGGTGGGTGCCGCGCGGCAGGGCGTCCTGGAGCGCGGCGTTGGCGGCGCGCGAGGCCGCCATGGACGCCTCGTCGGGGCGGGTCGCCGAGGAGACGCCGTCGCAGACGATGGCGACGGTGGCGGGGGAGCCGTCGGGCAGCGCGGCCGAGGAGATCGCGAACGCGTCCTCGTTGCGGTGGTGCCGCAGGCCCCGGTCGCTGACGGCGGCGACCGCCGCCAGCTCCTGCTCCATGTGGTCCCGCTCCCGCGGCTGGGCGTGCCCGCAGTTCTCGCAGTAGCCGTCGGGGGCGACGTGGCCCGCGCGACAGGCGACGCAGAGCTTGGTGCCGGCGGGCGGGGTCGGCAGCACGGGCTCCGCCGCTCCGGCGGAGGGGTGTGCCGCCTCGGTGGCGGGCTGCGGGCCGGTGCGCGGGTCGGCCGGTGCCTCGGGGCCCGGCGCCTCGGGGCCCGGGCTGGTTCCGGGGGCGGGCAGCAGATAGTCGTCCGGATCGGCGGGCACCTGGCCGGGGGCCGTCTGTTCGGAAGCCGCGAGATCGCCTCCCCCGGAGTCCGTGCCGGGCAGGTCCGCGGACCGGTGGGTCGGCGCCGGGGTGTCGGAGCTGTCCACCTCGGGCGCCACGGGCCACTGGGCCGGGGCCGGAGCGGCAGCCGGGGCCGGTGGGGCGGCGGGCGGAGGGCCGGGAGGCATGCCGTTGAGCACGACGGTGGGGCGGTCGGACGGTGGGGGCGGGACGGCAGAGAGGTCATAGCCGCACGCGTCGCAGAACAAGTCGCCCGATTCCAGGGGCTCCTCGCAGCTCGGGCACGTCGACAGGGCCGCCGGTTGGTGCATCTGGGACATCTTCACACCCACGTCCGAGGGCGGAAACGGTTGGCCCGTTCCACCAGTTCGATCCTTTCCTCGCCACCCTGTGCGAGCCGGGCAAGCGTTCGGTACGACCGTTCCAGACCGAACCGGAGACCGCGCTCGTCCAGCTCGCTGCCGAGCAGGACCGTCCCCGTACGACCGTCGCCGGCGGCGGCCGGTGGCGGGGAGGCGTGGCCAGAGTGGCTACCGGAGAGTACCCAGTCGAGCGCCGTCCCGAGGACTTCGGTCGAGAGCCGCTCTCTGCGCACCGCGTCGAGGCCGAAGCCCGCGAGCGCCTCGACCTGCCCGGCGGCGGCCGTCAGATCGTCCAGGAACCGGGCGCCCGGCCCGGCCGTCGTGTCGAACGTCATACGTTGCCGAAGCCGCGCCCGCACGGCGGCGACGCGGGCCGCCGTGTAGTGGATCGAGGACTCCGGCACGGACTCCAGGGTGCGCACCGCGCCGCTCCGGTCGCCCGACGCGAGTTGCACCCGGGCGAGCCCGAACGCCGCGCTGACGTAGCTCGGGTCGGTCGTCCACACCAGGCGGTAGTACTCCGCGGCGTTGTCCAACTGGCCGAGCACCTCCGCGCAGACGCCGAGGGCGAGCTTGGGCGCGGGCTCGCCGGGGAAGGCGTCGTACACCGCGTCGAAGGAGAGCGCCGCGATCTCGTGGTCGCCGGTGGTGAGGGAGGCGACGCCGCGGTACCAGATCACCCGCCAGTCGTCGGGGTGGTCGATCTCCAGGGACTCCAGCGCACTGCCCGCGGAGGCCAGTTCGCCCATGGTGAGTCGGGCCCGCAGCTCCCGCAGACGCAGCTCGGGGGAGGTCGCGGGCGCGGCTCTGAGCGCGGCGATCAGCTCGCTGCCCGCGGAGTCCACGAGCCCGGCGAGGAAGCCGGCGTTGGGATCCCCGGGGTCGACCCGGGGCACGGGCAGCGCGAGTGCCGCCGCGGGGGCGTCCAGCGGCCGCACCATGGACGCGGCCGCGACACCGTTCTCCCCGGCTCCGCCGGGGGTGTTCCGTCCGGCTCCGCCGGGAAGAGCCCCAGCGGCTCCGCCGCCCCCGTTCCCGGCGCCTCCGGCGCTCAAACCGTCCGGCTCCCCCAGCCCCAGCGCGGCCACACCACCCGCACCCGAGGAACCCCCCGCCGTACCGATCCCCAGCCGCTGCCCGAGCCCGGGCCCCGACTCCCGCGCCCCGAGCGCCGAAACCTCCCCCACCAGCTCCGCGAACAACTCCGTGTCAGTGACTTTCACTTCGGGCCCGAAGAGCGTCGAGAGAGCCGGCCGCGGCCGCCCGCTCTGCACCGCCACGACCTCCCGGAGGACGCCGGTCAGCTGCTCGGCCATCTCCTGGGCGGAGCTGAACCGCCGTGCCGGGTCGGGGTCGGTGGCGCGCACGAGGAGCCGGTAGAACGACTCGTACGTACGGAAGACCTCGATGTTGTCGGGGTCGGGCAGGGAGTCCACGAAGACGTTCGTGTAGCCCTGGAAGTCGAACGTCAGCACCGCCAGCGTGCGCGCGACCGTGTACAGGTCCGAGGCCACGGAAGGGCCCACCTCCGCGACCTCCGGTGCCTGGTAGCCCACCGTGCCGTAGATCGCCGACTCGTCGTCGTCCATCCGGCGGACCGCGCCCATGTCGATCAGTTTGAGCTGGTCCTCGGTCTGGATGGCGTTGTCGACCTTGAAGTCGCAGTACAGCAGGTTGCGGCTGTGCAAATGGCCGAGGGCCTCCAGGGCCTCGATGCCGTACGCGCATGCCTGCTCGACGGGCAGCGGGTCGCGCTTGCCGGTGGGCGTGCGGCGGCTGTTGGCGATCTCCTTGAGGGACTTGCCGCCGACGTACTCCATGACGATGTAGCCGTCCATGGAGCCGGTGCGCTGGTCCAGGTGCTCGACGAAGTTGTAGATGCGGACGATGTTGGCGTGCTCGATCTCGGCGAGGAAGCGCCGCTCGGAGATCGCGGCGGCCATCGCGTCCTGGTCGCCGGTGTCGAGCAGGCCCTTGAGGACCACCCAGCGGTCGGACACCGCGCGGTCCACCGCGAGATACACCCAGCCGAGCCCGCCGTGCGCGAGGCAGCCCACGACCTCGTACTGGCCGTGCACGATGTCGCCCGCCTTCAGCTTCGGCACGAAGGAGTAGGGGTGGCCGCACTTCGTGCAGAAACCTTCCGTGCGCCCGGGGCGCGACCCGCGCGCGCGGCCCACCGGCGCACCGCAGTCGGAGCGCGAGCAGAACCGCTTCCGCTCGGGAACCTCGGGCTTCTCCTGCACCGCGCCGCGCGGGTCGGGGCGCGGCACCTGCGGCACCGACACCAGGCCGACGCCCAGCCTGCCGCGCCCCGACGAGGCCGCCGACGAGCCCGAGCTGCGCACCGACACCGACCGCGCCGACGTGCCCTCCGACAGGGAGCGCGAGAGCCGGCCCGAGACCGAGCGGCGCGACGACGCGGACCGCGAGGAGCGGGTGCTCCCGCGGGTCCCGGTGCTCGCCGAGCCGCGCGAACTGCGCGAGCCCCGGCCGCTGCGCCCACTGCGCCCGCTGCGGCCGCCGACCGTGACGCCCGTCGCCGGGGAGCCCACCATGCCGTTCGCCGAGACGACCGGGGCGAGACCGCAGGTGTCGCAGTACAGCTCGCCGCCGCCCACGTCCTCGTACGAACCCGTGCACTTGGGCCGCTGACAGGGTCGCTGTCCGCCGGTTCCGCCGGTCTGCTCACTCATGCTTCCCCCCTCCGGTCGGTGGGCCCGCCCTGTTGCGGGACCCTGGACGCCAGCGCGTCGGCCGCCGCCCGCTGGTAGCGGAGCACCGCCTCGTCGGCGACGCGCAGGTCGCAGGGCGCGCTCCAGAGCATGCGGCGCGCCGCGTCGTACCGCTCGATGAGGAACGGGTCCTCCGCGAGGCCGTGCCGGGCGACCTTCGCCTTGTACGCGTCGAGGCGGCCGCGCAGCTCCGCGCGGACCGCGAGCGGCGCGGTGACGGCCGTCAACGACTCGCGGGCGCGCAGCAGTTCGTCCTCGGCCTTCTGCTCCAGGGACTCCAGGAGCGGGGAGAGGCGGTGCCACTGGGCGTTCCTGCGGTAGTCGGCGGCCATCGCGAGCTGCTCCTGGAGCGCCGTGGGCGGCCCGGAGACGGCGGGCACCTCGGACGCGGCGATCTTCGCGAGGACTTCGCCGCGCGCGGAGCGGGCCTCGGCGAGCGTGCGGTCCGCGCGGGAGAGCACGTCGCGCAGCTTGCCCAGGCGGGCCTCGGCGTCCTGGCGGACCGTGAGCACGGCGTCGATCTCGCGGCGCACGTCCTCCAGGGCGCGGGCCGCGTGGTCGTAGCGGTCCGTGTGCGGGCGGCCGCCGCCGGGGGCCGAACTGCCGCGCGTGGGCTGCCAGAACGCCAGCGGGTCGGACACCACCTGCTCGCGCAGCGCCGTCAGCTCGTGCGTGATGCGCTCCAGGTCGTCGCCCGACGGGTGCTCGCCGGGGCGGACGCCCACGGAGTGCGCGAGCTGGCGGGTGCGCTGGAGTTCGGCGGCGAGCAGGTCGATGCGGGCGGGCAGCGCGGACCACACGGCGTCGGCGGCGACGACCAGGTCCAGGGAGTGCGCGTACAGATCGTTCATGCGCGCGACGAGCTCTTCGAGCGTGAACTCCTCGGTGAGCTTCGCGGGGCCGGTGATCGACGCCGCCGCGCCGGACGCCGAGCCGCCCGCGACGGTGACGCTCCGGCCGCGCAGCAGCCGCGTCAGTTCGAGCAGGTCGTCGCGGTTGGGCCAGCGCCTGCGCTCGCGCACCTCGCGGGCGGTGTTCAGCGCGCCCGCGTACGCGTCGAAGTACGTCCACAGGAGCGTGATCCGGCCTTCGGTGGCGAGCCAGCGCTCGTGCGTGGTGCCGGTGAGCTTCGCGCCTTCGAGGAGGCGGCGGCCCGCGTGGTCCTGGAGGGCGAGGAGCGACGTCTCGATCGCCTCGTGCTCGGCGTCGAGCCGCACCAGCGCCCGGTCCACCTCGTCCCGGTCCATCACAGAGCCGGGGGGTCCCGCGACGCTCATCGATCACCTCTCCGCTCTGCGTTGACTTCTCAGCTCTCGAACTCGACTGTCAGTCCTTGTACTTCGGGTTCAGTCGTACGTCGGGTTCATTTCTTGTACGTCGGGTTCAGTCCTTGTACTTCGGGTTCGGCGGTCCCGCCGACTTGCCCAGGTCGGCGGCGAGCCACTTGTTGTACGAGTGACGCCAGCCGTCCTTGTCCTTGCGGTAGTCGTCCAGTACGCCGTTGACCCGCCGCACCAGGTCGTCGGCGTCCTTCCTCATCGCCACGCCGTAGTACTCCGTGGTGAACGGCTCCTTGCCCTTGAGCTGCACCGTCGGGTCCTGCGCGGCCTGGCCCGCGGCGAGCGCGCTGTCGGTGACCACCGCGTCCACCTCGCCCAGCTGGAGCCTTACCAGGCAGTCGAGTTGGTTCGGCACCGTGGTCCTGATGTCGGCACCGAAGCTCTTCTCCTTGAGCGCCGACTCCGCGGTCGAGCCCGCGGCCGAACAGACCTTCTTGCCCTTCAGTGTCTCGTTGTAGCCGGTGATTCCGGACGTCTTGGGGGCGAGGACCTGCTGGCCGGTCTCGAAGTACGCCGTGGAGAAGGCGACGTCCTTGATGCGCTCGCAGTTGATCGTCATCGTACGGACGACCATGTCGACCTGGCCGCTCTGGATCGCCGGGATGCGCTGGTTGGTGGGGATCGCGCGGAACACCACGGCGTTCCGGTCGCCGAGCAGCTTCTCGGCGATCTCGCGCGCGAGGTCGATGTCGAAGCCCTCCAGCTCGCCCACGCTCTTGTTGGGGTCGCGGTACCCCCAGCGGTAGCTGTTCTGGTCGACGCCCACGATGAGCTTCTTGACCTTGCGCTGCTTGATCTTCTCGATCGTCGGGCCGTCCTCGGGGGAGGGCCGCAGGCTGCTCTCGGGGGACTCGCAGTCGTCCGCGCGGGCGGGCGCGGCCTGCGTCAGGCGCTCGCCGCCGGACGCACCCCCGTCGCCGCCCCGGCCGGTGTCGCCGCGCAGCTGCGGCAGGGCCGGCACGAAGGCGACGGCGACGGCCGCCAGGAGGCAGGCGAGGGCCATCGAGACCACGCCGCCCCAGCGGCGCAGCGCCGTGGTGCCGTGGCGCCGGATCACCGCCTGCCGGTTCGTGGCGTGTCGTTTCGTCGCGGCGGCGTGCTGTTCCGTCTCGCCAGGTCGCGTACGCATCGTCCGCGCGCCCCCCATCACCGGTACTCCGAAAGCCTGCGGCCGATGCCGATCACGGCGGCGGCCGCGCCGAGGACCGCGAGCACGGCGGCGCCCACCGGCAGGCCCGCCATCGCGCCCTTGCCGTCCTGGGCGGCGCTCCTGAACTCGCGCAGTTCGTGGGTGAGCGCGAGGTCGAGCGCCGCGTCCACGTTGTCGAAGGACTCCCCCGTCGACGGGGCCGTGGCCGCGGCCTCGCCGCTCTTGGCGCCGATGACCGCGTCCAGCGCGCCTTCGTAGTCTCCCGCGTCGTCGCTCGCGCGGGCCGACTTGTGGCGGTCCTTCCACTCGGTCACGTTCTTCGCGGCCGTCTCCACCGGGCGTTCGCCCGACTCGTCGTCGGCGAGCTTCGCGGCCTCGTCGAGCAGGCCCCCGCCGTTCCCGCCGCCCTCGCCGCCGGCGAGCCGCGCCATCTGCCGCTGGTAGGCCACGTCGAACTTGTCCTTCGTGGCGCTGCCCACGGCGACGGTCTCGGCGCCCCGGCTGACCAGCGTCAGGTTCTCGTTGCTCCGGGCCTTCAGGGAGCTGATGCGGGCGTCGTTGAGGACGTTCAGGGACTTCACGCCGTCCTCGTACGACTCGTTCAGGCCGGAGCGGGCGAAGGTGTGCCCGGCCAGCAGCCACAGGAGCGCCACCGCGGCGGCCGTCGTGGCGGCGACCAGGCCGGTGTTGAACACCCTGTTCGTACGGCGGTAGTTGCGGCGCTGGGCCCAGCCCAGGGCGGCGAGCGCGGCGACGCCGAAGGCGATCGCGAGCCAGGGGTAGGGCTTGGCGTCGGCGTAGTCGCCGTTCAGGCGCTTGTTCTCCGCCTTGTAGAGCTTCTCGGCGGCGGGGAGCATCTGGGTCTGCATCGTGTCGTTCGCGTACCGCAGATAGGCGCCGCCGAGCGGCAGGCCCTGGCGGTTGTTGGCGCGGGCGCGCTCGATGAGGGCCGTGTACTGCGGCAGGAGCTTGTTCAGTTCGCTCACGGAGGTCGCGGAGGAGGAGTCCGAGCCCGCGTTCGCCGCGGCCGTCGCGAGCTTCTCGCTGGCCCGGTCGATGTCGCGGCGGTACCGCTCGCGGACCTTCGCGGGCTCCTGGCCGCCGGCCAGGAAGCCGCTGGACGCGGCCGTGTTGGCGTCCGCAAGCGAGCGGTAGATCGCGGCGGCGTCGTTGCTCAGCGGCTGGCTGCGGTTCAGGACGCGGTCCGCGGCGTCCGCGCGGGAGGTCGTCTGCCAGGTGGTGATCGCGCCGAAGGCGAGGACCAGGGCGGCGAGGACGGCGCCGATCGCGCGCAGCCGCCCCGGCTCCGTGGTCGCGGCGGCGCGCAGGCGGTCCACGCCCTCGGCCCACGCCGTGCTTCTCTCCGGCGTGGGCGCCTGTTGCGGTGGCCCCGCTGGTGTTCCCGTTCGATTCGCTGCCTGGGCCGGCAGCGGCGGCTGCGCCGGCTTGGGCGCTTGCGGTGGTGCTTCTGGTGGGTGTGTCACCTGACCTCGACCTCCCCCTTGGTCTTCTGGTCTGCGGGCGGCCCTTCCTTCCGGGCGCAAGTATCGCCGCCGGGGCTGACATCCGCACAGGGCTTGACCTGATCTTGTGCGGATTCGTGGTCGGTGGGCACCTTTGAACACGCGACGAGGGTGTGTTCGGTTCCCCGGGGGCGGGGGTCCCCGGGGGTGCCCTGCGGGTGGGACGGGGGCGCCGCCGATCGCCGCTCCGCGGCTCGTCCTCAATCGCCGGACTCCGCGGCTCGTCCTCAATCGCCGGACGGGCTTTGTCCGTAGTGCGCGCGCACCCGCGCATGCACCCCCGCCGGTGCGCCCAACTCGTCCAGGCCCAGCAACGCCGCCCCCAGCACCGGGCGTTCGGTCACCACGCGGGGGATCGCCTTGGGGGCCTTCTCCGTGAGGCGGGCGCGGATGCCGTCGTCGAGGCGGCGGTGGCGGGCCGCGAGGACGCTGCCGCCCAGGAGGACGGGGGCCGTCTCGTCCAGGAGGTCCAGGCGGCCCAGGGCCACCGTCGACATGGCGACGACCTCCTCGGCCATGCGGTCCACCAGGGAGCAGGAGACCTCGTCACCGGTCGCCGCCGTCGCGAACAGGACGGGGGTCAGCTCGTGCTGGCGGGCGGGCTCGATGTGGCCCAGGTGCAGCGCCTCGATGAGGGCGTACATCGAGGGCAGGCCGAAGTGGGCGGGCAGGGCGGTCATGAGGGCCGTGGGGCCGCCCCGGCCGTCCTCCGCGCGGGCCGCGTGCCACAGCGCCTCCTGGGCGAGGCCGCCGCCCCCGCCCCAGTCCCCGGAGAGCTTGCCGATCGCCGGGAAGCGGGCGGTGCGTCCGTCCGGCAGCATCCCGACGCAGTTGATGCCCGCGCCGCACACCACCGCGACCCCGCGCGGCTCGGCGTCCTCGACCAGGCCCGCGCGCAGGACCGCGAAGGTGTCGTTGCGTACGGCGACGCTGGTGCTCCAGCCGCGTCGGCGCACCGCCGCGGCCAACTCCCGCTCCTCCACCGGAAGATCCGCGTTGGCCAGGCACGCCGAGACGTGTCCGACCGAGGTGAGGCCCGCCTCGCCGAGCGCCCGCCGCACCGCCTCGTCGAGTACGTCCATCGCGGGTTCCACGCCGACCAGCGGGGGGCGGAATCCGCCGCCGCGGGCCGTGCCGACGACCTGTCCGTCGGCCGCGACCACCGCGACGTCGGTCTTGCTGTTGCCCGCGTCGATGGCGAGCACCGGCGCGGACGCCGAAGGGCCGGTGCCGCGGGGTGTGCTCAGGCCCACGCGAGGTGCTCCCGGTTGTGTGCGACGAGCCGGTCCGTGAGCTCTTCCGCGTACGCGTACTGGCCGATCAGCGGGTGCGCGAGCAGCGCCTTGAACACGCGGTCGCGGCCGCCGTGCAGGGCGGCGTGCAGCGCCAGGTCCTCGTACGCGGTGACGTTCGCGATCAGCCCGGAGAACAGCGGGTCCAGGGACGGGACGGCCAGCGGCGCGGCGCCCGAGGAGTCCACCGAAGCCTGCACCTCGATGACGGCGTCGTCGGGGAGGAAGGGCAGCGTGCCGTTGTTGTAGGTGTTGACCACCTGGTACGGGCTGCCTCCGCCGCCGAGCAGCGAGGCCGCCAGGTCCACGGCCGCCTCCGAGTAGAAGGCGCCGCCGCGCTGGGCGAGCAGTTCCGGCTTCTCGTCGAGCGCCGGGTCGCCGTACATCTTCAGCAACTTCTCTTCCATGGCGGCGACTTCGGCGGCCCGGGACGGCTTGGTGCGCAGCTCCCGTACGACGGCGTCGTGCTGGTAGTAGTAGCGCAGGTAATAGGAGGGGACCACGCCGAGGCGGTCGACGAGCGTCTGCGGCATGTGCAGGTCCTCGGCGATGGCGTCGCCGTGCTCGGCGAGCAGCTTGGGCAGCACGTTCTCGCCCTCGGGGCCGCCGAGGCGGGCGCCCAGCTCCCAGGTCAGATGATTCAGACCCACGTGGTCCAGGTGCACCTGCCCCGGCTCCACGCCCAGGTGCGCGGCGAACTTCCGCTGGAAGCCGATGGCGACGTTGCACAGGCCGACGGCCTTGTGTCCGGCCTGGAGCAGGGCGCGGGTGACGATGCCGACGGGGTTGGTGAAGTCGATGATCCACGCGTTCGGGTTGGTGCGGCGCACGCGCTCGGCGATGTCCAGGACCACCGGGACGGTGCGCAGCGCCTTGGCGAGGCCGCCCGCGCCGGTGGTCTCCTGGCCGACGCAGCCGCACTCCAGCGGCCAGGTCTCGTCCTGCTGCCGGGCCGCCTGGCCGCCCACGCGGAGCTGGAGCAGCACCGCGTCGGCGTCCGCGACGCCCGCGTCCACGTCGGAGGTGGTGACGATCCGGCCCGGGTGGCCCTGCTTGGCGAAGATGCGCCGGGCGAGGCCGCCGACCAGCTCCAGGCGGTCGGCCGCCGGGTCGACGAGGACGAGCTCCTCGATCGGCAGGGTGTCCCTCAACCGGGCGAATCCGTCGATGAGTTCGGGTGTGTAGGTCGAGCCTCCGCCGACCACGGTGAGCTTCATTGCTGAATCAGCCCTTTACTCCGGTGAGGGTGACGCCTTCGACGAAGGCTTTCTGTGCGAAGAAGAAGATGACGATGACCGGAGCCATGACCAGCAGCGTCGCCGCCATGGTCATGTTCCAGTTCACCATGTGGGCGCTCTTGAAGGATTCGAGCCCGTAGCTCAGCGTCCAGGAGCCGGGGTCCTGGGCCGCGTAGATCTGCGGCCCGAAGTAGTCGTTCCAGCAGTAGAAGAACTGGAACAGCGCGATCGCCGCGATGCCGGGCTTGGCCATCGGCACGATGATCTTCAGCAGGGTCCTGACCTCGCCGCAGCCGTCGACACGCGCCGACTCGATGTACTCCTTGGGGATGGTGAGGAGGAACTGCCGGAGCAGGAAGATCGAGTACGCGTCGCCGAACGCCATCGGGATGATCAGCGGCCACAGCGTGCCCGACAGATGGAACTGCTGCGCCCACACCAGGTACATGGGGATCACGATGACCTGCGGCGGCAGCATCATCGTGGAGATGACGAGCAGCATCGCGGTGCGTCGGCCGCGGAAGCGGAACTTGGCGAGCGCGTACGCCACGGGGATCGCCGAGCAGACGGTGAAGAGCGTGCCGAGGCCCGCGTACATCAGGGAGTTGCGCCACCAGGTGAGGAAGCCGTCGGTCTCGAAGACGGCCTTGTAGTTCTCCCAGTGCCAGGACGACGGCCACAGATCGCCGCTCATCGCCTGCGCGTCGCTCATCACGGAGGTGAGGAAGACGAAGACGAAGGGGAGGATGAAGAGCAGCGCCACGGCGATGGCCACGCTGTGCACGGCTATCCAGTGCAGGATCCGCTTGCGGCGGGCGCGGGCGGCGGCCGGGCCGCGTCGCCCGGCGGGTGCGGCGGCCTTCGAGGACGCGGGCGCGCTGAGTGTCGTGGAAGTCATGGTGGGATCAGTCCTCCGCCGAGAGCAGGCCGGAGCGCTTGCGCATCAGCAGCATCGTCACGGCCATGGCGATGGCGAAGAGCACGAGCGAGAGCACGCACGCCGCACCGGTGTTGAAGTTCTGGAAGCCCATCGAGTAGACGAGCTGGGGGACCGTGAGGGTCGAGTGGTCCGGATAGCCGGGCTGGATCACCGAGCCCGGGCCGATGGAAACCCCGGAGGCGATCTTTCCGGCGACCAGGGCCTGCGTGTAGTACTGCATGGTCTGTACGACCCCCGTGACCACGGCGAACATCACGATCGGCGTGATCGAGGGCCAGGTGACGTACCGGAACTTCGCCCAGGCGCCCGCGCCGTCCAGCTCCGCGGCCTCGTACTGCTCCTTGGGCACGTCGAGCAGCGCCGCCATGAAGATGACCATCAGGTCGCCGATGCCCCACAGGGAGAGCATCACCAGCGAGGGTTTCGCCCACGTCGGATCGTTGAACCAGGTGGGCGCGTCGATGCCGACCTTCGAGAGGATCTCGTTGACCGGGCCCGTGCCCGGGTTCAGGAGGAAGACGAAGGCGACCGTCGCCGCCACCGGCGGGGCCAGGTAGGGGAGGTAGAAGGCGGTGCGGAAGAACCCCACCCCCGACTTGATCTTCGTGATGAGCAGCCCGAGCGAGAGCCCGAAGATCACCCGCAGCGCCACCATCACCACCACCAGCCACAGCGTGTTCCACAGCGCCGGGCCGAACAGCGGCATCTGCTCGAACACGTACCGCCAGTTCCTCAGGCCCACGAACGTGGGCTCCTTGATCTGGTTGTAGTGCATGAACGAGAAGTAGACGGTGGCGATCAGCGGGTACGCGAAGAAGACGCTGAAGCCGATCAGCCAGGGGGAGAGGAAGCCGAGGACGCGCAGTCTGCGGCGCGCGGGAGGGGACAGTCTGCGCCGCGCTGGTTTGGAGAGTGACAGGGCCATGGCGGGGCGCTCCTCAGTTCTCTGCCTGGAGATTGTCGGCGTCGATCTGGTCGTCGAGCTTCTCGAGGCCCTTGCGCAGGTCGCTCTTGCCTCCGGCCTCCACGGAGTACGCGAGGTCCGCGAGCGAGACGATGTACGCGCCGCCGTTCGTGGACTGCGGGAGCGCCTGGCTGTGCTCGTTCTCCAGGATCTTGAAGAAAGTGCGGAAGCGCCTGTCGGCGTCCAGGCGGGGCGACTTGAGGGCCGCGAAGGTGGACGGCACGTTGTGGATGTCGTTGGCGAAGTCCACGACCTGGTTGGTGTTCGCCGTCAGGAAGCGCACCAGCTCCCAGGCGGCGTTCTGGTGCTTGCTGCTGTGCGCGATGCCGAGGACGGTGCCGGTGATGAAGCCGCGGCCGTAGGTGTCGGCCTGGTCGTCCGGCACGGGCAGCGGCGCCACGCCCCAGTCGAACTTGGCCTTGGCGTCCTTCAGCATCAGGCCGCGCCACTCGCCGTCGAGGTGCATCGCCAGCTTGCCGGTGAGGAAGGCGTTCTGGCCCGACATCTCGTCGCCGAAGGTGGAGCGGAACTTCTCCAGGTCGGCGTAGCCGCCCTGGGCCTTGATCAGCTCGTTGGTGGTCTTGAAGAAGTCGTACGTCTTGGGCTCGTCGGCGAGGTTCGACTTGCCGTCGGCGTCGAAGTACTCCGGGCCCCACTGCGCGAAGAGGCGGTCCGGGGCGTTCTGGTAGAGCCGGAAGTTCGGCATGAAGCCGACGCGCTTGTACGAGTCCTTGCCGCTGCGCACGGTCAGCTTCGCCGCGGCCTTCTTGAACTCCGACATGGTGCGCGGCGGGCGCTTGATGCCCGCCTCCTTGAAGGCGTCCTTGTTGTAGTACATGCCGAACGCGTCCGCGAGGAACGGCAGCGCGCACTGTTTGCCCTCGTAACTCGTGTAGTCGAGGAGGGTCTTGGGGAACGTCTTCTTCTTGTCGAGGCCGGTCTTCTTCATGAAGGGGTCGAGGTCGGCCCACATCCCCGAGTCGCAGTACTGCCCGACGTTGTTCGTCGTGAACGACGACACCACGTCGGGGGACTCGCCGCCGCCCGCCCGCAGGGCCTGGTTGATGGTGGCGTCGGTGACGTTGCCGGTCGCCTTCACATCGATGTTGGGGTGCAGCTTCTCGAACCGCCCGATGCTCTCGTTGATCGCCTCGACCTCGCCGGGGGCCGCCCAGCCGTGCCAGAACTTCAGCGTCACGGGCTTGGTCGGATCGTCTTCGGCGCTGCCGGTGCTCGGGTTGGCACAGCCGGACAGGAGCAGTCCGGCCGCGGTCAGGGCGGCGGGCACGCCGTTGCGTATGCGCCATCGGGGCATGGCGGACGTCCTTTGCGGGAGGCGGTGTCGGGGAGGGGGACGAACGGGGGTGCGGAAGGGCTCAGGCGGTGTCGAAGACGGTGTCGCGGGCCTGCGTGAGGGCGGTGCGCAGGGCGCCGGTGAGGATCGGGTCGCCGTCGAGCTCGCTGATGCGCAGGAGGGGACGCGGCAGGGCGAGGCCCGTCATCTCCTCCTTGACGCGAAGGCGCAGCTCCTCGCCGCCCGCCTGGGCCACCTGGCCGCACAGGACGACGAGTTCGGGGTCGACGACCGCCACGACCGCGGCGAGGCCGGTGGCGATGTGCCGGGCCAGCTCGTCGCGCTCGACGGGGTCGGCGAGCGCGTCGGTGAGCGGCTTGCCGCCCGCACGCTCGCGGACCACGGCCGCGGAGACGAGGCTCTCGAAGCCGCCCCGGTACGAGCCGGGCGTCCCGTCGGGGCCGCGCAGCAGCGGGGCGCCCGGCACCGGCATGTAGCCGATCTCGCCCGCGCCGCCGGTCGCGCCCCGAAGCAGCACGCCGCCGAGCACGATCGCGGCGCCCACGCCCTCGTCCAGCCAGGCGAGCACGAAGTCGTCGTTGTCCTGGGCCGCGCCCTCGTACTGCTCGGCGATGGCCGCGAGGTTCACGTCGTTCTCGATGGCCACCGGCGTGCCGAGCACCTCGGCCAGCTCGGCGCGCAGGGTGCGGGAGTGCCAGCCGGGCAGGTGCGGGGCGTAGCGGAGCCGGCCGTCGTGCGGGTCGATGGCGCCGGGCGTGCCGATGACGGTGGCGCGCAGGTCGTCGTGGCCGAGCCCGGCCCGGTCGAGGGCGCCGTCCACGGCCTCCACGACCAGCTGGGCGGTGCGGTGGCGTACGTCCTCGGCGACGGCGGCGGCCTCGATGCGCTGCCTGCCCACCTCGTGCCCCGTGATGTCGGCGACCAGGGCGGTGATGCCGGTGGGGTCCGCGGACAGGGCGGCGACGTGGCCGACGGCGGGGTCGATCTCGTACAGGACGGCGTTCGGGCCGGGGCGGCCGCTCTGGCGGCCCGTGGTGCGTACGAGTCCGGCCGACTCCAGGCGGCTGAGCAGCTGCGAGGTGGTGGGCTTCGAAAGGCCGGTCAGCTCGCCGATGCGGGTGCGGGTGAGCGGGCCGTGGGCGGCGAGCAGGTCGAGCGCGGCGCGGTCGTTCATGGCGCGGAGCACGCGGGGCGTGCCCGGCACGCCCGGAGACCCGTTGGATGGGGTGGTTCCAGCCATCGCTGACGACACCTGCCCTTCGGCTGCCCGCCTCCCTCACATCACTGTTAGGAAGGCTTCCTATTGGATGCGAGGAACGTAGGACGCCCCAGAGGGGCCGTCAAGGGCAAGTGGGCCTGCGGCAACCAAGTCGTTACCCGGAGAGTCCGGGTGGCCGCTACGGGGGCTCCGCCCCCGGACCCCCGTTATCGCCGCTCCGCGGCTCGTCCTCAAACGCCGGACGGGCTCGTCCTCAAACGCCGGACGGGCTGATTCCCCCTACTTCGACAGGTTCGGCGGCGGGGCTATCGGCGAGGCCGCCAGCGACTGCGGCGACGTCGACGAGGCGTACGCCGACGGCGCGGCCATGCCCGCGGTCGGGTCGGCCGGGGCCACGCCGCCGTCCGGCTGCACGGGCAGTCCGCCCACAAGGCGGATGCCCTCCGCGTCGAAGGCCCGCTTGATGCGCCACCGCAGCTCCCGCTCCACGCCGAGCGACTTGCCCGGCATGGTCTTCGCGGAGACCCGCACCACCATCTGGTCGATCAGTACGCTGTCCAGGCCGAGGACCTCGACCGGCCCCCACAGCTGCTCGTTCCACGGCTCGTCCTTGCCGAGCCGCTCGCCGACTTCGCCGAGCACCCGCTTGACCTTGTCCAGGTCCTCGTCCGGACGCACCGTCACATCGACGCCGGCCGTCGACCAGCCCTGGGAGAGGTTGCCTATGCGCTTGACCTCGCCGTTGCGGACGTACCAGATCTCGCCGTCGTCGCCGCGCAGCTTGGTGACGCGCAGCCCCACCTCGATGACCTCGCCGGAGGCCACCCCGGCGTCGATGGAGTCACCGACCCCGTACTGGTCCTCCAGGATCATGAAGACGCCGGAGAGGAAGTCCGTGACGAGGTTGCGGGCACCGAAACCGATCGCGACACCCGCGACACCCGCCGAGGCGAGCAGCGGCGCCAGATTGATCTGGAACGTGCCGAGGATCATCAGCGCGGCCGTGGCGAGGATCAGGAACGAGGCCACCGACCGCAGCACGGACCCGATGGCCTGCGAACGCTGCCGCCGCCGCTCCACATTGACCAGGAGCCCGCCGAGCGCGGTGCCGTCGACGGCCGACGCCGTGCGGTTCATGCGCTCGATCAGCTTGGTGATGGCCCGCCGCACGATCACGCGCAGGACCATCGCGATCACGACGATCAGCAGGATGCGCAGGCCGTTGGTGAGCCAGGTCGACCAGTTCTCCTCCACCCAGCTCGCGGCGTTGGTGGCGCTCTCCTGGGCGTCGTCGAGGGTGACGGGTTTGCGCGTCGGCGTCGGTGACGGGTCCGGGTCCGTTCCGGCGGCCGACAGGACGGACAGGAACACGGCTCGTACCTCCAGGCATAGCGGCCTGCCCAGGAGATGCACCGGGCAGACTCACCACACTAACGGGGCATTGTGTGCGGATCGTTGTCATGTTCGAAGGAGAGACGGTGCTCACCAGGCCCGGAACGATGGTGAAACGTGCCTGCGCCCAGGGTGTGGTCGAAAACACTTCAGGGCCGTTACCGGCACATGGTGGCGCTACGACCAGGCATGAGGGGAGACTGGCTACAGATCGTCCCGGCGCGAGCCACGCGCCGCCGGCGTAATAGGAGGCATCCGTGCCGCATGTCCTGGTCCTCAACGCGTCGTACGAGCCCCTCGGCGTCGTACCGCTCCGCCGCGCGCTCGTCCTCGTCCTCGAGAACAAGGCACTCTGCCTCGAGGAGTCCGGCGCCTTCATGCACAGCGCGACCCGCACCATCCCCGCACCCAGCGTGGTCCGGCTCAAGCGCTTCGTGCGGGTCCCCTACCGGGGGCCCGTTCCACTGACCCGCCGTGCCCTGTTCGCCCGCGACGGCGGCCGGTGCATGTACTGCGGTGGCGTCGCAACCAGCGTCGACCACGTCATTCCGCGCAGTCGCGGCGGTCAGCACGTCTGGGACAACGTGGTGGCGTCCTGCCGCCGCTGCAACCACGTCAAGGCCGACCGGCACCTCATGGAGCTCGGCTGGCGCCTGCGCCACAAACCCGCCCCGCCCTCGGGACTGGCCTGGCGCATCATCGGCACCGGGCACAGGGATCCGCGCTGGCTGCCGTACTTGCAGCCGTTCGGCGCGGATGACGCGATGGCCCGGATCGACGGCATTTCTGCCTAGGATCCGGGCTTTTGTGTGCCCCCGGGGTCACCGCCACGGGGGCTCCGCCCCCGGACCGGCACGCAGTCGGCACTTTCAGCCCGTCCGGCGATTGAGGACGAGGCCGGCGATTGAGGACGAGGCCGTTCAGGCCGATGGCGGGGGTCCAGGGGCCGAATTGTGACCAGCGCCACGTTCCCCGGCCGTATACGGATGCGCCCCACCGCAGTGGGTAGGGCTTCGGAACCGATGTCCGCGACCACGCCGCGGCCCCCGCGATCAAGGAGCCCCATGCCCGCCTCCGCGAACCTCCTCCTCTCCGCCCTGTCCAAACAGGTCTCGCACCCCGACTCCGGCCTCGACGGCTCCTGCTCCTGCGGCTGCCTGGAGCCGCCCCTCACCAGCGAGCCCCCGCTCGCCGACGCCGCCCCCCTCACCAGCGAGCCGTCCCTCATGGACGCCGCCCCCCTCACCAGCGAGCCCACCTCGACGGGCACGGCCGCGGGCCTGGACCCCATGGGGGTCTAGGTGACCCTGGCCCGGCTGGCCGCCCTGCACGGCGTGGCCACCTCCTACTCCCCGTCCCCGGACCGCACGGTCCAGGCATCGGAAGCCGCGGTCGTCGCGGCCCTCGCCGCGCTCGACGTCGACGCGAGCACGCCCGAGGCGGTGCGGGACGCGGTGGCAGCCCGCGAACGGGCCTTACGGGAACGCCTGTTGCCGCCCACCGTGGTCCTCTGGAAGGACGACGGCCCCGCTCCCGAGGGCCCCGGGCCCGCGCCCCCGGAAGCCCTCACTTCCCTCCCCCCGGGCACCCGCGTCACCGTGGAGACCGAGCAAGAGGGAACGCTCATCGACCTCACGGACGTCCCGGCGCCCCCCGATCTCCCCCTCGGCGTCCACCGCCTGCGCGCCACCGCCCCCGACGGCACCACCGGCGAAGCCCACCTCGTCGTCGCCCCGCGCCGCGCCCCCGCGCCACCACCCCGCACGTTCGGATTCCTCGTCCAGCTCTACTCCCTCCTCAGCCGCCACTCCTGGGGCATGGGCGACCTCGGCGACCTCGCGGAGCTGGCGTCGTGGTCGGGGCGGACGCTGGGGGCCGGATTCGTCCAGGTGAATCCGCTGCACGCGGCGGTGCCGAAGCCGCCGGACGGCGCGAGCGACCCGTCCCCGTACCGCCCCTCGTCCCGCCGCTTCCCGGACCCCGTGCACCTGAGGGTGGAGCACATCCCGGAGTTCGGCCGGCTCCGGGGCGAGGCCCGCGACCGCGCGGGGGTCTGCCTGGAGCGCGCCGCGGCACTGCGCCGGGCCGTCCTGCGCGAGGGCGCCCTCATCGACCGGGACGCCGTGTGGGAGCTCAAGGCGGCCGCCCTGGAGCTGATCCGCGACGTGCCGCTCGGTCCTGGCCGGTGCGCCGCGTACAGCGACTTCCTCGCCGAGCACGGCGAGGCCCTGGAGGACCACGCCACCTGGTACGCGCTCGCCGAGCGGTACGGACCCGACTGGCACGCCTGGCCCAGACCCCTGCAAGACCCCGCGTCCCCCGAAACCACCCGCGCCCGCACCGAGTTGATGGACCGCGTCGACTTCCACGAGCGCCTGGCCTGGCTCACCGACGAGCAACTCGCCGCCGCCCAGCGGTCCGCCCGCGACGCCGGGATGCCCGTCGGCCTCGTCCACGACCTGGCCGTCGGCGTCCACCCGGACGGCGCCGACGCCTGGGCGCAGCAGCGCCACTTCGCCGCGGGCATGTCCGCGGGCGCGCCCCCCGACGCCTTCAACGCGCGCGGGCAGGACTGGGGCCTGCCGCCGTGGCGCCCGGACCGGCTCGCCGAGTCCGGCTACGCCCCGTTCCGCGCCCTGCTGCGCGCGACGCTGCGGCACGCGGGCGCCGTGCGCGTCGACCACGTCATGGGGCTCTTCCGACTGTGGTGGGTGCCGAGCGGACGTACCCCCGTAGACGGAACGTACGTGCGTTACGACGCCGAAGCCATGCTCGCCGTCCTCGTCCTGGAGGCGCACCGCGCGGGCGCCCTCGTCATCGGCGAGGACCTGGGCACCGTCGAACCGGGCGTCCGCGAGGCGCTGCGCGAGCGCGGCGTGCTCGGCACGTCCGTGCTGTGGTTCGAGCGCGACTGGGACGGCGACGGCCTGCCGCTGCCGCCCGAGCGGTGGCGCGCCGACTGCCTCGCCACCGCCACCACCCACGACCTGCCGTCCACCGCCGCCCGCGTCACCGGCGCGCACGTGCGGCTCCGGCACGACCTGGGCCTGCTGACCCGCCCGCTCGCCGCCGAACGCGCCGAGGCCGCCGCCGACGTACGCGAATGGCTCGCCGTGATCTCCCGGCTCGGCCTGCTGCCGGGCGGCGGCGGGCGCGAGGAGGACGAGGTCCGCGCCGTGCACCGGTTCCTGCTCGCCACCCCGGCCCGCATGGTCGGCGTCTGGCTGCCCGACACCGTCGGCGACCGCCGCCCGCAGAACCTCCCCGGCACCTGGGACCAGTACCCGAACTGGCGGCTGCCCGTCGCCGACGCCGCCGGCCGCCCCGTCACCCTGGAGGACCTCGCCGCCTCGCCGCGCCTGCACGCCCTGCTGGAGGTCTTCGACGCGCTGCGGCCGCACCCGCCGCGCACGCGCTGAGGCGCCCCGTACGGCACCCCGGGCGCGCGGCCCGCGGAGCGGTTCGCTACGTTGGCACCGTGGACAAGAAGAACGCCCTGCGCGCCGGCGCCCTGGCTTCCGGTACGACGCTGATGATGCTGCTCATGACGTCCCCCGCGCTCGCGCTCACCCGCGACGACGGCGACGACCCGGGCCCCGGCCTGAGCGTGGTCGAGACACTCGGCCTCTACGTCGTCGCACCCATCGTGCTGTTCCTGGTCATCGCGGGTCTCGTGATGGTCGGCGACAAGTCCCGCAAGCAGCAGAAGCAGAGCTGACGGCGGGCCGGTCACCGGCTCCCCGCACACCTTTCCGCCGAGGGCGCTCCTCGGCCGCGTACGCACACGGAGAACCGTGTACGCGGCCCGGGAGCGCCCTCGGCGCGTTCACGCCGGCAACGGCGTCATGAGGTTTCGGCACCCGGCTGCGCGCCGGCGAGCAACTTCCGCAGCAGGGCGGCGAGCTGCGCCGTCTCCGCCTCGTCGAGACCGGCGGCCGTGAGCGCCGTGCGCTGCGCCTCAAGGCCCGCCACGACCGCCCGGTCGACCAGCTCCAGGCCCTTCTCCGTCAGCGTCACCTGAAGCGCCCGCCGGTCGCTCGGGTCGGGGGAGCGCCGGAGCAGCCCGGCGCGCTCCAGCTTGTCGAGCCGCCCGGTCATGCCGCCCGACGTCAGCATCAGCGTCGAGGAGAGCCGGCGCGGCGACAGCGTGTACGGCTCGCCGGAGCGCCGCAGCGTCGCGAGCACGTCGAACTCCCCGCGGGTGGTGCCCTGTTGGCGGTGCGCCTGCTCGACGCGGTCGGCCACGGCGTGCGAGATGCGGTAGACGCGACCGAAGACTTCCATGGGCGTGGTCTCCAGGTCGGGCCGGACCACGGCCCACTGCTCGACGATCGCGTCGACGGCGTCGGGGGCGGTCCCGGTGTCGGGGGTGGTGGCGTTCATGGGGGAATTATTCAGCGGAGATTGGAAGCTCGCAAGTAAGTCGCAACTAAGTGGGTTGACGATAAGTAGCTTAGAGCTAAGCTACTTACTGCTCAGCTTTCCTCGGGCAGCCCTTCCTTCGCGACCTCTTGGGGGACGTACGTCATGAAGCGCTCCACCGCCGTCCTGCTCACCGCCTACGCCCCCCTCACCTGGGGTTCCACCTACGCCGTCACGACCGAGTTCCTGCCCGCCGACCGCCCGCTCTTCACCGGCCTGATGCGGGCCCTGCCCGCCGGTCTCCTGCTGCTCCTGCTCGCCAGGCGGCTGCCGCGAGGGGAGTGGTGGTGGAAGTCGGCGGTCCTCGGGGCGCTGAACATCGGCGCCTTCTTCCCGCTGCTCTTCCTGTCCGCCTACCGCCTGCCCGGCGGCATGGCCGCGGTCGTCGGCTCGGTCGGCCCGCTCTTCGTCGCCGGACTCTCGGCGCTGCTCCTCGCCGACCGGCCGAGCCCGCGCACCCTGCTCACCGGGGCCGCCGCGGCGCTCGGCGTCAGCCTGGTCGTCCTCAAGGCGACCGGGGCCCTCGACGCGGTCGGCCTGCTCGCGGCCGTGGGGTCCACGGCGTCGATGTCGACGGGCACTGTGCTGACCAAGCGGTGGGGCCGCCCGGAGGGCGTGGGTCCGCTGGCGCTGACGGCCTGGCAGCTCACGGTCGGCGGGCTGCTCATCGCCCCCGTCGCCTTCCTGGCGGAGGGCGCGCCGCCCGCGCTCGACGGGCGCAACATCGCGGGCTACGTCTACCTCTCCCTGGCCGGCACGGCTCTCGCGTACTGGCTGTGGTTCCGCGGCATCGGCCACCTCAGCGCGACCCAGGCCAGCCTGCTCGGCCCGCTCTCGCCGCTGACGGCCGCGGTGATCGGCTGGGCCGCGCTCGGCCAGTCGCTGACGGCGGTGCAGGTGGCGGGGATGGCGATCGCGTTCGGCGCGACGGTGTTCGGCCAGCTCCGGCCGAAGCCGCAGGGTGCCGCCGACGTCCGCCCGGCCACTCCCGAATCATTCAGTTCAGCTTCAAAGACCGATCGTAAAGTTTCGATGGACCTGGATGTTGAGGAGGTGCGACGGTAAGCCGGTACGAGATCACGGAGGCCCCGCAGCCGGGGAGAGAGGCAAGGCGATATCAGTGGCGAGCGTCCTGGACCGGAGCGACGGCGTACGGAGTGGCACGGAAGGCGGGCGCACCGCTTCCCGCGGGCCGGGGCCGGGGGTGGGGCTCGGCGGCGGGCTCGCGCTCGCGGCGCTCGCCACCGTCGTCTGGTCGGGAAGCTTCGTCACCTCACGGGCCCTCGCCGACAGCGTCCCGCCCGTCCAGCACGCCTTCTGGCGCTGGATCATCGCCATCGCGGCCGTCGCCCCCTTCGCGCTCCGCCAGACCTGGCGCCAACGCGCGCTGCTGCGCGAGCACTTGGGCTTCCTGCTCGCTGCTTCCTTCCTCGGCGTCACCGTCTACAACACCCTGGTGAACCAGGCCGGAGTGACGACCACCGCGGGCAACATGGGCATGATCATGGCCGCTTCGCCCGTCCTCATGGCGGTGTACGAACGCCTCGGCGGGGCCCGGCTCGGGGCGCGCCGCGTCACGGGCATGCTCGTCGCCTGCGTCGGTGTGCTGCTCCTGGTCAGCGGCGGCTCGCTCGGCATGGAGCTGGCGGCGGGCGACCTGTGGGTGATCGGCGGGGCGGTCGCGTTCGGCTCGTACAGCGCGCTGCTGCGCCGCAGGCCCACGCAGATCTCCGGCCTGCCCTTCCTCTTCAGCACCTTCGTCCTCGGCGCGCTGATGCTGCTCCCGGTCTTCCTGGTCAGCCTCGTCGTCCAGGGCGGCTTCGAGCCGACGGCCGCGACGGTGTCCCCGCTCCTGTACGTGGGCGTGGTCTCCTCGGCGGTCGCCTTCTTCGCCTGGAACAAGGCGATCTCCGTCATCGGCGCGGCCCGCGCGGGCGTCGTCTACTACCTCCAGCCGGTGTGTGTGGCGCTGCTCTCCTTCGCGCTGCTCGGCGAGGGCATGGGGCGGCTGCAGGTGCTGTGCATGGGGCTGATCCTGGGCGGCGTGGTGCTCGGCTCGGCGGGCGGGAAGTGACCCCGGGCGCGTCGCCGGTACGTTGACGTCATGACCGAGTGGGACATCAAGAAGCTGCAGATCCTGCGCACCCTGAACGAGCGCGGGACCGTCACCGCCACGGCGCGGGCGCTCCTGATGACCCCCTCGGCCGTGTCGCAGCAACTGTCCAACCTCGCCAAGCAGGTGGGGGTGCCGCTCCTCGAAGCCCACGGGCGGCGGGTGCGGCTCACCGGCGCCGCGCGGCTCCTGCTGGTGCATGCCGACGCGGTGTTCGCCCAACTGGAGCGTGCTGACGCGGAGTTGGCCGCGTATGTGGGCGGGGTGACGGGGGAGGTGCGGGTGGGGGCGTTCTCCACGGCCGTGCCGGCGCTCGTGGTGCCGGCGGTACGGGCCCTGCGGGCCACGCGTCCCGGGGTCTCGGTGCGGGTGCGGGAGGCCGAGGCGGCGGAGGCGTACGAGTTGCTGGCCGCCGGGGACGTCGATCTCGCGCTGTCCCTCGCCGCGCAGGCGCCTCGGGGGGCGGACGGGCGGTTCACGCGGGTGCCGTTGCTGGCCGACCCGCTCGACGTCGCCCTGCCCGCCGGTCATCCGCTCGCCGACGCGGCGGACCTGCGTCTTGCCGATCTCGCCGCCGAGCCGTGGATCTTCGGGGGGTCCGGGCCCTGGTCGGAGATCACGCTGGCCGCGTGCGAGGCGGCCGGGTTCGTGCCCGAGCAGGCCCACAGTGCTGCCGGGTGGGAGGCGATTCTGGCGATGGTGGGGGCGGGGATGGGGGTCGCTCTGGTCCCGCGGATGGCCTCCGGCCGGGGTGGGGGTGTCGCCATGCGGTCGCTGGGCGCGGACCGCCCGAGCCGCCACGTGGTCGCCGCGGTCCGCCGGGGCGCGGAGGGGGCTCCCGCGGTCTCCCATGTCCTGGCCGCCCTGCGGGCCGCAGCCTGACCCGACCGGGGCCCGGCTTCATGGTTCCGGCACCGTGGCCCTGGGGGCGTCGGCCGCCCCTCCGCCCACATCACGGCCCCGTCGGCCTGGGCTGTGCCCACCCGTTCCGCCCTGCGGAACGATTGCCCACAGCGGGAGCGGCGGGCGGGGCGGGCTGCCCACAGCGGGAGCGGCGGGCGGGGCGGCTGCCCACAGCAGGAGCCGGAGCCGGTAGGGGCCGCGGAGCGGCGGGATGCTCACTTGCCGCAGACGCCATGCGGCCGCCGCCGCAGAGGCACACGCAGGTGCCGGAGTGCACGCGGACTGGGGGCGCCTCTGCCCGCCCCCGCCGCCGCAGTCGCCGACGGTGGGTGGCCCCCACCGGAGACGCCCACCCCGTGGTCGACTGGAAACGGGAAGGGGGTCCCCCCTGCTCTTTAAGAGCTTGGGGGAGGGTGGGAGATATTCGCCGCGGAGCGGCGGGGTTGGTGGGGGCGCCCGGCTCACCGTGAGGGGTGCAACGCCCGCCCCCGGCAAGGGGGTTCGGGGTGCCCGGAACGTGCCGGGCACCCCACCCCGTACAGAAGGGGCTACGCGTCGGCGGACTGGGCGCGCAGGGCCCGCTCGACCCCGGCGCGCGACTCAGTGATGAGTCGCCGCAACGCCGCCGTGGGCTCCGCGGCCTTCAGCCACGCGTCCGTGGCGTCCAGCGTGTCCTGGGACACCTGGAGCGCGGGGTACAGGCCGACCGCGACCTGCTGGGCCATCTCGTGGGAGCGGGACTCCCAGACGGACTTGACGGCG
This sequence comes from Streptomyces aurantiacus JA 4570, assembly GCF_000414115.1. GTDB lineage: Bacteria > Actinomycetota > Actinomycetes > Streptomycetales > Streptomycetaceae > Streptomyces > Streptomyces aurantiacus_A. The sequence goes on from NZ_AOPZ01000275.1 coordinate 27,292, forward strand.
TCGAAGTACTTCCCCGTGTAGGCCGCGAGCAGCTCCCGCTGATCGGTCTGGACGAAGCCGGAGATCACCGCCTCCTGCACGGCGTTGGGCAGCTTGTCGGACTCGACGACGGACGCCCACGCCTCCGCCTTGGCGGCGGTGGTGGGCCGCGCGGCCCGAGCCGCGGCGGCGTGCCGCTCACCCGCGGCCGTCTTGTCCCGCTCGAACTCCGCGGCGATGCCCGCCTCGTCGAGCCGCCCGGTCGCGGCGAGCCGCGCCACGAACGCCCACCGGAGCTCGGTGTCCACGGCGAGGCCGTCGATGGACTCCGAGCCGTCAAGCAGGCCCTCAAGCAGCGCCAGTTCGGACTCCGTGCGGGCCGTGGCCGCGAAGGCCCGCGCCCACGCCAGCTGGTGGTCGCTGCCCGGCGCGGCGGCCCGCAGGTGCTCCAGGGTCGCCTCGGTCCACCGGGCGAGTGCCGCCTCGCGGCCCGCCGGGGCGGCGTACAGGTCCAGAGCCAGCTTCACCTGACGGTGCAGCGACTGGACGACGCCGATGTCGGACTCCTTGCCGATGCCCGAGAGGACGAGGGAGAGGTAGTCCCGCGTGGGGAGCTCGGCGTCGCGCGTCATGTCCCACGCCGACGCCCAGCACAGCGCCCGCGGCAGCGAGGCGTCGAAGTCGCCGAGGTGCTCCGTCACGAAGGCGAGCGAATCGGCGTCCAGACGGACCTTGGCGTACGACAGGTCGTCGTCGTTGAGGAGGATCACCGCCGGGCGGGGCCGCCCCACCAGCGCCTCCACCGCCGTCAGCTCGCCGTCCACGTCGAGTTCGACGCGGTCGGTGCGCACCAGCTTGCCGGTCGCGTCGTCAAGGTTGTAGAGGCCGATGGCGATGCGGTGCGGGCGCAGAGTCGGCTCACCCTTGGCGCCCGCGGGCAGCGCCGGGGCCTCCTGCTTCACGGCGAACGACGTGATCGTGCCGGACGAGTCCACGTCCACCACAGGGCGCAGCACGTTGATGCCCGCCGTCTCCAGCCACTTCTTCGACCAGGTCTTCAGGTCCCGGCCGCTGGTCTCCTCCAGGGCGCCGAGCAGATCGCTCAGCCGCGTGTTCCCGAACGCGTGCGCCTTGAAGTACTTCTGCACACCGTTGAAGAACTCGTCCATGCCGACGTACGCGACGAGCTGCTTCAGGACGCTGGCGCCCTTGGCGTAGGTGATGCCGTCGAAGTTGACGAGCACGTCGTCCAGGTCGCGGATGTCCGCCATGATCGGGTGCGTGGACGGCAGTTGATCCTGCCGGTACGCCCAGGTCTTCATGGAGTTCGCGAACGTCGTCCAGGAGTGCGGCCAGCGCGAGCCGGGGGCGTACGCCTGGCAGGCGATGGACGTGTAGGTCGCGAACGACTCGTTCAGCCAGAGGTCGTTCCACCACTCCATCGTCACGAGGTCGCCGAACCACATGTGCGCCAGCTCGTGCAGGATCGTCTCCGCGCGCGTCTCGTACGCGGCGTCGGTGACCTTGGAACGGAACACGTACTGGTCGCGGATCGTCACCGCGCCCGCGTTCTCCATCGCGCCCGCGTTGAACTCCGGCACGAAGAGCTGGTCGTACTTCTCGAACGGGTAGGCGTAGTCGAACTTCTCCTGGAACCAGTCGAAGCCCTGCCGGGTGACCGCGAAGATCGCGTCCGCGTCCAGGTACTCCGCGAGCGAGGGGCGGCAGTAGATGCCTAGCGGCACACTCTGCCCGTCCGGGCCCTCGTACGAGGAGTGCACCGAGTGGTACGGACCGACGATCAGGGCCGTGATGTACGTCGAGATGCGCGGGGTCGGCGCGAAGGCCCATACATTCGACTGGGGGCCCGAGGGCTCCGGGGTCGGCGAGTTGGAGACCACCGTCCAGCCCTCGGGCGCCTTCACGGTGAACCGGAACGTGGCCTTCAGGTCGGGCTGCTCGAACGAGGCGAAGACGCGGCGCGCGTCCGGGACCTCGAACTGCGTGTAGAGGTACGCCTGCTGGTCGACCGGGTCGACGAAGCGGTGCAGGCCCTCACCGGTGTTGGTGTACTCGCAGTCCGCGACGACCTTCAGCTCGTTCGCGCCCTCGTGCAGATGCCTCAGGGCGATCCGCGAGTCACGGAAGACGGCGGCCACGTCGAGGGCGTGCCCGTTCAGGACGACCTCGTGGACGGCGGGGGCGATCAGATCGATGAAGGTCTCGGCGTTCGCCTCGGCGGAGTCGAAACGGACCGTGGTCACCGACCGGTACGTCCCGCCCTCCTGCGCTCCGGAGAGGTCGAGATCGATCTCGTACGAGTCAACGGTGAGCAGCTTCGCCCGCTGCTGCGCCTCTTCGCGGGTCAGATTGGTGCCGGGCACGCGGTCATCTCCTCGGTACGACTTGCGAAGTTTTTGCGATGTTTCCGGCCATCCTTCCATGCGCCGCCGCGGCCCGCGCCGAGCCATTGTTCTCAGGTCGCGCGGCCGTTAGCATCCGCGCGTCGGCTCAGGCCAGGGAGCGGCCCGAAGCGGCTTGAAGCGGTCCGGAGCGGTGGAAGCGGTCGGGGGCAGATGTATATGGCAAGCGGTGTGCGGGGCGCGGGCGGGGCGCGCGGGTCGCGGCGTCCGGCACGGTTACGCGGCGCGCCGCTCTCCCGTGCGCCGTTGTTCCCCGGCCCGCGGACCCTCCGCGGGTCCGTGCCCGCCCTCGCCCTGCTGCTCGCGGCCGCCACCGCCGGCTGCGGCTCCTCCGGTGACTCCGACGGCGGCTCGGGCGACGGCAGGGGCCCGGAGAAGGCCCGGATCACCGTCGGCACCATGCCCGTCGCCGACACCGCGCCCCTGGAGATGGCGATGCGGAAGGGCTTCTTCAAGGCCGAGGGGCTCACCGTGCGCACGACCACGCTCAGCGGCGGCGCCGAGTCCGTCAGCCGCCTTCGCGCGGGCGCCCTCGACATCTCCTTCGGCAACTACGTCTCGTACTTCCTCGCGCACGCGAACAAGGCCATCGACGTACGGATCGTCGCCGACGCCTTCCAGTCCGCACCCCGTACGCACGCCGTCCTGGTGAAGAAGGACTCGCCGGTCAAGACCCTGAAGGACCTTGAGGACAAGAGGATCGGCGTCAACACCAAGCGGAACATCAGCGCCCTGCTCGTCAAGAAGGCGGGCAAGGCGGAGGGCGCCGCCTTCGACGACGACAAGAACTTCGCCGAGGTCGACATGCCGAACATGGAGACCGCGCTGAAGTCCGGCAGCGTCGACGCCGTGCAGGCCGTCGAGCCGTTCGTCAGCGCGATCGAGAAGTCCGGCACCGGCCGCGTCGTCGCCGACCTCGGCAAGCCGCCGACCGCGGGTTTCCCGATCGCCGGGTACGCGGCCACGGCGTCGTTCGCCGAGGAGAACCCGAAGACGGTCGCCGCCTTCCAGCGGGCCATGGCCCGCGCCCAGAAGCAGGCCGCCAACCGCTCGACCGTCGTCGAGGCACTCCCGGACTACACGAAGATCACCGCCGACCAGGCGGCCCAGCTCCACCTCGGCGGCTACCCCGTGGCTCTCGACCCGGCCCGGCTGCGCCGGGTGGTCGAGCTGATGCGCGAGTTCGGCTACCTGAAACGGGAGATCGACGTGGAGCCGCTGCTGGTGCGTACGGGGCCATGAGGGCATCACGGTGAAGCGGGACGCGCGCTCCGCTCCGGGCCTCGGCCCGGGGTCCGGGGCGCGCGCCCGCTCGCGCGCCCGCTCGCGCGCCGCATGGCTCGCGGGGCGCGGGTGGGGGCGGGCTCTGCTGGGGGCGGTCGGTGTCTGCGGTGCGCTGCTGGCCGTCGAACTCGTCGCCCGCAGCGGGGTGTTCGACGGGCAGGCGCTGCCGCCCGCCTCCTCCGTGCTCGCCCGCGCCGCCGAGATGGCCGTCGACGAGGGGTTCCTCGGTGATGTGTGGGTCACCGTTTCTGCCTGGCTCTCCGGGCTTGGGCTTGCGGTTCTTCTCGCCGTGCCCGCCGGGCTGTTGCTCGGGTCGCTGCCCCGGCTCGACACCGCCGCCCTCGCCGTCGTCGAGCTGGCCCGGCCCATTCCGTCCGTCGCGCTGATCCCGCTGGCGATTCTTGTGTTCGTCGAGCCCGATCGGGTGGAGCGGTCGCTCGTTTGTTACGCCGCGTTGTGGCCCATTCTCCTCAACACCCTGTACGGACTGCGGGACGTCGACCCCGTCGCCAAGGAGACGCTGCGGGCCTTCGGGTTCGGGGTGCTCGGGGTGCTGTGGCGGGTGTCGCTGCCGAGTGCCGGTCCCTTCGTGGTCACGGGGGTGCGGATCGCTGCTTCTGTGGGGTTGATCGTGGTGGTGAGTGCGGAGTTGCGGGCGGGTGGGGAGGGGGGACTCGGCGTTTATCTGCTGGAGACGCAGTCCGGGGGTGGGCGGCCGGATCTGATGGTGGCGGGGGCTTGTTGGGCGGGGGTGTTGGGGGTTGCGGCCAACGGTGGGCTGGGGTGGGTGGAGCGGAAACCGGGGGCTGCCGCCCCCGGGCCCCCGCATCGGCCTGGACGGCCTCGTCCTCAAACGCCGGACGGGCTGAAAGAACCGGGCGGGCTGAAAAGGTGAAGCGCGCCGAAAGGGCGGAGCGCGCCGGAAAGATGAAGCACGTCGCCCTCGCCCTCCTCGGCCGTTCCTGGCTGCTCGTACTCCTCGTGGCCGCCTGGGAGTTGGCCGCCCGGCGCGCCGGGGATCTGTACTTTCCGCCGCCTACGCGGATCGTGTCGGCGATGCGGGAGCTGTGGTGGTCGGGGCCGGCGTCCCGGCTGTGGCTGAGCGACCGGGCCGTCGACGACTTCGTACCGAGTCTCAGTCACCTGCTGCTCGGGTGGGCGCTCGCGGGGATCGTGGGGATCGCCGTGGGGGTCGTGATCGGGCTGTCGCGGATCGCGTACCTCGTCCTCGACCCGGTGCTGCAGTTCGGGCGCGCGGTGCCGCCGCCGACGCTCATCCCGTTCTTCATGGTCGCCTTCGGGCTCGGTACGTCCATGCAGCTCGCGGCCATCGTCTTCGGCGTGGTGTGGCCGGTGTTGCTCAACACCGCCGACGGGGTGCGGGCCGTGGAGCCCGTGCAGCTCGACTCGGCGCGGGTCTTCGGGCTCGGCGGGTTCGCCCGGCTCCGGTACGTCGTGCTGCCCGCGGCCGCGCCGAGGATCTTCGCGGGGCTGCGGGTCGCGCTCGGCTTCGCGCTGATCCTCATGGTCATCGCCGAGCTGATGGGGTCGGGCGACGGCATCGGGTCGCGGCTGAACGCCGCCGAGCGGGAGTTCCGGCCGGACCAGCTCTGGGCCGGGATCGTGCTCCTCGGCGCCCTCGGCTGCGTACTCAACGGACTGTTCCTGCTCGTCGAGCGGAAGGCGCTGGCCTGGCACCGGGGCGCGCGGCGGATGAGCACCTAGACCAACAGGATGCACGGGGCACACGGGGAACGGGCGCGGCCTTTGGGCACTCACATCACGTAGACCGACCGGCAGTTGGGCAGCAGGGGGACAGGGGGAACAGGGGATGCTGGAGATCGCGGGGCTCGGTCATCGGTACGACGACGGGCATCAGGCTGTCGCAGGAGTCGAACTGCACGTCGCGCGCGGCGAGCTGGTGAGCATCGTCGGGCCGTCCGGCTGTGGAAAGTCCACGCTGTTGCGGTGCGTCGCGGGGCTGCAGCGGCCGAGCGAGGGCCGGATAGCGGTCGGGGGCAGACCCGTCGACGGCGTGCCCGACGACCTCGCCGTCGTCTTCCAGGACTACACGCGCTCGCTGTTCCCGTGGCTGACCGTCCGGGACAACGTCGCCCTGCCGCTGCGCCGCCGCGGCCTCGCCCGCGCGCAGCGCCGCGAACAGGCTCTCGCCGCACTCGCGCAGGTCGGCCTCGACGGCGTCGCGGGGAAGTATCCGTGGCAGCTCTCCGGCGGCATGCAGCAGCGCGTCGCCATCGCCCGCGCGCTCGCGTACCGGCCCGCGCTGCTCCTGATGGACGAGCCGTTCGGCTCTGTGGACGCGCAGACGCGGGAGGACCTGGAGGATCTGCTCCTGTCGGTGCGCGGGGGCGCCGACCGGGGCGGGGGCTCCGAAGACCGCGGCGGGATGACCATCCTCCTCGTCACCCACGACATCGACGAGAGCGTGTACGTCGGCGACCGCGTCGTCGTCCTGACCGGCGCCCCCGGCCGCGTACACAGCGAGCTGCGCGTCGAACTGCCCGCGCCGCGCGACCAGATCGTCACGCGCGGCCTGCCGGAGTTCGTGAAGCTGCGCGCCGAGGTGGGGCGGGCGGTGCGGCGGCCATGAGCGCCAGGCACGCGGCACCCGCGACCAACACCGACGTACTGATCGCGGGCGCGGGCATCGGCGGGCTCACGGCGGCGCTGAGCCTGCACGCGATGGGGATCGGCGTGCGCATCGTCGAGCCGGTCCAGGTGCTGCGGCCCGTGGGCGTCGGCATCAACCTGCTGCCGCACGCGGTACGGGAGCTGACCGAACTGGGCCTCGGCGAGCAGCTCGCCGCGACCGCCGTGCCGACCGCCGAGATGGTCCACTACGACCGGCACGGCAACCGCATCTGGGGCGAGCCCCGCGGGCTCGCGCTCGGCTACCACTGGCCGCAGTACTCCCTCCACCGCGGCGCCCTGCAGCTGCTGCTCCTGGACGCGGTGCGGGAACGTCTCGGTGAGCGGGCCGTCGTGACCGGCACCTCGTTCGTGCGGTGTGCCGAGGCGGAGGGGCAGGGGCAGGGGCAGGTGCTTCCGGTGATCCTGCGGGACCTGGCGCGCGGGCGTGAGCACACCGTGCGGGTGCGGGCGCTGGTCGGGGCGGACGGTCTCTACTCGACGGTGCGCGCGCAGCTGCATCCGGGGGAGGGGCCACCGCTGTGGAGCGGCATCCGGATGTGGCGGGGCGTCGCCGAGTGGCACCCGGTGCTCGGCGGCCGCACCGTCGCCGTCGCCGGCAGCAACGCGCACGCCAAGCTCGTCGTCTACCCGATCTCGCGCGAGGCCGAGCAGCGGGGGCGCGCGCTGCTCAACTGGGTGGCGGAGGTGCGGTTTCCCGTCGAGCACGGGGGGATGCCCGGGACGGCCGACTGGAACCGCAGCGGGCGTCTTTCCGACGTCCTCCCGCACTTCGCCGGGTGGCGCATCGGCGACCTCGACGTGCCCGCGCTGTTCGCCGCGACCCGGCGGATCCTGGAGTACCCCATGGTCGACCGGGAGCCGCTGCCCTGGTGGGGCCGCGGCCCCGTCACCCTCCTCGGCGACGCCGCCCACCCCATGTACCCCGTCGGCTCCAACGGCGGCTCCCAGGCAGTCCTCGACGCACGGGTCCTCGCCCGCTGCCTCGCCGTCCACGACCCCGACCGGGTCGCCGGGCTGCGGGCGTACGAGGAGGTCCGCCGCGAAGCCACGTCCGCCCTGGTCCTCGCCAACCGCGGCATGCCCGCGGACCGCCTCCTCCAAGTCGTCGCCGAACGGGCCCCCGAGGGGTTCGACCGCGTCGAGGACGTGCTGACGGGGGAGGAGTTGGCGGAGCTGGACGCTGCTTACCGGTGGACGACCGGGACGGATGTGGCGGAGCTGAACGGGAGGGGGTCGTGGGGGGCGTAGGCCCTGCGGGGCATTCCCCGGTCCCGCCCCCTTCCCGAAACTGGGGGCTCTGCCCCCAGACCTCTGCCCCCAGACCCCCGCTCCTCAAACGCCGGAGGGGCCGAAAATCAGCCCGTCCGGTTGGGTAGTCCACGTCCGGAAACCGCCAGCCGGAACGGTCGCGCACGCGCGAACCTGGCCCCATGAGCACCGCATTCACACCACGCGCCATCGACCCCGACACCCTCAAGCAGCTCCGCGACACCGACGACGCGGGGCGCCCCTGCGTCTCGTACACCGACCCGGAGGGCGGCGACCCGCTGCGCTGCTGTCTTCGCCCCGTCCGCGAGGGCGAGCGCGTCGCGCTCGTCTCGTACGCCCCCCTCCGCCGCTGGGCGGCGGAAACCGGCGCCGAGCCGGGGGCGTACGACGAGCAGGGGCCGGTGTTCATCCACGCGGACCCGTGCGAAGGGCCCGAGCCGGCGGGGACGCGGGACGAGTACCCGTTCGTCCGGGCGGGCGCGCTGCGTACGTTCCGTCGCTACAGCGCCGAGGGACGCATCGTCGGCGGGCGGCTCCTCGAGATCCCGGAGGACACCACGGCGGGCTTCGACGCGGCCTTCGCCGAGGCGTTCGCAGAGCCGGAGGTCGCCCTCGTACACGTACGGGCGGTGGAGTACGGCTGCTTCCACTTCGAGGTGCGCCGCCCGGAGTGAACCTCAGGCGGCCGGCGTCTCCACGACGTCGGTCGCCCCCGTCACCGCCCGCGCGAACGCCCGCACCCGCTCCGTCTCGCCGTCCCGGTGCCACACCATCCCGAGCACCGAGTCCGGCAGCCCCTCCACGGGCACGAACACGACGTCCCGCCGCCCGTGATACTCCGCCGTCGGCCGGCACAACAGCATCGCGCCCCGGTCCGCCGCGACCAGCGTCAGGCCCTCCTGGAGCGTGCGGACGGCGGGCGCGGGCACCGTCGAGGGGGCGTGCGCCTCGCGCCAGTACGCGGGCGCCGGCGCCGTCGCCGCGATCAGGGGGGTGCCGGTGAGCTCGGCGGCGGCGAGGGACGCACGGGACGCGAAGGGGTGCCGTACGGACACCGCCACCGTCTGCTGCTGGCGCGAGAAGAGCGGGCCAAGGACCAGGTCGGGCTCCGCCACCGGAAGCAGCACGATCGCCGCGTCCACCTCACCGCGGCGCACCGCCCCGAACGGATCCGCGAAGGGCACCTCCGCGATCTCCGCGACGCAGCCGGGATGCCCCTGCTGGAACGCCGTGATCGCCGCCATCAGACGCGCGTCCGCCGTCCCCTGGAAGCCGATCCTGATCCGGCCCGCCACCCCGCGCGCCGACTCCCGGGCCCGCTCCACGACCCCCGCCAACTCGGCGTACGCCGGGGCCAGTTCCGCGTGAAATCGCTCACCGAGCGGGGTCAGCCGCACCCGTCGGCTCGTACGCTCCACAAGGCGGGCGCCGACCCGCTGCTCCAGGGCGGCCAGGAGCTGGCTCACCCGGCTCTGCGAGACGTACAGGCGCTCGCCCGCCCGGCCGAAGTGCAACTCCTCCGCCAGGACGAGGAAGCACTCCAGCTCCCGTATCTCGACACCGCTCATGCCCGTACGCCCCCGGAACCCGTCGATCGATCAGCCACGCTCATTCAAGGATGAGGATTCCGCCGTTGTTCCCGGTGACCGCTCGGGCGTTGTGTGGAGGCCATGGAAACCGTGACCACAACCGCGCCCGCCCCCACCGGACGGCGGACCCTGCCGCTGTCCGTCCTCGCCGTCGCGGCCGCCACCTTCTCTGTCGTCACCACGGAAATGCTGCCCGTGGGACTGCTCACCTCCCTCGCCTCGGGGCTGCGCGTCTCCGACGGCACCGCCGGGCTCACCGTCACCGTGCCCGGCCTCGTCGCGGCCCTCGCCGCGCTGCTGCTGCCCGTCGCCGTGCGCCGCGCGGACCGGCGCGCCGTGCTGTGCGGGCTCATGCTGCTGCTCGGCGCCGCCAACCTGGTCTCGGCGCTCGCGCCGTCCTTCGCGGTGCTGCTCGGCGCGCGGATCGTCGTCGGGCTGTGCATCGGCGGCGTCTGGGCCGTCGCGGCCTCCCTCGCGGTACGTCTCGTCCGCACCGAGTCCGTCGGGCGGGCCACCGCCGTGATCTTCAGCGGGATAGCCGTGGCGTCCGTCCTCGGCGTGCCCGCGGGCACCTTCCTCGGTGAACTCACGGGCTGGCGCTGGGCGTTCGGGGCCGTCGCCGCGCTCGGCCTCGCCGTCGCCGCGCTGCTCGCCGCCGTGCTGCCGCCGCTCCCCGCCGACGAGCCGGTGCGGCTCGGCGTGTTCCCGGAGCTGCTGCGGCTGCCCCGGCTGCGGGTCGGCCTGATCGCCGTGGCGCTGCTCGTGGTGGGGCACTTCACCGCGTACACCTATGTGCGGCCGGTCCTGGAGCGGGTGCCGGACCTGGGGGCGGGGCTCGTCAGCGGGCTGCTGCTCGCCTACGGCGTCGCCGGGATCGCCGGCAACTTCCTGGGCGGCTCGCTCGCGGCCCGCGACCCGCGCCGGGCGCTCCTCGTGATCTCGGCGGCCCTCGCGGGCGTGGTGCTCCTGATGGGACCGGCCGGGGGCTCCCTCGCCGCGACCGTCGTGCTCCTGGTCGCCTGGGGGCTCGCCTACGGCGGCGTCTCCGTGTCCTCGCAGAACTGGGTGATGGCGGCCGCGCCGCGCGCCCGGGAGGCGGCGTCCGCGCTGTTCGCCGGGGTGTTCAACGCCGCCATCGCGCTGGGCGCGCTGGCCGGGGGCCGGGTCGCCGACGGCATCGGGGTGACCGACGTGCTGTGGGTCGGCGGCGGGCTCGCGGTGCTCGCGCTGGGGGTGGTGGTGCTTGCGGGGCGGGGGAAGCAGTGACGCCCCGGGCCCCGACGCCTTCCGCGCCGAACGGCAGCCGCGCCCGCACGGATCTGGTCGGGATCCGTGCGGGCGCGGTGGTGTCCCGGCCTGAGCGCGTCAGGTCAGGGGGCCAGGCAAGCCGTGCCCGGGACTTCCGCGGGCAGGCCCGGGCTGGCCGGGTCGATGAGGCTCGTGACGTCCCCGGCGGCCTGGGCCAGGCAGTCGACGGTTCCTACCGGGTCCGGTACGGCGCTCGCCGGGGCGGCGAGCGCGCCGACGAGCGTGAGGGTTCCGACGGCCATGGTGGCCATGGCGGCGATACGACGCATGAAATTCCCTTGTGTGTGGTGCGGTTGAGGCACCGGAGTACTGCCCGGACACGCCCGGGACACATGCGCGGTTTCACTCATCCGTGGCTGCTGAAACGATCCCCCGCGACCTGGAGGTTTCCCTCCCGGCCGCGCGTCGGAATCGGGCGCCTCAGGAGCCGGACAGCTCCGCCGCCACCAGCTCCGCGATCTGCACCGCGTTCAGCGCGGCGCCCTTGCGGAGGTTGTCGTCGGAGATGAAGAACGCGAGGCCGTTCTCGACGGTCTCGTCGCCGCGGATGCGGCCCACGAAGGACTCGTCGCGGCCGGCGGCGCCCAGCGGCGTCGGCACGTCGGTGAGGACGACGCCCTCGGCCGAGGACAGGACCTCGGTGGCGCGCTCCGGCGTCAGCGGGCGCGCGAAGCGGGCGTTGACCTGGAGGGAGTGGCCCGTGAAGACGGGGACGCGGACGCAGGTGCCGGAGACCTTGAGGCCGGGGATCTCCAGGATCTTGCGGGACTCGTGGCGGAGCTTCTGCTCCTCGTCGGTCTCGTTCAGGCCGTCGTCGACGATCGAGCCCGCCAGCGGCAGGACGTTGTACGCGATCGGCGCGACGTACTTGTCCGGCTCGGGGAACTCGGCCTGGTCGCCGCCGTGCGTCAGCTTCGGCGCGTCGTCGCCGACCTTCTTGACCTGCTCGAACAGCTCGTCCACGCCCGCGAGCCCGGAGCCGGACACCGCCTGGTAGGTGGCGACGACCAGCGAGGTCAGCTCCGCCTCCAGGTGCAGCGGCTTGAGGACCGGCATCGCGGCCATCGTCGTGCAGTTCGGGTTCGCGATGATGCCCTTGGGGCGGTCCGCGATCGCGTGCGGGTTCACCTCGGAGACGACCAGCGGTACGTCGGGGTCGCGCCGCCAGGCCGAGGAGTTGTCGATCACCACGGCGCCCTGCGCGGCGACCTTCTCGGCGAGTGCCTTGGACGTGGCGCCGCCCGCGGAGAACAGAACGATGTCCAGGCCCGTGTAGTCGGCCGTCGAGGCGTCCTCGACCGTCACGCCGTCCAGGACCGAACCGGCCGAGCGGGCCGAGGCGAACAGGCGCAGCTCGTCGACGGGAAACTTCCGCTCGGCGAGGATCTTGCGCATGACCGTGCCGACCTGACCGGTGGCTCCGACGATTCCGACCTTCACAGGGGTTTCCTCCGTAGTTGCACGTCGCGACGGGTGCCGCTGCCGTTTCCATGATGCGTCTGTCCACGACCGACTTGTCCAATCCATTGTCCGAGGTGCGGGACGCCACATTCCCCGGCGGAGGCGGCGAACGTTTCCGGCACCTGCCGCGTCGTAGGGGAAACACCGGCCGACGGGGGACGTCGCGGGGCGAAGACGTCGCGGGAACGGGGAGGGGCATTGCTGCGCAGAAAGACGCGGGCGCCGCGCCGCGCGGAGGCGGCCGACCCGCTCGATCCGGCCCAGGAGGACCGGGTGCGGGCGGTCCTGTCGCTCGGCGGGGTGCCGCACGGGGAACTCCAGGACGGGGTGCAGCAGGTCAGGCTGCGGCTCCTGGAGCGGGCGGCGAAGGGGCAGCAGGCGCCGCGCGACGTCTCGGCCTGGGCGGCGGTCGTCGCCTCGAACTGGGCCATGGACTTCCACCGTGCCCGGCGCCGCCAGGAACGTCTCGGCGAGCGGCTCGCCGCGCTGCGCCCCGCGGAGCCCCAGGAGGACGGCGCCGAGTCCCGCGTGCTCTCGCTCGCGGTGGCCCAGGGCCTCGACGAGCTGCCGGACAGCCAGCGGCAGGTCGTCGTGCTGCGCTTCTACGCCGACCTGCCCGTCCGGGACATAGCGGATGAACTGGGCATTCCGGAGGGCACGGTCAAGAGCAGGCTGCACGCGGCCGTACGGGTGCTGCGCACGCGGCTGCACGAGGGAGAGGTGGTGTGACCGTGGCGCACGAGGAGCCGTACGACGCCGTCGACGCGCTGTCGCTGGCGGTCACGGACACACCGGTGCCCGAGGAGGCGCGCGGTGACGAGCGGTTCATGGCCGAGCACGCGGCGGCCGTCGCCGACGTCGCGCTGCTGCGGGAGCAGCTCAGGATCGTGGGGGATGCGCTGGCGGGGCGTACGGAAGGGGCAGGGGCCGGAGCAGGACCACAGGCGCAGGCATCGGTGGCCGCCGGGCTGCCCGCCGCGGCCCCCTTCCGGCCCCCGGGGGCCGCCCGCCGCCGCGCCGTCCTCGCCCTGGCCGCCGCGCTCGGCGTCGGCCTGCTCGGCGGCGTGGTCTGGCTCGGCGTGGGGAGCGGGACCGGGGACGGCGCGGGGGACGACGCGGGCGCCGCGAAGGGCGCGCCGAGCATGGAGGACCGCGAGTCGGGCCCGGCCGAGCAGAAGCCGGGCGGTGCCGAGGACGGCCGGTCGCCCGAGGGCTCCGTCGCCTGCATGCGGCTCGTCGTCGAGGGCACCGTACGGAACGTCGAGCTGCTGCCCGACGGCACCCGGGACCGGATCACCCTCGATGTGTCCCGCCGCTTACAAGCCCGCCAAGGGGCCGGACCGGATCACCTTCGTCATGAACGTCGACGTGGACCCGCGGCTGCGGACGGGGGACCGCGTCCTGCTCGGGTTCGACCAGGGCGAGGCGACGCCCGGCCTCTGGTCGACGGGCCGGCGGCTCGCCAAGGACCGCGAGTGGATCGAGAAGGCCCTGCCGGGGTCGCGCGGGCTGAAGTGCTGAGTGCCGGGCGCGGCGGAGCACAACCTTCCGGTCAAAGGCGGAGTACTGAGTTCCGGTGACAAGTGCGTGAAGGCGCGGTTGCGACCCCCGGCGAACCTTCTGAACTGCGGTTTCGCCGGGCTACGTTCCTTCCACCGCTCGCCGGTGATCATCCACGTACACCGACCACGTACGGACCGACCGATCACGGAGATCACCGGCGCTCACCGACCACCCATGGAAGGACCTCCGTGCGCGCACCCCGCAGCCGGACCACGGCCGCCCTGCTCAGCGCGGCCGTCGCCGCCCCCGTCCTGTTCGCCGCCGCGGCCCCGGCCGGCGCCCAGGACGCCCCCCGGCCCGCCAAGCACCACTCGGGCCAGGCCGAGAAGGCGCAGAAGCTGGCCAAGAAGCTGGTGAAGAAGTCCACCGGCAAGAGCGCCCACCGCCACCTGGAGAAGTTCCAGCAGATAGCCGACGCCAACGGCGGCAACCGCGCCGCGGGCACCAAGGGCTACGACGCCTCGGCGAAGTACGTGCACGACCGGCTGAAGAAGGCTGGCTACAAGGTCTCGTACCAGAACTTCACGTTCTACGAGTCGAAGACCCTGCGCGAGGGCGCGAGCGTCCTCTCTCCCGAGGCGCGCAAGCTGAACGCCGTGGCGTTCGACTTCAGCAAGTCGACGCCCGAGGGCGGCATCCAGGCCGCGGTCGCCGCCGCCCGCGTCGACGACACCCCCGGCTGCGAGGCCGACGACTACACGTCCGACACCTTCACCGGCAAGATCGCCCTGGTGAAGCGCGGCGCCTGCACCTTCGCCGAGAAGGAGGCCGCCGCGGCCAAGGCCGGCGCCGTCGGCCTCGTCCTCTACAACCACTCCGGCGACCAGCCCGTCAAGGGCAACCTGGAGGTCCCGGAGAACGCGCACATTCCCGCCGTCGGCATCACCAAGGCCGAGGGCGAGAAGCTGGCCGAGCAGGTCGGCAAGGGTGAGGTCAAGGTGTCCGTGGACGTCGCCACGAAGGCCGTCCCGCACAAGACCCGCAACGTGATCGCCGAGACCCGGGGCGGTCGCGCCGACCGCGTCGTGGGCCTCGGCGCGCACCTCGACTCGGTGCACGAGGGCCCCGGCATCAACGACAACGGCTCCGGCTCGGCCGGTCTGATCGAGGTCGCCGAGAAGCTCGCCAAGGAGACCAAGGGCGGCAAGAAGCTGACCAACAAGGTCCGCTTCGCCTGGTGGTCGGCCGAGGAGCTGGGCCTGCTCGGCTCGGACCACTACGTCAAGTCGCTGTCGGCGCAGCAGAAGAAGAACATCAAGCTGTACCTGAACTTCGACATGATCGGCTCGCCGAACGGCGCGGAGCTGGTCTACGACGGCGACAACTCCGACAACACCGGCGAGGGCCCGGGCCCGAAGGGCTCCGCGCAGATCGAGGGCCTGATCAACGGCTTCCTCGACAAGAAGAAGGTCCCGCACTGGGGCACGGACTTCGACGGCCGCTCGGACTACGGCGCGTTCATCGCCAACGGCATCCCGGCGGGCGGCACCTTCACCGGCGCCGAGGGCCTGAAGACCGAGGAGCAGGCGGCGAAGGCGGGCGGCAAGGCCGGTCAGCCGTACGACCCCAACTACCACGCCGCGGGCGACACGCTGAAGAACATCGACCGCAAGATCTTCGCGACGAACATCGACGTGATCGCGCACGCGGTGGGCACGTACGCGCACGACCTGAGCTCGCTCAAGGGCTGAGCACGGCCCGCCTGAACGGGCGGACGGGCTGAACACGCAGATGGGGGCGGGCACTTGGTGCCCGCCCCCATCGTCATGCCGGATCAGTACCGCACTACGGGGTGACCTTCTCCACCGTCACGCTGCCCGTGCCCGCGACGGACCCGCGCGCGTTCAGGAGGTTCACCTCGCCGAACAGCATCCGCCCGTCGGCGGTGGGAGCGTCCGCGACGACCTCGGCCGAGACGTCGGCCGACGCGCCGTGGGCGAGCTTCACGACCTTCGTCTCGTCGACCTTGATCTTGCCGAGCGAGGCGGCGAAGAACACGTCACGGTAGTTGTACGCGGTCGAGCCCGACGGGATGGAGTAGCCCGCGACCTCGATGGTGTACTTGCCCGCGGCCGGCTTGCTGAGGCGCACCGACTCCTCGGAGTCGCCGTCCGCCGAACTGCCCACCGGCACGCCGTCCTTGAGGACCGTCAGGTCCAGGTCGGCGGCGCTGTCGGCGGTGGAGCCGATCGCCACGTCGAGCCGCTCGGCGCCCGCGGGCACCTCGACCGTGCTGGTGTGCGTCTCGCCCTGCCTGATGGTGGGACGCGTGGTGGCGGCCGAGCCCAGCGTGCCGCCCTTCAGCTTGCCGTCCACGGCGGCGTAGTGGTTCGTCGCCTTCCAGGTGACGGGCGCGGCCTGGCCGGACTTGGCCTCCGCGACCTTCTGCGTCGCCGGGTCGAAGGTCACGCCCAGCGCGGCGACGTCCAGCTTGTACGGGTTGTCGAGCACCGGCGACGTACGGCGCGACTCGACCTCGATCTCCCAGACGCCCGGCGTCGGGTTCGCGTACGAACGCAGGTCGGGGCGGCAGGTGTTGTCCGGGTTGGGGAAGTTCGGGTAGCAGACGAGCGAGGACGTCGACTCGGCCGGGACGCCGTACGGGTGGATGGAGATGAACCGCGTCTGGCTCTTGTCCTTCAGGCCGCCGAGCGCGACCTCCAGGGTCTTCGCGCCCTTCGGCACCGTCACGAAGTACGACTTGGTGGAGTTGCGCTGCACCGAGCCGGACGCGGAGAAGGTGAAGGAGGGCTTGGCGAGGTCCTTGGCGACGACCACCGTGGTCATGATCTGGTGGTCGATGCCGCGGGTGCGCCGGTCGTTCACCGTCAGCCTGGCGCTGGACAGGCCCGCGGCCTTCGGCTTGGCCTGCACCTTGACGGTCACGGCCTTGTTCAGCGGCAGGAACACCTCGTCGTCGCCGAGGAGGCGGAACGTCTTGTCGTGGTTGTTGGCGAAGCCGAGCTTGTGCAGCACGGGACGCGTCGGGCCCGTCGTACGCGTGATCTTCACGTCGTACGTCTTCTTCTGGCCCGCCTTCAGGCCGCCCTCGCGGTCGTACAGACCGGTGCCGGGCTTCTTCAGCTCCTGCTCAAGTGCCGTGTCGACGGGCGCCTTGACCGTGTACTCGTGGGCCTTGGCGCCGCCCTTGATGGCGTCCCAGGCGTCCACGACGTCGATCAGTCCGGTGCCCTGCTCGTACGCCTGCACGCCGGGGATGGTGTGCGCGGTCGAGGTGAGCGCGGTGCGCAGTTTCGCCGGGGACAGCTCCAGGCGCTTCTGCTTCGCGGCGGAGAGCAGCAGCGCGGACGCGCCCGCGGCCTGCGGCGACGACATCGACGTGCCCTGCAGCATCGAGTAGCCGGCCGGGAGCTGGTAGCCCGCCTCGGCCGCCGGGCCGCCCGGCAGCCAGGTCTGCGTGGTGTTGATGGCCGAGCCCGGCGCGGTGACCAGGGGCTGGAAGCCGCCGTCCTCACGCGGGCCGCGCGAGGAGAACGGGAACATGCCGTACTTCTTGGTCACCTCGGAGCCGTAGTTGGCGGCCCAGGTGTCCTTGGAGATGGCCGCGCCCACGGAGATGACGTGGTCGGCGAGGCCGGGGTCGCCGACGGTGTTGGCGCCGGGGCCCGAGTTGCCGGCCGAGATGACCAGCTGCACGCCGTAGGTGTCGATGAGGCGCTTGTACAGCTCGGCGCGCGCGTTGTTGCCGTCGTTGAGCGCGGGCAGGCCGCCGATCGACATGTTGACGATGTCGACGCCGCGCTTCGTGACGAGGTCGATCATGCCCTCGGTGAGCGCGACGTTGGTGCAGCCGCCGGACCAGGTGCAGGCGCGGGACGAGACGAGCTTCGCGCCCGGGGCCGCGCCGTTCATCTTGCCGCCGAACAGCTTGTTGGCGGCCGTGATGCCCGCGACGTGCGTGCCGTGCTCGGACTCGATGAGGCCGATGTTGACGAAGTCGGCCTTCTTGCCGACCCAGTCGCCGCCGTAGGGGTCGGTCGGCACGTCCTTGCGGATCTCCACGACGAACGGCACGCGCTCGGCGACGTCGGTGGCCGGGTCGTCCTTGCCGAAGTAGCCGACCTGGTGCTTGTCCCCGTAGGGCTTCATCACCTTGTCGTCGGCGAAGTCCTTGTTGTCGTTCAGGTCGACGCGGACGGTGCCGGCGGCCGGGTCGTACAGGACGCCCCAGGAGTCGGTGGTGTCGCCGTCGCGGTTCAGGTCGCCCTTGGCGTCGCCGCCGGTGGTGGCCGCCTCGCGGAAACGATTCACCTGGTACGAGCCCGCCGGGGCCTTCCACGTGTCACCGTCCCAGGTGAACGTGGGCCCGCTGACAGGATTGGTCATCCGCCGCCAGGTTCCGTCCGCGTCGACGATCGGGTCGGTGGCGGTCACCCAGTCGGTGATCTTGCGCTCGCCGGTCGTCGTCTTCTGCAGCGCCGGGTGGCCGAGGTCGACGCCCGAGTCGAGGACGCCGATGGTGATGCCGCGTCCGTCCGCCTTCGGGTTCTTCTTCACGAAGTCGACGGCGCCCGTCTCGAAGGACGGGTTGTACGGGTTCTTCGCGGGCGTGTTCTTGTCCGGCGCCGGGTAGGCGGCGCGGCCCTGCGCGGACGTGGCGGACTTGGCGCCGCCCGGCCTCGGGTCGTCCAGCTCGATCTCGTGCCGCAGGTCGATGGCGTGCACGGAGGGGAGCTTCGAGGCGGCCTTGATGGCGGCGTCGGCGCGGGCGGTCGGGACGGCGGCGCGGACGTAGCCGAGCTTGTCGTAGGTGCGGCCCACGGAGCCGCCCTTGACGGCGTCCAGCTCCTCGGCGACCTGCTCGGTCGCGCCGGGCGCGGTGGCGACCATCATCGTGACGGTCTTCTCGCCCTCGGCCTTGGCGTCGGCGAGCAACTCGGCGTCCTGAGCGCCGAGCTTGGCGGCGGCGTCCTTGGGGGCGGGGGCGCCAGGGACGGGGGAGGGGGTGTCGGCGGCGAAGGCCAGCGGGAGCGGGGCCGCCGCGCTGAGGGCGGCGGCCACGCCTATCGCGGTGGCGAGGCGGGCGGTGCGGCGGACGCCCCGGGGGCGGGCGGCGTGGTCGGCGGGTCTTGCACCGGATATCGGCGCACGTCGTGGATCGAGGGTCATCAGCATCCCTGTACGTAAAGATCGGCTGGTCGAGCCGATGTAGCGAGGGTCCGGAATACGGGGCCGGATGACCGCTCAGCTTTACGTAAGGGGTGCCTGTTTGGGGAGAGTTGCCCGGGACGGGATGGGCCGGTGGCGTACTTCCGCCATACGCCATCGGGAACAAGGCGGCGCATAACGGGACTTGGCGGCCGCGCCGCACGCCCGGCCTGGTGAAGCTATCCCTCCCGGGACCGGGCGTAGTGCCGGGACGCCTTCGCCCGGTTGCCGCACACGGCCATCGAGCACCAGCGGCGGGTGCCGTTCCGCGAGGTGTCGAAGAAGTGCAGGACACAGGCGTCGTGGGCGCAGCCGCGGATGCGGTCGGGCGCACGGGTCAGCAGCTCCAGATAGTCGCGCGCCGCGAGCCAGGCGGGCCCCCAGGACGGGTCCTCGAACTCCGGCTCCTCGCCGGGCCCGGCCGGTGTCAGCGTGGCACGGATGCGGCCGTGCGCGAGGACGGCGTCGACGCGGGCGACGGCGGCGGGTTCGCCGCCCGGCCTGCCCGGCAGGTCGACCAGGCCCGCGAGGGCGTCGCGGGCGCGCAGCAGATGCTCCAGGGTCCGCCCGTCGGCGGTGAAGCGCCCGTCGAGCCGGTTCGCCGCCAGCCAGACCGTGAGCCCGTCCACGGCGCTGAGCCCGCCGGTCCCGCCGAGCAGGTCTTCCCGGGCGCCGTCCTGCATCCAGCGGGTGTTGAGCAGGTCCAGGGAGAGGGGCTCACCGGTGAGGGGGCGCGGGTCGGGCGGGGTGGCGGCGGGCATGGGGGCTCCCTTCGGCGCTAACCAGCAAAGCGTACGTGACCGGTTGACGCTCGCGTGCGCTAACCCCTAATCTCGCATTAGACGGTTAGCCCGCGTCGGGCGGGCCACCCATGTCGAAAGGCGGCACGATGCCCCCGAGCGCGCTCAGCGCCCCGCGTACGGGCCATGTAGGTCTGAACGTCACCGACCTCGACCGCTCCCTCGCCTTCTACCGGGACGTGATCGGCTTCGAGCTGATCGGCGAGGGCAAGGAGGAGGGCCGCCGCTTCGCCTTCCTCGGCCACGCGGGCGCCCTCACGCTCACGCTCTGGCAGCAGGCGGGCGCCCCGTACGAGGGCGGGCGCGCGGGCCTGCACCACCTCGCCTTCGAGGTCGGCACGATCGACGAGGTCAGGGCGTACGAACGAGAACTGCGGGCGTACGGAGTGGAGTTCGCCTACGACGGCGTCGTGCCGCACGGCGAGGGCGCCGCGTCCGGCGGGATCTTCTTCCACGACCCCGACGGCACCCGCCTGGAGATCTGTGCCCCGGCCGGTGCCGAGTCCGCGAGCGCCCCCGTCGCGGCCGCGCCGACCTGCGGCTTCTTCTAGAAGGGCGGCCTCGTGGACACCACGTACGAGCCGGATGGGACCGACAGGACGGACGGGACCGACAGGGCGGACAGCGGCCCCTACCACCCGGGGTCGCGCGCCGTGCAGGACCGCGTCGGGGTACGCGAACTCGCCGATCACGTCGGCCGGTCCATCGGCCCTGGCATCCGGCCGGTCGCCGCCGCGTTCCTCGAACTCCAGCCGATGCTGGTGATCGGCGCGGCGGACCCGGTGGGCGGGCGGGTGTGGGCGTCGTTGCTCACCGGCGAGCCCGGTTTCGTACGGGCCACGGGGCCGAGCCAGATGTCGGTGGCGGGCGGTCCCGCGGAAGGGGACCCGCTCGCCGCCGCCCTGGCGGTGCCCGGCACCCCCGTCGGCACCATCGCCCTGGACCCGCGCACGCGGCGGCGGATGCGCCTGAACGGCCGGGCCCGCCCGACGCCACGGGGCCTGGCCGTCGAGGCGGACCAGGTCTTCGCCAACTGCCCCAAATACCTGCAGCAGCGCCGACTGCTGGGCGCCCGGCCCCCGGAGGCCCGCCCCCGCACCACCCGCGGCACCGACCTCACGCCCGCCCAGCGGGACTTCGTCGCCGCCGCGGACACCTTCTTCCTGGCCACGGTCCGCGAGGGCGGCGCCGACGCCGGCCACCGCGGCGGCAACCCCGGCTTCGTACGCGTCGTCTCACCCCGCGAGCTGGAGTGGCCCGACTACCCCGGCAACGCGATGTTCCTGACCCTCGGCAACCTCACCCGCGACCCCCGCGCGGGCCTGCTCTTCCTCGACTGGACGACGGGCACCGCGCTCCACCTCACGGGCACGGCCCGCACCGCGTTCGCCCCCGACGGCACCCGCACGGTCCGCCTCGCCCTCACCGAGACCCGCGAGACCACCGCCGCCTCCCCCTGGACGTGGTCCGCCCCCGCGTACTCACCCGCCAACCCACCGCTCCGGTAACGGGACGTGCCTATCTCGTGTACGGGGTCTAACGTCGGCCCGTGCACAAGGAACTCCGGGTGGCGGCCTACGCCGTATGCGTACGCGACGACTCCGTGCTGCTCGCCCGGTGGGTGGCGGGTGACGGCAGCAAACGGTGGACGCTGCCCGGGGGCGGCATGGACCACGGGGAGGATCCGTACGACACGGTGATCCGCGAGGCCGACGAGGAGACCGGGTACGTCGTGGAGCCGGTCGCGCTGCTCGGCGTCGACTCGCTGCGGCGCCGCTATCCGAGGCGGCTCGGGGCCGTGGCGGACTTCCACGGCGTGCGGATCGTGTACGAGGGGCGGGTGGTCGGGGGTGCGCTGCGGCACGAGACGTCGGGGTCGACGGACCGGGCGGCGTGGCACCCCCTGGCCGACGTCGCCACCCTCGACCGCGTGAGCCTGGTCGACGCCGGCCTCGCCCTCTGGCACGCGCGCCCGCCCACCGGCCACTTGCCGTAGCCCCCGCCACGGGGCTCCGCCCCGGACCC